>JBDTXR010000168.1:0-17457 GCA_040006075.1 Byssovorax sp. | reverse complement strand
CAATCTCATCTGGAAGGCGCCCCTCGCCGGCGGGTCGCCGACTCAGTTCGTCACCAACCCGGCGACGCCTTACAGCATCACCGTCGACGCCAGCTACGTGTACTGGACGAGCGGGCAGAACACGGTCTTGCAGGCCGACATCGGCGGCGCCGCGGTCCCGGCGACGATCGCCTTCGGTCAGGTCGGCGTGACCGGCATCGCCGTCGACAAGAGCTACGTTTACTGGATCACCAGCGACAGCGTCCGCAGGGTGACCATCGGCGGCGGCGTCACCCAGACGCTCGCCACCGGCCTCCCCACGCCCTCGGCCATCGCGGTGGACCAGGGCTACGTCTACTGGACGAGCATGGCCGGAGGCACGGTGATGAAGGTGCCAGTCGCCGGAGGGAACCCCACCACGCTCGCGACCGGGCAACACGGCCCGAACGGCCTCGCCGTCGACGCCACCCACGTCTACTGGACGAATTTCGGCACCCAGCCGGCGATGCACGTTTGCCTCGACGGCGCGGTGATGAAGGCGCCCATCGGCGGCGGCACGCCGGTGACGCTGGCCTCGGGCGAGTGCCTCCCGGGGAGCCTCGTCGTCGACGCGACCCGCGTTTACTGGGAGGACCACGACTTCGGCGGCTATGTCCTCGAGACCTCGAAGTAGCCGGCGATGATCACGCTCGATCAAGGCGTCGTCATCGCGGGTCGCTATACCCTCGTTCGCCCCCTGGCCAAAGGCGGCATGGGCTCGGTGTGGATCGCCCGCCACCGGGATCTCGAGATCGACGTGACCGTGAAATTCATGGCCCCTTCGCTCGTGGCCGAGGCCGACGCGCGGATCCGCTTCGAGCGCGAGGCCCGGGTCGCGGCGCGCCTCCGGAGCCAGCACGTCGTCCAGGTCCACGACTACGGCGTGGAAGACGAGACTCCCTACATCATCATGGAGCTCCTCAAGGGCGAGAGCCTCGCCACGCGGCTCGAGCGCGAGGGCCGCCTTCCGGCTCCGGTGCTGGCGCGGCTCCTGGTCCAGATCTGCAAGGCGCTGCGCACCGCCCACGAGGCGGGCCTCGTCCACCGCGATCTCAAGCCGGGGAACGTGTTCCTGGCCCTCAAAGACGACGACGAGGTGGTCAAGGTCCTGGATTTCGGCATCGCCAAGACAGGCACTCTCGGCGAGGCCCAGGCCGACACCGACTCCGGGGTGCTCCTGGGATCGGTCCACTACATGAGCCCGGAGCAGATCCGGAGCTCGCGCGACGTCGACCAGCGGAGCGATCTCTGGTCGGTCGCGGTGATCCTCTATCGCGTGCTCACGGGTCGCCTGCCCTTCCCCGGCGCGAACCTCGGCGACGTGCTCGTGCGCGTCTGCACCGACGCGCCGCCGGCCCCCTCGTCGATGGCGCCGGATCTCTCCGCGCGAATCGACGGCTTCTTCGAGCGCGCGCTCGCCCGCGATCCCGAGCAGCGCTTCCAGTCGGCCCCGGAGCTCGCCGAGGCGTTCGCCGCGGTGGCGCACGATCCGCCGACGCCGCG
Source organism: Byssovorax sp. (assembly GCA_040006075.1). GTDB lineage: Bacteria > Myxococcota_A > Polyangia > Polyangiales > Polyangiaceae > JANYGI01. The sequence continues at coordinate 15,936 of JBDTXR010000168.1, read as the reverse complement.
GGTGATCACACCGGCCCCGCGAGCGACGGTGGCCGCGCCGACTCCACCGCTCCTCGCGCCGACTCCACCGCTCTTCGCGCCGACTCCGCCGCGGATCGCCGATGCGCCGCCCCCGCCTTCGCCTGCGCCACTGCCCTTCTCCCCTCCGCGGGCGGCTCCCGCGCTCAATCAGACGGTGCGAATGCAGGCGAGCTCGCTCGTGCCGGCGCGAGCGCCGACGCCGTCGTCGGTGGGGATCGGCGCGCCGGCCGCGACCACGGCGTCGGCGGCCTCGCCGAGGACCATCGTCATCCCTGCCCCCGTCGCTCCATTCATGCCAATCCCCGCCGCGCCGCCGGTGATCCCCCTCGATCCCGCGCGGCGCGCCCTCGCGGCTCCGGCCGACGCTCGCCCCGCCGCGCGCAGCAGGTGGCCAGTCTGGGCTGTCGTCGGGACAGTCACCCTCGCGGTGATCCTCGCGCTCGCGCTGCGCTATCGCGGCACGAGCGCGGCGATCGCGCCGGCCTCCGCGCCCGGCGCCGGGACGCGCCTCGACACCGGGCCTGCGGCGCCGAGCGGCGCGCATTCGGCCGTGGATCCCGCGCCCACCGGTCCTGTCGCGGCGGAGGCGACGACCGACGCCGTCGCCTCCGCTGTGGCGCCGGGCGCCCCGTCCCTCTCGCCCCCAGGCCAGCCGCCGCGCTCGACGGGCCCCGCGCCCAAGGGCGCTCCGCGGCCCCGTCGCAACCCCCTGGATCGCTCCGATTGAAAGCCGAGCTCACCGCATGCGCTATCTCCCCTGGCTCCTGGTGCTCACCCTCTCTCTCGGCGCGTCGTCGAGCGCGCTCGCGCAGGCGAGCGACGCCCACGCCGCGGCCGAGGAGCAGTTCCGGCAGGGCCGCGACGCGCTCGCGCGCTCCGACTACCCGGCTGCTCTCCAATTCTTCCGCAAGAGCAACGCGATGGAGCCGGGCCGGGGCAAGCTGCTCAACCTCGCCATCTGCGAGGAGCAGCTCGGGCAGCTGACCGAGGCCACAACGCATTTTCAGGAGGTCTTGCCCCAGCTCACGCCGGACGACGAGCGGCTCACCATCGCCCAGAAGCACCTCGCCGCGCTCGCCCCGCGGCTCGCCCATGTCCGCGTCGATCTCGCGATCTCCTCGCCGCCCGGAGCCACGGTGAGCGCCGACGGCGCGCCCCTCGCGAAGAGCGCGCTCGGGGCCGAGGTGCCCGTGAATCCAGGGAAGCACGCCATCACCGTGACCGCGCCGGGCCGCGCGGACCGGCGCTACGATCTGACGCTCGACGAGGGCAAGACCGCCGCGATCACCGTCGAGCCGGGCGAGCCCAGCGCGCGAGCTCCCGCGGCGCCGGCCGTCGCAGCGCCCACGCGCAACCGACGCACCCTGGGCTTCGTCGTCGGCGGCGTGGGCGTCGCGGGCCTCGCGGCGGGCGCGGTGACTGGCATCCTCGCCCTCGGCGATCATGCCGCTGCGGTGAAGGCCTGTCCCTCGAAGGTGGGGTGCAGCATCTCCGTCGTCGATCAGGCCCGAGCAGGCCAATCGCTCTCCGTCGTCAGCACCGTGGCCTTCGCCGTCGGCGCGGCCGCCGCCGGCGTCGGCGTGGCTCTCGTGCTCTCCGGGGGCAGCAGCCCCACTCCCGCCGCCTCGACCAGCGTGGGAGTGGCGCTGCTCCCGGGCGGCGGGGGCGTCGCGCTCAGCGGCGCGTTTTGAGGGCTCGCGCCGCCCGGCGAGGAGACCTTCAGTCGGCGTGGGCGCGCTGGTACGCCGGGCGCGCGGCCAGGCCCTTGCTGTAGGCCAGAAGCTTCGGGTGCTCGCCCAGCATCCCGAGGAAACCAATCCAGCCGATGGCGCTGCCCACCATCACGTCGGCCGCGGTGAAGGTCTCGCCAATCACGTACGCGCGGCCGCCCACGGCCTCTTCGAGCACCTGGACGATGCCGCCGAGCTTGCGCTTGGCGTCGTCGGCGAGCGCGGCGACGCGCTTGGCCTCGGGCAGCAAGCGCGTGTGCATCGTGATCGTCTCGAGCACCGGATCCACGGTCGCGGGCACGTAGACCATCCAGCGGTAGTAGCGCCCGCGATCGTCGGTGCCGAGCGCCGGCGCGAGCTTCTTCTCCGGGAACTTGTCGGCCAGGTGCATGACGATGGCCGCCGACTCGATCAGCTTGAGATCGCCGTCGACCAGCGCGGGGACCGATCCGTGCGGGTGCACCGCGAGGTACTCCGGCGTGCGGTGCTCCCCCTTCGACAGGGCGATCCGCTCGAGATCGTAGGGCGCGCCGCACTCCTCGAGCATCCATCGCGCGCGACCGGATCGGGTGAACTGGCTGTGATAAAGCTTCATGGGTGTCCTCCGGGTAGCGTCGTATCAGAGGCTCTCCCGGACCGCGACGACGATGCGACGCGCCCTGACGATGCAGCCGCGCCCCGGCTCGGCTAGGCTGCTCGGCCATGAAGCGCCCCGCCCCGCCGCCGCCGCGTTCCTCGATCGGCGGCGCGCTCTTCGTGGGGGCCCTCAAGATCGTGTGGGCGGCGTTCGTGATCGCCACTCCGCTCCTGGGCGCGTGGGTCGCCTCGTCGCTCGCGGCGTATTTCAACGGCCCGGCGGCGCTCGCCGCGTCGGCGGGGCTGCTGCTGTTCCCCGGCCTCCCGCTCCTCTGGGACACCTGGGTGACGCGCAAACGCGGCCGCGATCCAAAGAAGGCCTCTGCGCCGCGGATCCTCACGTTCTGGGATCGCTTCATCCTCCGCACCCTCGCGGTGAACCTGGTCTTCCTCGGCGTGCTCCTCGGGACCGAGCCGGCGAAGGGCTTCACCGCGCTCTCGACCCGCGGCGACTGGATGCTGGACGGGCGCCACGGCGGGGCCGCCGAAGCGGCCCGCAAGCAGCTCTTCCGCGCGGCGGATCGGCTGGAGTGGCTCTACCTCGCGGTCCACGAGAACCCCTTCGATCAGAAGAGCGACAGCGGCGGCGGGACCACGAGCGGGACCCCGGATCCCCTGCCGTCAACGACGTCAACGACGGCGCCCACCGCGACGACGCCGACCCCGACGCCCGCCGACACCGCGAAGCCCACGCCGATCCCGCCGCCCGCGCCCGACAAGCCTGCTTCCGGCGGCGTGGCGAGCGCCTGGCCGCTGCCGAGCACGCTCGATCCGCTGGTGAACGAGATCCCCGCGGCGTCGGAGACCAGCCTCGAGAGCGTGGCGCGCTACATCGCCGATCGCACCTCGGATCCCGCGCGCCGGCTCAAGGCCGCGCACGACTGGGTGGCCGATCGGATCGCCTACGACGCGCCGTCGTACGCGGCGCACCGCTACCCGCCGCAGGACGCGCAGACGGTGTTCCGCACCCGCACCGGCGTCTGCGCAGGCTACGCGCGGGTGCTCGAAGCCCTGGGCCGGGCCCTCGGCGTCGAGGTGCTCTACATCGTCGGCGACGCGCGCGGCGCGTCCTCGAAAGAGGCCGGCGAGGGCCACGCGTGGAACGTGGCCAAGCTGGATGGCCGCTATCTCCACATCGACGCCACCTGGGACAGCGGGTACATCGACGGTCCCACCTTCACCAAGCACTACCGGAGCGACTATTACCTCACGCCTCCTGCGGTGTTCGGCCTCGATCATTTCCCGGACGAGGCCCGCTGGCAGCTCCGCGACAAGCCAATCTCCCGCGGCGAGTTCATGCGTCAACCGATGATGACCCCGCAGTTCTACGCCGAGGCGCGCGAGCTCATCGCCCCGGATCGCTCGCAGGTCACCGTGAAGGGCGCTCTCACGATCCAGATCAACAACCCGAAGAAGCTGTTCACCCTGGCCGACTTCTACCCGCAAAGCGGCGGCTCGGGGACGAAGTGCGCCATCGTCAACGGCGAGAAAACCCGGGTCGACTGCGCCTTCCCCACGTCCGGAGAGTACGTGGTGAAGCTCTTCAGCAACCCGGAGCAATACGGCAGCTTCAGCTACATCGGGAAGATCGAGGCCAACAGCGGCGGCTGAGGCGCCCTCTCAAGCCTCGTCGAGGCGAGCCTTGATTGAGGCGTCCGGCGACTTCAAATGGCGTTCGAGCTTGCCGGCCATGTCGAGGTCCTGGCGGACCATGCCGAGCAGGGCTTCACGGCAGTTGGCGGGGCGGGGCTCGAACACCGGGCGACCGTCCCTGTCGCGGCCGACGGACGGATAGAGCAAGACGACGAGGATGCCTGGATCGGGCACGTCGCCCACGGTCTGCTCCACGTTCAGCGTCTCGCCGGCGAGATCCTTGATCAGGCTGCGCTCGGCCACGCCGCGGAGATCGCCCTCGGATCGTGGGGATTCGTCGGCGCCGAAGCGGCGCTGCTCTTGCCCGGCGATGGTCTGGAGCACGAAGGTGAGCGCCACGTCGCCGGGGAGCTTGTTGAGCATCGTCGCCGAGGGGTGCAGGCGGCCCTCGCGCACGATCCCGAGCAGGAGCAGCAGGGAGCGGGCCACGTGATCGGCGAGGACCACGCTGGCGGCGCGCGAGCTCTGCACCTGCTCGTTGGCGAGCTTGCGCTGCACGAACGCGAGCCAGCGGGCGATCTCCTGATCGTTCGGGCCGAGGGACGCCGCGTACTGGAGAGCCATGTGCGCCGCCTCGTGCTTGCCGAGCGACGCCAGGGCCTGCCCGTAGACGAAATGCGGGTTGGGATCGTCGGCGAAGAGCCAGCGCACCTGGTTCAGCAGCTTGACCGTGAGATCGAAGCGCTGGCGCGCGAGGGCCAGCGAGGCCAGCCGCGCCTGCGCGTCCCACGAGCACGGGTGGGTGTGCACATAGCGCGAGACGGCCTCGAATCCGCGCTCGGCGTCGCTCCGCGAGAGCAGCACCGCGGCGTCGAGCTCGGCGGTGTCGGCGAACTCGCGGTGGAGCGCCCAGAGGCCCTCGCACGCGGCCTCGCGGACCTCGCGCGAGTCGTCGACGGTGTCGGGGCGGGCCAGCTCGCGGAGCACGGCGAGGTAGTCTGTCGCGGCCTCGACCTGGCGGCCCGAGTCGGCGACGAGCACGCGGGCCCGCTGCATCCGCGCCGCCACGTTGCGCGGCGCGACCCGGATCACGTCGTTGAGGCGGCGGCGCGCGCTGTCGACGTCGCCGAGCTCGCGCAGCTCGTAGACGGCGATCGCCACCTGCGCCGGGGCGTACGACTCGCCGCGCACGCCCTCGAACAGCGGCGCCGCGTGGGCGAAGCCGTGCGCGCGCGCCACCTTCATCGCCGCCTCGAAGGCCTCCTGCGATTTCTGCCGGCGCACCTCGGGCGAGAGCCACGCGGGCACGAACGTCCCCGACTCGTCGACGTGGCTTTCGAAGCGCGCGCGGAGCTGCGGATCGCGGAGCGCGAAGCGCCGCAGCGTCTGGGCGAAGACGTCGATCGGCAGCGAAGCGCCCTGCACCGGGACGTCGTAGAGCAGGCAGAGCACCACGCCGGGATCGGGGATCTCGCCGATGCGGGTACCCACCGCGACCGCGTCGCCCGACCAGCTCGTCAGGGCGGCGCGGCGCCGGAGATCGTCGCGATCGCCCGGGAGCGCGGGCTTTCCGAAGAGAGCGCGCTCTTGCTCGGCCATGCCGTCGAGCACCAGCTTCATCGACCGCTGGATGCCGACCGTCTTCAGCGAGAGCGCGGTCGGGTACATCTTCCCGCTGCGAAGAAAGCCGATCAGGAGAAGCAGGTCCCGCGTCCCCATGCGGCCAACACCATGCACACACGCTCAGCAGAACGAAATCGAAATCACGAAGAACGCGCGGCCAAGCGGGGAAATCCCGATCCCGACCGCAGATCTCGACCGTCGCCGCCGGGCCGCCGCAAACTTTACCGTCGCCCGCCGGGGCGAGGAGCAGGACGGGGTCGAGCTTCGTTTCAGCCTGCTCGCTCGCCTCCGCTCACCGCCCCTCCGCCGCCCGACAGGCATCGTCCGCGCCCAGCAAGCAGGCTTTACGATAGTACCGCTGCGCCAGGGCCCGATCGCGCGTCATCCCGTCGCCGGTCTCGTGCGCGTGCGCCAGCTCGGCGCAGGCAAACGCCCCGTAGCGGTCGCACCTCTGCTCCAGCTCCAGCTCGTGGACGCTGTTGCAGGACTCCTCGTCTCCGAGAGAGCAGCCTTCGCGATAGAAGCTCTCGGCGCGGCGGAGATCGCGCGCCGGGCCCTCTTGCTGGTAGGCCAGACCGGCGAGGCGACACGACTCCATGTCTTCGCGCTCGCACCCGATCTGCGCGAGCCGGCCCATCGAGCGCGCGTCGTCCTGGCGACCGGCGGCCTCGCGGCAGCCTTCGCCGGAGCCCAGCCGACAGCGCAGCCACGGAGCAGAGGGCCAGATCGTCAGGAGGAAGGCCGCGGCGACGACCGACGCGATCTTGATTCGCCTTGATTTATCGGTCCCGATGCCGTGGAGCCGCGCCAGCGAGAGGCCGCCGAGAACCCCGCCCACGAGGGCGATGGTGACGTACGCGGTCTGACCGCGGACGTGAAACCCGTCGAAGAACAGCGCCAGGATGATCGTGGCGATCGACGCGAGGATCCCTCCGAAGAGGGACACCGCGAGCACCCGCCCGAGGAGCGATCCATAGCCCTGCACCGGCGTGCGATACCCGCGCGCGAGGGCGAAGCCGAAGGCCATGATCAGCGGCAAGAAGAAGGCGACCGCCGGGCTGGGCCGCGGGATGAGGTACGCGCGCGTGAAGGCCTGGATCACGCCCGCGGTCCACATCCCCGCGCCCGCGCCGAGCAGGCCAGCCCAGAACGGCCGCGTGATCAGCGTGCGAAACGGCGTCCGCCGGAGGGCGCGCGCGGCGGCCTCGTCCTCGAGGGCGATCGCCGCCGCCCTGGCTTGATCCGCCGCGGGATCGACCGCGGCAGCGACGCTGGGCTGCGGCTCCACCGCCGCCGCGGCGATCTCCGCGACCGACGAGGCGGCATCGACTTCGACGCTCTCGCTCGGCGCGACGGCGGCCTCCGGTTCCGGCGCGGAGGCTTCGTTCGCGACGTCCATGGGGCTCAGCCTATCACCGTCGATCGCCGCGGGGTCATCGCGGGACGCGGGCCAGGAGCTTCTCCAGGACGTCGTGATCGACCGGCTTCACCAGGTGCCGATCGAAGCCTGCTGCCGCGGCGAGGCGCTGATCTTCGTCTTGCCCGTAGCCGGTCAACGCCACCAGGTACGGCGCTCCGTCGCCGGCGCGCGCGCGGAGCTCGCGGGCGACCGCGTAGCCGTCGAGGCCGCCGGGGAGGCCGATGTCGCAGAGCACGACGTCGGGCTCGAAGTCCTTCGCGAGCGCCAGGCCCTCGGCGCCGGCGTGGGCGACCAGGACAGTGTGCCCCCAGAGCCGGAGCAAGGTGTCGAGCGTCTCGGCGGCGTCGACGCTGTCCTCGATCACCAGGATCTTCTGCGGGCCGCGCGCGCGGGCGGCCGACGACTCGGTGCCCTGCGCCGACGCCGGCGGATCGACGAGCGGCAGGCGGATCGTGAACTCGGCGCCTCGTCCGGGGCCCGAGCTGTGGGCCTCGACGGTGCCGTCGTGGAGCTCGACCATGGATTTCACCACCGAGAGCCCGAGGCCGAGCCCGCCGCGGCTGCGCTCCAGGCTTCGATCGGCCTGAACGAAGGGCTCGAACAGCCGCGAGAGCGTCTCGGCGTCCATGCCAATCCCGGTGTCGCGCACGCGCAGCCTCACCCGCGCGCCGCTCGGCGCGGCCTCGGCCTCGACCGACACCGTGATCTGCCCGCCGGCGTCGGTGAACTTGGCCGCGTTGTGCACGAGGTTGTCGACGATCTGCGCGAGGCGGGCGCGATCGCCGAGCACGTAGAGCGAGTGCGCCGGCAGGACGACGTTGACCGAGAGACTGCCACTCTCGATGTCGGCGCGGTGATCCTCGACCACGGTGCGGATCAGCTCGACGAGATCGAGCGGCTCCTTGCGCAGGAGGATCTTCCCGCTGGAGATGCGGGACACATCGAGGAGATCGTCGATGAGCCGGGTCATGTGCCGGCCCTGCCGCTCGATGATCTCCTGCGCGCGCGCGACCGCGGGCACGCCCGGCGAGAGCTGGCGGAGGATCTGCGCGGCGTTGAGGATCGGCGCGAGCGGGTTGCGCAGCTCGTGGCCGAGCATCGCCAGGAAATCGTTCTTGCGCTGATCGGCCTCGCGCAGGCCCTCTTCGGCGATGCGGCGGCCGGTGATGTCGTGGGCGATGGCCGAGACCCCGACGATGGCGCCTCCGGTGTCGAACACCGGAGAGAGCGTGAGGAACACCGTGAGGACGGCCCCGCTCTTCGCGATGTGCCTGGCCTCGAACGCGTCGATGTACTCGCCGCGCCGGAGCCGCGCGAGGAGGGGACCCATCGCCGCGGACTCGTCCTTGGTCATCAGCAGCGCGTACGAGCGGCCGACGGCCTCGGCCTGGGTGTAGCCGAAGAGCCGCTCGGCGCCGGCGTTCCAGCTCGTGATGATCCCGTCGAGCGTCTTGCCGACGATGGCCTCCTGCGAGGACTCGACGATCGCCGCCAGATAGGCAATCTGCTGCTGGGCCCGCTTCAGCTCGGTGATGTCGACGAAGGTGATGACCACGCCGTCGATGGTGTTCTCGAAGGAGCGATAGGGCCGGATCCGGCGGATGTACCAGACGTCGCCCTGGGCGCGGTGGACCTGCTGCTCGCGGGGCTCGAGCGTCTGCAGGACCTCGTGCACGTGATCGAGGAGCCGGTCGTCGGAGAAGGTGAACGCGATGTCGGTGATCGGCCGGCCGACGTCGCTCTCGATCACCCGGAAGAGGGACTTGGTCGCCGGGGAGAATTTCTGGATGCGGAGGTTGTTGTCGAGGAAGATGATCGCGATCTGGGTGCTGGCGAAGAGGTTCTGGAGATCGCCGTTGACGCGATCGACCTCGTCGACCTTGCGGTGGAGCTCGATGTTGACGGTCTGGAGCTCCTCGTTGATCGACTGGAGCTCTTCCTTCGAGGTCTGCATCTCCTCGTTGGTGGACTGGAGCTCTTCGTTGGTGCTCACCAGCTCTTCGTTGGAGGACTTCAGCTCTTCGGTCGAGTCCTTGAACTCCTCGATGGTGGTCCGGAGGCTGTCTTTCGTGCTCCGGAGCTCGACCTCGAGCTGCTGGACGATGTTGTCGCGGTAGGGCGGGATCGCCCCCTCGGTATCGGCCTGCTGCCGGCTCAGCAGCGGCCCGAGCTCCTGGAAGACGACCATCAGGAGGCCGGACTCCCCATCGCCCGACGGGGCCAGCCGGACCGGCTGAACAATGAGGTTGAGCCGCTGGACCTGGCCGTCGATCTCGACCGCCATGTCCGGCCGCACCACGGTCTGCCGCGTCCTCACGGCCTCGCGCAGCGCGGTGAGCAAATCGGGGCGGACGCTGTCGCGGACCATGTCGACGATGTTGACCTGCGGCGCGCCGGGCGAGAGCTCGAGGTATTTGCGCGTGCGACCGTAGACATAGAGGATCTCGCCCGCCTCGTTGACGATCACCGTCGGCGGCGTGTACTCGTCGAGCAAGCGGCGCTCGATGGTCTTCACGAGGCTCTGCTCCGGCGTGGCGACCGAGACCGGCGCGGCGAGCGGCAGCGGCCGGTGCTGCCGGAGCGGATGGAGCAACGAGAAGGCCGCTATCGGCGGGCTCAGCGCGTCTTGACGCTGGTAGATGCGGTGCTTCTTGTGGCGGGGGCGGAAGAGATCCGAGTACCCATCGACGCTCTCGGAGGGGCCGAGGAACAGATACCCTCCGGGATCGAGCGCAAAATGGAAGATCGGGACGAGCTTCTTCTGCACGTCGCTCTCGAAGTAGATGAGCACGTTGCGGCAGCAGAGCAGATCGAGGTGGGAGAAGGGCGGATCGGCGATGAGGTTGTGGTTGGAGAAGATGCACATCTCCCGGATCTCTTTGCAGACCTGATAGCCGTTGAGCTGCTTGACGAAGAAGCGAGCCAGTCGCCCGCCCGAGATCTGGTCGGCGATTTGCTCCGGATAGCGCCCGCCGCGCGCCGTCTCCAGCGCCGTGTCGTCGATGTCGGTGGCGAAGATCTTCACCTTCAGCTCGAACTCGAACTTCGAGAGCGCCTCGCGCGCCACGATGGCGATGGAGTAGGCCTCTTCGCCGGAGGAGCACCCGGCCACCCAGATCCGGAGCTCCTGATCTTCGCTCTTGTGCTTGAGCAGCGCGGCGACGATCGCGTGCGCCAGCGCGTCGAACGACTCGGCGTCGCGGAAGAAGCGGGTCACGCCGATGAGCAGGCTGCGGAAGAGCTGGTCGGCTTCGGCGGGCTCGCGCAGCAGGTCCAGGTACTCGCGCATCGACGCGACCTGGCGCACCTGCATGCGACGCTGGACCCGCCGCAGGATCGTGGCCTGCTTGTAGCCGCTGAAGTCGTGCTCGGTCTGTCGCCGGACCAGGGCGCAGATCCGCCGGAGATCGTCGGTGAGATCGGCCGCGACGTCGAGGACGGCGTGGGCGTTCTCGCGGGTGGCGCGGCGCTCGTCCTTCAGGACGGCGAGGAGCCGATCCGGCATCTCCTCGGCGGGCAGGACGAAATCGACGACGCCGAGCGCGATCGCGCTGCGCGGCATGCTGTCGTGGAGGGCGGGCTCCTGCGCCATGGACACGCCGCCGTGCTCGTGGATCGCCTTGATTCCCTGGGTTCCGTCGCTGCCGCCGCCCGAGAGGATGATCCCGATCGCGTCCTCGCCCTGGGCCTCGGCGAGCGAGCAGAAGAAGCTGTCGATGGGGTTGTGGCGCGGCGCGATCGGCGTGGCGAGGCGCAGCGAGGTGCCGACCAGCGTGAGCGTGGTGTTGGGCGGGATGAGGTAGACGTGGTTGATCTCGGGCCGGGTCCAGTCGCGCACGTGCTCGACCGGCATCTTCGTGACCTTCGAGAGCAGATCCGGCATGATGCTCGGACGACCGGGATCGAGGTGCTGGACGATGACCAGCGCGAAGCCGGGCGCGTCGGGCAGGCGCGAGAAGAATTTCTCCAGCGCCTCGAGCCCGCCGGCAGAAGCGCCGAGTCCGACGATCGGGAACGCGAGGCGCCCGTCGCCCGGCGTCGATGGCTCGGTCACCGGCGCGGTCGGCGCGTCTCGTTCGCTCTCGTTCATGATGGGTCGTCCGCCAAAGTACCGCGGCAACCTACCAGATTACAAGGCGACGGAGTGAGGGGTGCGACGCGGCCTTGTCGCTCGGGAGCCGGAGGGAGAAAACCGCCGGGGCGCGAGGGTCGCAAGAGGGTATGAAAAACAGGATTCTTCTGGTCTTTGCGTGCCTTGTGCCCGCTCGGTGTCCTCTGCGTCGTCTGCGCGGCGCACTCCGGCTCCTCAAACCCGCTTCATCGGGCTGCGTTGCGGGCCAGCCCATCGGCGCACTCGGCCTCGCCGCACACCGACGCATCAGCGCAGACCAGCCGCAGCAGCTCTGGCCGATCGCCCTCGTCGGCCTTCGCGGGAAAGCGTTGCGCGTGCAGCGTCAGGAGCGCCAGCGCGGCGGTGGCGTTCCCCGCGCGAAGATCAGCGCGCGCGTGGTCGATGAGGGTCTGTGATCCCGGGCTTGCCGCCACGTTCAAACGATCTGCAGCGGCTCTGCTCACACCACCCTTTCGGCTCGGCGCGATCCGCTGTTCGGGAACCGTCGTGGATTGGTTCGACGGGAGCGATGGCCCGCCGGATAGCTCGCCGTTGGTCGTCGCCGACGGCTCGATCCTCGCAATCGCCGGAGCGGGCGACCCATGGCTCGGATCCGGCGAAAGCGGCGCGGGTGACGCGCCATGAAGCAGATGGACAAGAAGGATCCCGATGGCGACTCCGCCGCCGACGATCCCCAGCACCGGCCCGACGGTCGTTGACGGCGCGGGAGGTGGGGTGTTCTGGATCGGGGGCGGAGTGGGGCGCGCGACGCTCACTCGCTCGCTCTCGGGCTCCGGCGCGCTGGCTCCCGCGTCCTTCATGAAGCGCTTCAGTCCTTCGCGGACCTGGCGATCCAGCTCGGGAGGAGTGGCGTCGACCTCGGCCCGGATGGCGTCGAAGACCTGCGCGAGCAGGATCGGGAAAGCGACCGCTCGATGCTTGTCGTTCTTCTCGTCCTCGCGCTTCAGGGCCACCTCCATCTGCGTGACGGCCAGCGCATAGAGATACCTGGCGCGAGCGACGGAGATCCCTCGCTCGGCGGCGACCTCGCCCCAGCTCAGGCCATCGGCGCGGACCGCGAGGACGATGTCTTGCGACGGCTCGTCGAGGCACTCGAAGGCGAGATTCAATGCCTCTCGATCTTCCGCGAGCTGTGCGGGTGACGGCATGACGCTGATTCCCTCCTCGTTCTCGCTCGCGAAAGAGGCGCGGAGGATCTCTTTTCGACGGTGATTGCTGGCCTTCCTCCGGGCGCACTCCTTCAACCACACTCCCGGAGCGTCGATGACCTCGCCGCGCAGGAGGGTGAGGAACGCGAGGATGAACACCTCTTGCCGGAGCTCCGCGCGGTCTGCCGCGCTCTTGACGCCGTAACGAGCGAGCGTGACGGCAACGAGGCGGCCGTGCTGCTCGAACCATCGCCGGACCAGAGGGGCGGCGTCTTCCGGTGTCATGCCCTCCCTGGTGTTGCCAGGATGAAGATCGGTGAAAAAAATCGTCTTCGACCCAATTTTTTCTGAAAACGTCGGGCAAACAGCGCGGAGGAGGCCCGGATGGCTCAGGCTCCCGACAGCAAGCAACAAAACGTGGTCGGATCCTGGGGTGCGGCCTCCCCGGTCGGCGCACCGCCGCTCACCTGGCATACGCGTTCGCCTTGTTGATCTTGATCGTGAGGTGGTTCGGCGCGCTCGGCTGGACCAGCTCGTACCCGAGGCGGATCTGCACTTCGACGGCGAGAAAATCCGCAGCCGGTCCGCAGCCGGGCAGACGGCGACGATGGCAGGGCTCGGAGCATACTCCAGCGTGACCGCGTCGTTGGGGCGCTCGGCGCGCGCGGGGAGCGCGACCAGGAGCACTGCGGACGCGGTAAGCAGGGAGCGGATTATCGTGGAGCAGGCCTGCAGGCGAGGCTATCCCCCGGACCATTTGTTCGGCAAGACCGGCGAACGCGCTGGCCAAGATCCCGCGTCCGCCCTCACGCTCCGGTAGTGTATGCCATGACCCCTTGATGGTAATGTATGCCTTTCGTCAAAGCACACACCTCGCGATCCAGCGACATCCACCCCGTGGATCATTTTCAGGGTAAGCAAGCATCGGGACACTTGAGAAACTGTTGTGCGCCAGGCGTCATGACGGGGAACCCCGTTGACATCAGGTCCTCGCAGCTCGCCGCGATGACGCACTCGGCGACGCAACGGCTGCGTCCGTCGCATGGCTCGACGGGAGGGTACCCGTCACCGTCGCGCGCGCCCGGGATGCACTCGAAGACGTGGGCCTGCGCCGCCTCGCATGGATTCACGGGCGACTGGCACGCGACGCCGCCCATGACGAGCAACGCCGAAAGCCCCGCCAATTTCCAGAACGCCATGGCCATTTGTCGCCTCTTTGACCATCGTACGCGCGAGTTGCCGGCGAAGTCGAGAACGCCGGAGAACCCGCAGAAGGAATGCACACCGAAAAAAGGCCACCGATCCAGAGGATCGGCGGCCTTTTGCAGCCCTCGTTCGAGCGCTACTCCGTGCGCTTCACATACTCGAAGTCGAGCGGCCGCCCCTTGATCCCGCGCGGCGGCGGGGCGATCCAGTGCGCCATCTTCCCGGGCTCGTAGATCGGCGCCGTCATCAGGCTCTTCACGTAGATCTCATCGGCCTCGACCGGCAGCCACTGGTCCTTCTGGCTCTCCCACTCTTCCTTGGTGAGGGGCTTGCCGGCGACGTCGAAATGGAGCCCGGCGTAGATGCCGGAGGCTCGGTGGAAGCGGCGGCTCGGCAAGGTGAGCTTCACCTCCTCGAAGCCGGCCTCGGCGATGGCGCGGTTCCACTTGTCGAGGCCGCGCTGGGCGTCTTCCACGTACTCGTCGCGGAGGATCTCGTTCATGGCGTTGCGGAGCGGGACGTCCTCGTGCTTGAAGCCCGAGACCATGCCGCCTCCGGCCAGGATCGGCACGTCCATCCCGTAGGTGCCTTCGAGCGCCAAGTGATCCGGATAGCTCTCTTCCTTGGCGCGGCCCTTGAGGCTCGAACCGAAGAACGAGGCGGCGTTCGACGAGATCTCGCCGCCGAAGAGGTCGAGAGAGACGGTGTACCAGAAGTTGATGTACTTCTGCATCGTCGCCAGATCGATGCCGCCCTGGGCCCGGGCGTCACCGTTCTTGTCTTCCTTCATGAGCTGGCAGGTGCGCTGGATGATCCGGAGCACGCCCGTCTCGCCCACGAACATGTGGTGCGCCTCCTCGGTGAGCATGAACTTGGTGGTCCGCGCCAGCGGATCGAACCCGCTCTCGGAGAGGGCCAGGAGCTGGTACTTCCCGTCGCGATCGGTGAAGTAGGTGAACATGAAGAACGAGAGCCAGTGCGAGCAAGGCTCGTTGAAGGCGCCCAGGATCCGGGGCTTGTCGGAGTTGCCGCTCCGGCGCTCCAGCAGGCCTTCGGCCTCTTCGCGGCCGTCGCGACCGAAGTAGCTGTTGAGCAGGTACACCATGGCCCAGAGGTGCCGGCCCTCTTCCACGTTGACCTGGAACAGGTTGCGCAGATCGTAGAGGCTGGGGCACGTGAGGCCGAGCAAGCGCTGCTGCTCGACGCTGGCCGGCTCGGTGTCGCCCTGCGTGACAATCAGCCGACGGAGGGTGTTGCGAAACTCCCCCGGGACCTCTTGCCAGGCGGGCTTGCCCATGAAATCGCCGAAGTTGATCGTGCGCTCGGGCACGGCGTCGGCGAGGAAAATACCCCAGCGGTAGTCGGGCATCTTCACGTAATCGAAGTTCGCCCAGCCCTCGTGATCGACGCTGATGGCCGTGCGCAGGAAGATCTGGTCTTCCTGGAAGCCCTCGGGACCCATCTCTTTCCACCAGTCGATGAACTTCGGCTGCCAGGCCTCGAGCGCGCGCTGGAGCTTCTTGTCCCCGCTGAGATTGACGTTGTTGGGGATCCGCTCGGAATTGACGACAGAGCTCACGTGCGCCTCCAATCGAACTCGGGCCGCTCGGGGCGACCGTACATGGTGAGCGCGCCGCGCTCGCCGACGGCGTTGGGCCGCTGAAATATCCAGTTTTGCCACGCCGAGAGGCGGGCGAAGATCTTGGTCTCGGTGGTCTCGGGGCCGGCGAAGCGGAGGTTGGCCTCCATGCCCGTCAGGGCGTCGGGAGAGAGGCTCACCCGCTCTTCCACGGCCAATCGCACCTCGTCTTCCCAGTCCATCGCGTCGGGGGTGAAGGTCACGAGCCCGGCCTTCATCGCTCCGGGCGCGTCGAGGAAGCCTTCGAGCTTCTGGACCTTGCCCACGTGCGCGGGATCGCCGAGGAAGCGCGTCTCCAGCCGCGTCAGGCCATTGGACATGGGGAGCGGGCCGAAGTTGAGCGACGAGAGCGCGATGAAGGCCGCGTCGCCCTCGTCGGCGCTGCCGTCGAACATGTAGGTGCGATCGGCGGCGAGCGAGAGCTCGAAGAGGCTGCCCACGAAGCACGAGCCGGCGTCGACGATGGCGAACAGCGTGCGCGCCGTGAGGTCGAGCCGCTTCAGCACGCGCTTGAGGTGGAGCAGGACCTCGCGCGCGAACCAGTCGTCTTGCTGCGAGGCGAGGGCCTTGTCGTGCGCGAGGACCAGGCTCGCGTCCCCGCGCGTGCGGAGGAGCACGAGGCCAATCTCGGGGTGGTTGAAGCGCAGATCGAGGAGCACGTCGTCGAGCTCGCGGAAGGCGCGGAGGGCCCAGGTGTCGGCGCCCTTCTGGCGCAGGGCCTCGGCGCTGCTCGGCGGATCCTCGTCCGGCGCGAGCATGGTGATCTCCGCCAGGCGCGTGCCGCGGTT
>JBDTXR010000167.1:0-17510 GCA_040006075.1 Byssovorax sp. | reverse complement strand
CTACTTCGGCGGCGGGGGGAGGTCTTGCGCCTTGAGGCGGAAGATCAGGTACGCTCGAAATGTGTTGGATCCCGTGGAATGAAAGGGATCCGCGATCCCGCCCGGCTGGTACCACATCCAGTGCGACGCCGTATCGATGGTGCCCGGAGCCGGCACGGCGCCGGTCGGGCACGTGGGCGGGAACGTCCCGCCGGGCATGGCATCGTTGGTTTCCCCGATGGCCAGAGAGCCAATCGCGCTCGGGGTCACCGCGCCGGCGCTGTTCACCCAGCCTGCGCTGGTGGTGGCCTTGTCGCCTGATCCGCTGTTGCAGATCCCGATCTGGGTGTTGACCTCGGCCTGCGTGGGGCCGGTCTGGCTCGAGCTGAGATCGATGCCCGTCGCGCAGACCTCGAACTTCGGATCGCCGGTGTACAGGGCCGTTCCGCCGACGCGCACGAACTGGCCGAGCACGCCCTGGGTCACCGCCAGATCGTCCCACGTCGCGATGTAGAGATAGGCCGAGGCCGGCGCGTCGGCGGCGGGCACCACGTACGACTCCGGGCCTTCACCGCAGTTGAAGATCTCCCCGGCGCTCTGGGCGCGGCTTCCCTGGATGAAATGGGTGATCCCGGCGACGTCGCCATAGCCGAAGCTATAGGCGTTGTCGGCGGTGAGGACGACCTGCACATCGGTGCTCGGCTCGATGTTTCCACCGCCGACGCCGGTGCTCGAGCCGCCGACGCCGAGCCCGAGGCCGCCGGCGCCCCCGCTTCCCGTGGTCGAAGAGGCCGTCTCGGCGGTGCTGGTCGCGGTGGCTCCACCCGAGCCCGACGTGCCGGCCGGGTTACCGCTGGTCGCCGAGCACGCCGGGACCGCGAGAACGGCGGACGCGAGAGCGGCGGAAGCGCGAAGAGCGACGGAGGGGGTTCTCATGGGATGCATTCTCTTCTATCACAGCAGGCGAGCGGCGTCCCTCAAGCACGCACGAGGTGCTCTTCAATCGTTCTCTTGCCGCCGCCGCGCTCCGGCGTTATGCCCCCGCTCATGCGACGAATCAGCGCTCTCGCGGCACTTGTGGTCACCGGCATCTCCCTCTCCCTCGGGTGCGAGAGCAAGCCTGCGCCTCCGCCTGCCGCGTCGTCCGAGGCCGCGTCGTCCGCCGCGCCCAGCGCCAGCGTCGCGGTGATCGCGCCGTCCGCCTCCGCCGCCGTCCCCATGGGGAAGATGGCCAACTGCCCGAGCATCGTCGAGGGCGCCGCCACGGCGATCAAGGAGGTCCCCGGCGGCGTCGAGCTCACGATCACCGCCAAGGACGAGGCCGCCACGAAGGAGATCCGCGCCAGGTCAGCCCACCTCGCGGAGATGTCGAAGGAAGAGGTCCCCTCGGTCAAGCACAATGGCTCGGGCCACGGAGGTGGTCAGTTCGGCCGTTGCCCGGTCGTCGCGCGCAACACCCTGGTCACGTCGGAAGACGTCGAGGGCGGCGCCAGGGTCACCGTGAAACCCAAGGATCCCGCGGAGATCGACTGGGTCCGTCGCGAGGCGCGCGAGCGCCAGGGCGAGCTCGGCCAGCCGGGCAGCAAGGACGCCGGCGCCGGGAAGATGGCCCATTGTCCCAGCGCGGTCCCGGGCGCCGCGACGGCCCTGAAAGACACCAAGGACAGCGTCGTCGTCACGGTCACGGCCAAGGACGAGGCCGCCGTCACCGACATCCGCGCCCGGACCAAGCACATCGTCGACTCGGCAAAGAAAGACCCGAAGGACGTCAAGCACGATGGCCAGGGCGACGGCGGCGGCGGGCTCGGCCGCTGCCCGGTGGTCCTCAAAGACACCACGGTGACGGCCAAGGACGTCGCGGGAGGCAGCGAGATCACCGTCAAGCCGGCCAAGCCCGCGGACGTGCCGGCGCTGCTCAAGGAGGCCAAGGACCGCGCCGAGGCCTTCTCGCCCGGAGCCGCCCTGGATCCGAAGAAGCCCGCCAAATAGCCTCTCTTCCGCGGATCACCACCTCATGGGAGCTTGTAGCTGCCCGTCTCCTCCGTCCCGAAGCCGACGAAGCCCTGGTCGCGCATCGACTTGTTTTGCACCTTGATCCAGTCGTCGGCGCGAACCTTGGTGGAGACGCGCACCTCGTCGATCTCCCCGTCGAAGAAGTTGGCCGGGTTGGTGTCGAAGGCGTGTCGGCCGATCTTCGCGGTCTCCGGCTCAGGCTGCGGATCGGTCATCCCGAAGCTCTTCGTGTCGGTCGGGACTCCATCCTTGTAGGCGTGGAGCTTGTTCCCCTCGAACGTCGCAGCGAGGTAATACCAGGTCCCGCCGTTGAGCCCCTGGAAGTCGGCGGTCTTCCAGTTCTCGCCCATCGGATCGGAGTCCTTGGTGTTCAGGCTCGCCGCGGCGACGAAGGGATTGATGTGATCCCACATGATCTGATAGTTCTTCTGCCGCATCAGAGGGCCGTTTGGCCCGCTCCCGGTAGAGGCGTTGTGGGTGCCCTTCGCGAAGGCCTCCACGGTGAAGCGCTTCACGTTCACGGCGTTGAGCGTATCGATGTAATCGCCCGACACGGCGCTGAAGCTCCGACCGTCACCGACGATCGCCACCACGCGGGTCGAGCCGTGGTTCGTGGCCAGAGGCGTCTTGCCGGTCGAGTCCGCGAGGGCGTTGTTGTCCTGGCTCAGGTGCCATACGCCCGCGTAGCTCGCCTTCCAGATCCCTTCGGGGTTCTGGTTGTCGTCCGCGGCCGGGTTGCCGTAGTACATCCGGATCTTGGTGTGGGTGGAGCCGGCCTGCGTGAGGGTCGGGAGCCGGACCCACACGATCGAGACTCCGTCGATGATCCACCGCTCGATCTCGTAGGGGAGCGCGTTATCGTTCAGGTCGGTGAAGCGGAGATCCTCCCCGTTGCTCCGGGTCGCGGCGTAGTCGATCCGGTTGGTCTTCAGCAGCACCAGCGCCGCGAAGTCGTCGATCTTGGCGTCGAATCCGCAGTCGAGATCGAGCTCGCGGCGTCGAGTCCACGCCGGTCCACCGCCGGTGCTCGAGCTCGACGCGTCGCTGCTCGACACCGACGAGCCACCCGCGCCGCCTGGTCCGGTCGTCGCGCCGGTGGACCCGCCGGTCGCGACCGAGGCGGTTGTCGTCGTCGCCGACGCGCCTCCGCCCGCGCTGTTGCTGCTGTTTCCACCGGGCTTTCCTGCGAGATCCAGCGTACACGAAGCGCCGACCGCCACGGCGAGGAGGGCCCAGGGGACGAGGCGCTTCATCCGGTGAGCCTACGCGTATTTGCCGGCCTGCGTCGAGCCCGGCCGCGCGCTACTCCTTCGGCCCCTCGTTGTACCCGCGGGGCTTGTACTTCGGATCCACGCCGTTGTTCTTCTCGTGGTTCTGGAGAGTGTCAATCGCCAGGTAGGCGATCCACGAGCCCTCGTGCGCCGCCGCGAGGGCGCGGAGCTCGTCCTCGTGGGTCATCAGCTCCTTCTCGTCGTGCAGGCAGCCGAGCGCCAGGGCGATGAGGCTGAGCTCGTTGGGGCCCTCGTCGAATCCCTTCTGGTAATAGGGCCAGGCCTCGCCCGAGCGATGGAGTCGACAGAGCGTGTCGCCGGTGTAGATGAAGGCCATGGGCCACTTCGGCGCCAGCTCCAGAGCCTTCTTGCTCTCGACGAGCCGGGTCTCGAGATCGCCGCGGGCGCCCTTCATCACCGAGTAGTTGAGGTGGGCCTTGGCGCTGTTGGGCACAGCGTCCTTGGTGGCCTCCCAGAAGTCGACGTCGCTGCGGTAGTTGGTGGCGTGGCGATAGGCCATCACGCCCTGGAAGAGGAAGAACAGGCCGATGAAGACCGGCACGATCCGGGCGTCGACCTTCCGCATCGCGGCCAGGAGCCACGAGAAGAGGACCGCGAGCACCATCGAGGTGCCAATGGCCGGGAAATACCAGAACCGCTCGGCGCGGACGGTGGGCAGCACCGCCGGGATGTTGGAGTGCGGGAAGTAGCTGACGACCACCCAGACGAAGCCCAGCGCCACGAGGATCAGCCCCGATCGAGCGAGCGGAACGGCCTCGCCGGACGGGTCGGGCCGCACCAGGCGACTCTGGCCCTCGACGACCATCCCCAGCCCGACGAGGCCCACCGGGATGGCCGCGGCGAGGAGCGGAAAACGGAGCGTGACCGCGGGGATCGGGAGCAGCTTGAAGAGCCGGAACGCCTCGATCGGCAGCGTGATCGTGTACCCGTGGAGGTGCCGATCGAGCGCGACCACGAGGCCGCAGACCAGAAGGAGCGCCGCGCCGACAGCGATGCTGCGCCAACGTGCCTTCGAGATCTCCAGGCGCGGATCCAGCCCGCCGGGGGCGCGCGGATCGCGGTCGAGCTCGCGGCGATAGGCGCTCTCCACCGTGCTTTGCACGGGCGTGGTCCAGGGCGCCACACGGGCCTTGCGGGCGCGTCGCTCGCGCACCAGCGCCCCGAGCCAGAGGCCCACGGCGACGAGCGGCGGGAGCACCATCATCGCGGCGCCGGCGAGGATCTCGACCACCTCTCCGCGCTTCGTCAGATCCGGTATTGGCTCCTGCGGGAACGAGTAATCCCCGCTCAGCGTCTTCGGAAAGACAATCTGCCCGAGGCCGCGCCAGTACACGCGCAGCGCGCCGGCGATCCGATGAAGGGTGTCGGCAGAGGCCAGCGGGTTGTTGAGCGGATCCTTGGGGAGCGGCGCCTGGTGGAACCACACCAGAAAATCGTACGCAAAGCGCTTGAGCTTGCCGGCCTCGAACGGCGGCGGCTCGGAGAGCTCGCTGGGCAGGGGCGAGAGGAACCAGCGCTTGCGCAGCTCGACGTAGAGATAGAAGGCGCCGAACGTGGCGACCGCGGCGAGCACGGTGCGCAGCACCCGCGCCGGGCGATGCGGGTGGGTGAGCGGGGCGACGAGCAGCGCCGCAAAGGGCACGAGCGGCACGCACACCAGCGCGCTCTCCTTGCAAAACAGGCCAAATACGATCGCCGTGAACACGGCGAACGGCATGGCCCACCCCGGGAGCGAGAGCGCCGCCAGGGCGAGCAAGGCCCCCATCCCGCCGAGCACATCGGCGATCCCGACGATGCCACTCACCGCCTCGGTGAGCACCGCGCAGGCGACGAAGAGGAACGCCGCGAGCACGGCTGTCTCGCGCCGCTTCGTCCACGAGAACGTGCAGAGGCCGAGGATGGCGCCGTTGATGGCGTGAAAGAAGACGTTGTAGATGTGATGAAAGAAGGGCTGCTTGGAGACGTGCCAGAGCAGCCGCCAGAAGAAATCGGGGATCGGCCGGTACGAGCCCACGCTGCGATCGGCCGGGAGACCCCAGAAATCGCGGTGGATCGCGTCGATGAAGCGCAGCCCGCCGGTGGCGTTCACATAGGGGTTGGCGAGCAAGGCCTCTTGCTCGTCGAAGATGTAATTGGTCCCGGGCCACCGGGTGAACAGGACGAGAGAGACCACCAGCAGCGGCGCGAGGAGCGACCAGAAGGTGGGATCGCGCCGGAGAAAATGATCGGTGGCGAGCGCGATGATCCGCTCGTGCAGCCGTGGCCGGAGCGGGAGTCGAAAGGCCTCGAAGGGCACGTGCGGCGGCGGAGGGGTGGAGTCCGGCGGAGGCACGTTGGGCTGCGCGACGGCCGGCGTCGGCGAGGGCGCGGGGATCGTGGCCGCGGCCTCGGGCTCCAGGGGCGCCGCGGCCTCGGCCGGCTCCTCGAAATCGCCGGGGCTCACGCCGGCGACTGCGGATCGGGGATGGTCCAGATATCGCCCCAGAGCGGCATTCCCCCGTCGACGCCGAAGACCTGGCCGGTGATGAAATCGTTCTGATCGCTGGCGAGGAACACGATCATCCGCGCGATCTCCTCCGGCGTCCCGAGGCGCTTGATCGGCGTCGCCTTGCGCGCGAGCTCCAGCATCTCGTCGCCGTACTGTGCGGTCCCGCTCGACTTGATGTTGTTGCCCGGGGCCACGGCGTTGACGCGGAGGTTGTGCTGCGCCCACTCGATCGCCAGCGATCGGGTCAGGTTCTCGACCCCGGCCCGCGCCGCGCCGGTGTGGCTCATCCCCGGGAAGCCGCGCGCGACCATGGCGGTGACGTTGACGATCCGCCCGCGTTTTGCCGGGATCATCGCCCGCGTCGCCACCTCGCGGGTCATGTAGAACGTGCCGTTGAGGTTGTTGCGGATCACCGCCTCCCAGCCGCGCGGCGAGAGCATTTCGGCCGGGCTCGGGAACTGGCCACCGGCGTTGTTCACCAGCACGTCGACGCGGCCGAAGCGCGCGAGCACGGCGCCGACGAAGGCCGCGATCTGATCGGGCTCGCGGATGTCGCACGGGACGCCGAAGAGCCGCGCGTCGTCGACCCCGTCGCCGCGGATCGCCGCGAGGCCGGCCTCGATCTTCTCGACCTTCCTCCCGGCGATCGCCACGTTCGCGCCGAGGTACGCGAGCTCCCGCGCGGTCGCGAGGCCGATGCCGCTGCCCCCGCCGGTGATGACCACGGTCTGCCCCGTGAAGAGGCCCGGTGCGAAGATCGATCGCCGTTCGCTCACGGAGCGAGCGTCTACAACGTGTCGGCCCGGGACGCTAGAAGCGGCGCGATCCGCGCAGCACGTTGCGGCGTAGGCCCGTGCGCCGCTACGCTGGCGATCGAGAGGACGGGACCATGGGACGCATCAGCAGGACGAATCTGGGCTTCACGTTGCTGGCGCTCACCGCGGCGTGCGGCGGATCGACGCCGGCCACGACGGGCGGCGGCAGCACGGCCAGCGCGAGCGGCACCACCGCAGGCGGAGGGGGGACGGGGCAGAGCACGAGCAACGGGACGGCGGGCGTCGGTGGGATGGCCAGCACCGCGCAGGCGACGGCCAGCGCGGGCGTCACGACCACCGCGGGCAGCGGCGGCGCGGGCGGCGGGGAGTTCCTGTGCAACCCCGCGGCCGCGCCGGGCAGCATCTACGAGGCCACCGCCGACAGGTTCGGATCGGCCGGCCCGGAGTCGATGTGCAAGTACCGCGGCGAGGTGATGCTCATCGTCAACACCGCGGCTGTATGAGGCTACACACCGCAGTATGCGGGCCTCCAGGTCCTGGAGGAAAAGTTCGCGGCGCAGGGTCTTCACGTGCTCGGGTTCCTGAGCAACGACTTCGGAAATCAGGGCGGCGATCCCGGTCAGATCGACGCGTGCAACGGTAAGTACATGGTCACGTTCGACCAGTTCGCGCTCGACCACGTCGTCCCGCCGTCGGCCCAGCCGGTGTTCGCGTGGCTCGAATCGCAGGCGAATCCCAGCGCGCCGCTCGCGCTCACGCCCTCGTGGAACTTCAGCAAGTACCTCGTCGGCCGCGACGGCAAGCTGATCGCGCACTGGGACACGCCAGAGTATCCGGGCGACGATCCCAGCAACCCCAACGACAGCTTCGACGGAAGTCCGATCGTGATCGCGATCAAGGCCGAGCTCGCCAAGCCGGCACCCTGATTGCCCCGAGCCTTGTCAACAGGCGTCGCGAGCGCCCCGAAGCTAGGAAGGGCGAGGGAAGCGTACGACCGTACGCTGACCGAGTCCGACCGACGATTCGGGGCGCGCAGCAGCCTGTTGACAAGGCTCGCGCGAGGACCGGCATTCGTGGCATGGTCCGCCGCGCCATGCCCTGGGTCCGAGCGCTCCTCCGCGAACAGAAGATCTACGCCCGCGCCGACGCCGAGGGCGCGCTCGTCGCCGACAACGGCCGCGTCGAGATCCGCTACAAACCCCACGATGGCCGGCGCTACGAGGCGCGCGCGGCGAACCTCACCATCGTCGACGCGACGCCGCTCCCGGACTCGACCTGCGGTGAAGCCTCCACAGTCGAGAAGAGCGCCGCGGACGCGCCGACCGCCGCGCCCGCGAGGCCCGGTGGAGGCGGGCGCATCACCAAGGCGCAGGCCCTCGCCGCGGGCCCGCCGAAGGCTCCCGACGGCGCGATCATCGTCTATTGCGACGGCGCGTGCTCGGGGAACCCCGGCCCCGCGGGGCTCGGCGCCGTCGTCATCGACGGCGGGGCGCGGGTCGAGCTGAGCGAGTACCTCGGCCTTCACACCAACAACATCGCCGAGCTCACCGCGGTGCTGCGCGCCCTCGGCGAGATCCCCGAAGGCCGGCACGCGCTCATCCACACCGACAGCCAGTACTCGATCGGCGTGCTGCAAAAAGGCTGGAAAGCCAAGGCGAACGTCGCGCTCGTGGCCGAGCTCCGCGCGGTGTTGAAGACCCGCCCGCTCGTCAAGCTGGTCTACGTGCCCGGCCACTCCGGGGTGGCGCTGAACGAGCGCGCCGACAAGCTCGCGCGCGAGGCCGTGGAAGGCCGGAAAACCAGGCGCACCGAGCTCCCGAGCAAGCCTGTGACGCCTCCTCTCCCGTGACCGCCGCGTGCGGATCGTTGTATGGTCCCGGGCATGACAGAGTCCTCCGCGCCGCGCCCCAGGCCGCTCGTGCTCGCCATCCTCGACGGCTTCGGTGAGAGCGCCGAGCGCGACGGCAACGCGGTGCTGCTCGCGAAGATGCCGAACCTCGCGGCGCTCGCGTCGCATCCGCACACCACCATCGGCACCAGCGGGCCCGACGTGGGGTTGCCCAGGGGGCAGATGGGCAACAGCGAGGTCGGCCACCTCAACTTCGGCGCCGGGCGCATCGCGCTCATGGACATGACCAAGATCGACGTCGCCGTCGCCGACGACAAGCTCCGCAAGAACGAGGTGATTAAATACGTGATCCTCTATTGCAAGCACAACAAATGCAAACTCCACCTCTTCGGCCTGGTGTCCGACGGCGGCGTCCACTCGTCGATGGGCCACCTCTTCGAGCTGATCGACGTCGCCTACGGCGAAGAGGTCCCGGTCGTGGTCCACGCCTTCCTCGACGGCCGCGACACGCCCCCGAAGAGCGCCGGTGGTTACCTGCACCTCCTGGAGACCCACCTCGAAAAGAAGGGGGTAATTGGCACTCTCTCGGGCCGCTACTACGCCATGGACCGCGACAAGCGCTGGGACCGCGTCAAGAAGGCCTACGACGCCATCGTCCGCGGGACGGCGCCCAGGGCCGAGACCTGGGGCGACGCGCTCCGCGAATCCTACGCCGATGGCATCACCGACGAGTTCGTGGTCCCGACCCGGATCGGCGAGTACGAGGGGATCAAGGGCGACTTCATGGCCGACTTCACCGCCGACGATCCGGTCTGGAGCTGGTACGGTGAAGAGGTGGGCTTCGCCTTCAATTTCCGGCCCGATCGCATGCGCGAGCTCTCGGCGATGCTGGTCCGCGAGAACCTCCCGCCCGAGGTGGTGACCGAGATGCTGACCGAGCGCGGCAAGGCCATCTACGCCTTCCAGGAGGGCTGGTACTCGACGATGACCGAGTACGACTCCGCCCTGAAGCTCAGGGTCGCCTTCCCGAAAGACGATATCTCCGAGTCCTTCGGCGAGGTGGTCGCCGCGAGGGGCCTCACCCAGCTCCGCTGCGCCGAGACCGAGAAGTACGCCCACGTGACCTACTTCTTCAACGGCGGCCGCGAAGAGCCCTTTGCCGGCGAGGACCGCAAGCTCATCCCCTCTCCGCGCGACGTCGCCACCTACGATCTCCAGCCCGAGATGAGCGCCGCCGGCGTCTCCGCCGCGGTGACCGAGGCGATCCGGAGCGGCAAATACGACTTCATCCTGGTGAACTTCGCCAACCCCGACATGGTCGGCCACACCGGCGATCTCGGGGCGACCATCACCGCGGTGGAGGCCGTGGACGTGGCGATAGGGCAGATCGACGCGGCCCTGCGCGAGCAGAAGGGCGCGATGATCCTCACGTCGGATCACGGCAACTGCGAGAAGATGAAGGACGAGGAAGGCAAGCCCTTCACCGCTCACACCACCAACCCGGTGCCTCTCTATTACGTCAACTACGCGGGCCCCGAGCACGCGTTGCGCGGCGGCGGTCGGATCTGCGATGTGGCGCCGACGATGCTGGAAATCCTGGGGATCCCGCAGCCCGCGAAGATGACCGGAGTCTCGCTGTTCGCGCCGGACGCGAAGAGCTGACGGCCCGCCCGATGGCCAGCGACGAAGCCCCGCGCACCATCGGGCCCTACCAGATCGAGGCGACGCTGGCGACGCGCGCCTTCACGGTGACGTACCGCGGCGCCCAGGCCGGTCTGCGGCGCACGGTGCGCCTCAAGACGCTCAAGCCCACCGTGGCCGCGACGTCACCGTACGCCGCCGAGCTCTCGCGTGAAGCGATGATCCTCTCGCGCCTGGAGCACGAGACCATCGTGCGCTTGATCGATCTCACGCGCGCGGAAAACACCGTCCGGCTCGTGACCGAGGATCCGCGCGGCCCCACGCTCGAGGAGATCATCAAGAGCGGCCCCGTCGCGCCGGATCCGGCGGCCGCCATCGCCCTCGGCGTCGCGAGAGGCATTGGCCACGCCCACGAGCGCGGCGTGATCCACCGTGGATTGCGCCCCAGCGTGGTGGTGGTGACCCGCGAGAGCGGGATCAAGCTCGTCGACTTCTCCTCGGCCGACCTCGTGGCCGGCGCTGCCTCCGACGTGGACGCCGCGAGCACTCGATTCCCATCAACGCCGGATCCGCTCGAAGGGGGCGAGTCGTTCGCGCGGCCAGACTACATGTCTCCCGAGCAGATCCTCGGCGAAACGGCTGGATTTGCGTCGGACGTGTGGTCGCTCGGCGCCATCCTCCACGAGCTGCTCTCGGGCGCGCGCCCCTTCGACGGCGCCGATCGCAAGGCCGTGGCCCAGCGGATCCGGAGCGGCTCACCCGGCTCGCTCCCGGCGGGGACGCCGCGCGCGCTGGAGCAGATCGTGGCGAGGTGCCTCTCCCGGTCCCCGGACGACCGCTACGAGGACGCGAGAGCCGTGGCCGCAGCGCTGGAGTCGGAGCTGAGCGCGCGGACCACGGTGCCCGCGAGAGTGCTTGTCTCCAGGGCGCTGTTCGCGGCCAAGCTCGGCGACGAGATCGCCGGCGTCGGCGCGACCGCCGCGGCGGTGGTGGCCGCGCGAGGGCCGGATCTGCTGGGAGCAGCGCGGGTGTTCGGAGTGGCCTTGTTGCTGATCGTGGCCGGCGGCGCGGCAATTCAGGTGCTCCGCGACAACGACACCGTGCCTGATCCGGGCGTCGGCGTCACCGCCATGGATGAAGACGGCGGCGTGGTCGCCGTGGGCAGCCGCGATCGAGGCATGGTGCGCGTCGTCGCGCAGCCGTGGGCCGAGGTGTACCTCGACGGCGAGCTGGTCGACGTGACACCGATGGGCCGGCCCATGCTGGTGCTGCCGGGGAAGCACTTCGTGACGTTCCGGCACCCGAAGGCTCCGGACGAGCAGCGCGCGATCAAGATCGCCGCCGGGCAGACTGTCACTCTCGACGTGACGATGCGCGTGGACCGAGCCGTGGACGCCGGGGTGAAGGACGGGGCGCCGGATGCGGCGGAGTCGCCTTGAGCGGGAGAGGGGCGATGGTCGCCCCTCTCCCCTGACTCACCCCCCGATGGCCACCCCGAGCTGCTTCCGCAGCTTCGCGTAGCGCTCGCTGGTCACGAACACCAGCAGATCATCCATCTTCTCCTCCGCGCCCGCCGCGTCGTCGAGCGCGATCATCGCCCGCGCCGCCGCGAGATCGTTCGACAGCAGGAGCCCCGAGCGCGCCGCCGTGCAGTCCACCGCGTTGGCCCAGCGCTGCAAGTTCGTCCGCCCGCCCTCCTCCACGAAGCGGAGGAAATGCCCGCGCAGCCGGTCCACCTGCATCGGCTCCAGGATCGGCGAGATGGCCTGAGCGATCGGCGTCACCCGCGCTTTCACCGAAGCGCTGAGCGGCAACCCCGGGTTTCCGATGCTCAGCGCCGCCAGGAAGATGTCCTCCAGATCGGGAATCGAAGGCAGCAAAGCACGGATGAAGTGATCTTCCCGGTAGAACGAGAGATGGCGCCCGGCGAGGAACGCCAGCTCGTCCGGCGAGCGGCCGGAGAGTGCCTGTTTGCCAAGCCGCGTCGAGGGCGTCACGCCGGGGACGATCTCCGCGGAGCCGGCGTACGTCGGATCGGCGAAGAGCGGAGGCACCGGCATCCCGAGGATCGCGGCGCCCCACGAGAAGCAGCGCACGGCCTGGAGCGTGGAGGTCGCCGGATCCTGCTTGCGGGCCGGATCGAGGTGGGGAAGGGACTTGTCGCGGCGCATGGCGGCGAGACGGCCGAGGAGCACCGGGCCGATGATCACCGCGAAGATCTCGCCGATCAGCGGCTCTTCCTCCGGGTGAAACAGGAAGCGACGCCAGCTCTCTTTCTCCATCGAGGCGCGCGGGCGGATCAGGCCGTCTCCGCGGTGCTTCTGGTAGAACGCCCGCTCTTCCTCGGTGGCGGCACCCACGTAGTGGAGGGCGTGGGCCGCGCACCACTTGCGGTCCTGATCATCAATCCTCCCGAAGACCCGATAGAGGGCGCGGAGCACGCCGGGATCGCGCGGATCGTGGCGCAGGTGGCGGAGCAGCTCTTCCGGATCGTCGAGCTGCTCGGCGAGCGTGACGACGGTGCTGGCGACGCCCGAGAGATCGACGTCGACGGCCACGTTCGAGCGCGCGTCCTCGAGGTCGGCCTCCAGCTCGGCGACGCGGGCCTCGAGGTTGGCGATCCGCGTGAGGAGGATGGCCATGCGCGGATCGGTCGAGGGCTCGATCGGCGCGAGCGAGCTGCGGCTCCCGTCCTCGGCGGTGAGATCGCGGATGCGGACGCGGTGGCGGGCCTCGTAGGCGGCCTCCAGGGCCTTCTCCAGGCGGGCGAGGCGCTCGCGATCGAGGCCCAGGCTGTCGGCGGTGCGATCGAGCTCGGCGCGCTCTTCCGGGGTGATCACGCCGTCCTCGATCACCTCGGCGAAGAGCTCTTCGTAGTGCGCTTCGAAGCGGCCGAGGCGCACGGCCGAGGTGAGCTCGCCGGCCTCGAAGGAGGACGAGTGCTCGAAAGGAGAAGTTTGCTCGCTCATGGCCGCGGAGTGTCGCAAAGGCGTGCCGGCGAGCACAAGCGCCACCGACGCGGGACGGGGGAGCTCTTCGGTTAAGCTCGCCCCGTGCGCGCCCGAACCCTCCTCCTCGCCGCCCTGCTCCCGCTCGCGATCGCCTGTGATCACGGGCAAATCGACGGCAAGACCCCCTCGGCTCTGCCGCCGGCCACCGCGGCTCCGCTCCCGGACAAGCTGCTCGCCGACGCGACCCGAGGCGTGACCGATCCGGCGCTCCGCGATCTCCTCGCGCGCCACTGGAGCTGGTCGCTCGCAGAGGAGCCGGTCTGGGCGACGAAGTACGGCGACCATCGCTTCGACGATCGGATCGCCGACTACTCGCCGGAGCACCACGCGGCGCGGGTCCAGAGAGAGCGCGCGCTCCTCGCCGAGGCGCAGGCGATCCACCCGGCAAATGAAGCCGATCGGACCTCGCTCGCGCTCCTCGCCGATCAGCTCGACGCCGATCTCGCGGGCGAGGTCTGCGCCTTCGAAACGTGGAGCATCGGGGCGTACTCGGACAACCCGGTCACCGCGTGGAGCACGCTCGCCGACAGCCACAAGGTGGTGACGGTGAAGGACGGATCGAACCTGCTGGCGCGCTACCGGCAGATCCCCGGAGCCATTGCCACGACCGTGAACAATCTCCGCCGCGGGGCGGCGTCGGGGCGCATCGCCACCGCGGAGTCGATCCGTCGCGTCGTCGCCATGGTCGACAGCCTGCTCGCGACGAAGACCGCCGAGTGGGATCTCGCGAGCCCGATCAAGGAGGCCCACCCGGGCTGGAGCGCCGCCGATCTCGACGCGTTTCGCCGGGGGATCGAGGCCGCGATCGAGGGCGAGGGCGAGATCCGCGCGGCGTACGCCGGCTACCGCGACCTGCTGACGAAGGAGCTCTCGCCGCACGCGCGCGGCGAGGCAAAGTCGGGCGTGAGCGCGTTGCCCGACGGCGCGGCCTGCTACCGGACCCAGATCCGCGCGCACACCACGCAGCCGCTCGCCGCGGCCGAGCTCCATCAGCTCGGCCTCGACGAGATCGCGAAGGTCAACGGCGAGATGGTGACGCTGGGCGACAAGCTCTTCGGCATCCACGATTTGAAGGCGATCCTGGAGAAGCTGCGCACCGATCCCGCGCTCTATTTCACGACCGAGGACGAGATCGAGGCCAAGGCCAGGGCGGCGCTCGCGGCGGCCAAGGCGAAGATCCCTGCGTACTTCGGCGTGCTCCCGAAGACCGACTGCGTGGTGCACCGCGTGCCCGACGTGGAGGCGCCGTTCACCACCATCGCCTACTACCGCGAGCCGAACCCCGACGGGACCAAGCCCGGCGAGTACATGATCAACGTCTCCACGCCGACCAAGCGCGCGCGCTACGAGGCCGAGGTGCTCGCGTACCACGAGTCGATCCCCGGGCATCACCTGCAGATCGCGCTGGCGATGGAGGAGCCGGCCGTCCCCGCGTTCCGTCGCTTCCTCGGATCGACGGCGTTCGTCGAGGGCTGGGCGCTCTACGTCGAGCGCCTCGCCGACGAGATGGGGCTCTATCACGGCGATCTCGACCGGATGGGGATGCTGAGCTTCGACGCCTGGCGGGCGTCTCGTCTCGTGGTCGACACTGGCATTCACGCCCAGGGCTGGACTCGCGCTCAGGCCATCACGTTCATGATCGATCACACCGCGCTCGCGAGGACCAACATCGAGAACGAGGTGGACCGGTACATCTACTGGCCTGGACAGGCCCTCGGGTACAAGACAGGGCAGCTCGCGCTCCGACGCCTCCGGAAGAAGGCCGAAGCTGCGCTGGGCCCGCGCTTCGATCTGCGGGCCTTCCACGACGCTGTCTTGCGCGGAGGTGCCGTGACGCTACCCGTGCTCGACGCGCGAATCGAGGCCTGGATTGCCCGGGCGGAGGAGCCTCACGCCCCGGATTCGACGGCTATTTCGCCGATCACGTCGTCGCCGCAGCGACCATCGCGGCGTTGAGCTCGACCTCGATCAGGCGATCGATGCCCATCCGCAGATCGATGGCCTCGCTCTCGTCGCCGAGGTCGGCGGCGATGCGGGTGTGACGCGTGGCGAGCTCGGCCCGCCGGGTGATCGTGGGGTTGGTGTGCACGGCCATGATCCACCCGAGCCCGAGCACCGCCTCGCGCTGGCGCCGATCGAGCTTGTGCTTCTTCGCCAGCAGCGCCGGGCCGCCGACGTTGATCGCGGTGATGGCCTCGCGGCGGCTGACCGAGGGGAGCGCGAGCCGCGCCGCGGCGATGCCGTAGCGCTCGCTCGCGGCGGCGTCGCCGTCGAGCATGAAGCGCACGGCGTCGACGCAGGCCTCGCCGAAGTCGCGCGCGGCCTCGATCTGATCGCGGGCCTCGGTCCGCGCCGCGTTGACGGTGTCGATGTCGAGGCCGAGCTTGTACGCGATGCCGGCGATCGCCTGCTCTTCGCGGGGATCCATGCCGTCGCCCATCGCGGCGTAGAAGGCGCCGCGCACCATGGCGCGCGCGACCTTTCCGTCGCAGCCGCCGTGGAGCTCGAGCGATCCGGAGGGGAAGGGCGCCTCGTTGTTGAGGACCCGCGCGTCGTCCTCGGGCAGACCGAGCGAGGCGACGAGGGCGGCGCGGAGCAAGCGCGACTCGGCGCTCCACTGGCCGGCGGCGCCGAGCACCGAGGCCAGCACGCGGACCGCGAAGGCGCCGGTGGTGCGCACGCGCATGATCTCCTTTTCGCTGGGCTTGCTGGTGAAGAACGAGCGCACGCCGCGGGCTCCGTGCTCGAGCGAGAGGCCGGCCTCGACGACCTCGGCCATCGGCATCCAGCGGGGCGGGGCGATCGGCGCGGTCGCGGCGCAGAGGGTGAGCAGCCAGGGCTCCCACTCGGTGAGCGCCGGGCCGGGCGAGCCCAGCGCCGCAGCCCGATGCGCCGCGGCGCGCCGCGCGGCGAGGGCGCGGAGCAGGTCGAGATCGAGCCTCCCGATCGCGGTGATCCCGAAGAACACGTCCTCGCAGAGGGTGACGAGCGCGATCAACGGGTTCAGCGGCGGCAGCTCGGTGCTCATGCGCGACACGGTAGCAAAAGCCTCCCCGCGGCGCGCTTGTCTCGGTAGCGTGACGTCATGCTCTCTGCTCGTGTGCGCTCGATCGCGATCCTGACGGCCTGCGTCGCGGCGTCGTCGTGCGGTGAACCCGCCCCGATCGTCGCGCACCCGATCCCGATCCCGACCTCGAGCGCGTCCACGGTCGCTACCGCGCCGACCGCGCCGCCGGACGCCAGCGTCGCCCCGGTGAGCCTCCACGACGTTACCGGCCTCGGCGCGGGCGCGCGGCACGCGTGCGCGCGGATCGTGAGCGGCGTGGTGATGTGCTGGGGCGCGAACGATCGCGGTCAGCTCGGCGAGGCCGCGCCGGCAGCGGCGGGATCGGCGGTCGCCGTGCCGGTGCCGGGGATCGAGCACGCAGTCCAGCTCGCGGTGTCGCCGGGCGATTTCGCCTGCGTGCGCCACGAGGACGGCGGCGTCTCGTGCTGGGGCCACGGCGCGCGCAAGCCGGTCCGGATCGCCGGGATCGCGGGCGCGATCCAGATCGCGGCGGGCGACGGCGCGGGCGCGTGCGCCGTGCTCGGGGACACCACGGTACGTTGTTGGACAATGGACGACACTGGCAAATCCGCGGCGGATCCCGCCCCGGGATTGCGCGACGTGGTGCAGATCGCGACGGCCTCCGACCACACCTGCGCGCTTCGAAAGGGCGGCGCGGTGAGCTGCTGGGGCCAGAACTGCGCGGGGCAGCTCGGCGACGGCACGCGCGTCGCTCGGACCGCGCCCGCGGCGGTGGTCGACGTCGCGCGCGCGCTCGCCGTCGCGGTGTCGCCGGCGCGGAGCTGCGCGCTGCTCCCGAGCCAGACCATCGCCTGCTGGGGCGCCGCGGGGTGGAGCTGCGACGCGTCGGCCTCGGGCTCGATTGCCGATCGCTGTATCCCCGACAGCGCGAAGCCGACTTGCGGCTACCTCGCGGGCCCGCGGCCGCGGATCGCGCGCGGCGTGACCCACGCCGCGGCGCTGCCCGAGGGCCGCCTCGGCTGCGTGGTGCTCGAGGACGGCGGCGTGGCCTGCTGGGACGCGCGCGCCTCTGCCACGGCATTTCCCGGCGTCGCGGGGCCGATCGAGGGGATCACCGGCGCGCGCGCGGTCAGCGCGGGCGAGCGCCACGCGTGCGCTCTCCTCGGCGACGGGACGGTCCGCTGCTGGGGCGAGGACGAGGCCGGACAGCTCGGCGGCGGCGCGCTCGGGCAGGCGAGCGCGATCCCGACGGTGGTGCTGCAACGCTGAGCGCGGCGTGGCGTCAGCGCGTCGCGCGGGCGCGGCAAATCGCGGCGATCGTCGGCGATCCGGCCGTCTCGGCGACCACCGCGGCGGCGCGCCACGCGGCCGCGAGCTCGGCCGTCTCGGCCCCGCGCGGCACGGCGCCGACGCGCGCCGTCGCGCTCCGCGTG
>JBDTXR010000166.1:0-17527 GCA_040006075.1 Byssovorax sp. | reverse complement strand
GGCTCACCGCAGCTCGTAGATCTGCACCGGCTCGTCGCGGCCGCGCACGGTGAGCGCCGGCTTGGCGAGGAACGCCTCGTCGGGCATCCCGCTTTCCTTGCGCACCTGCTCGGTGACCAGGAGCTGGGAGCCAAACTGCTTGTTCAGCGCCTCGACGCGCGAAGCCAGGTTGACCACGTCGCCGATCACCGTGTACTCCTTGCGCATCGCCGAGCCCACGTTGCCGACGACGGCGCGGCCGGCGTGGAGCCCGATCCCCACGCGGGTGGCGGGGATTTTCCCGGCCGCCACCTGCTCTTCCACCCGCGCGAGGATCGCCAGGCCGGCCTCGATCCCGTGGCGGCAGCGATCCTCGTCGCCGAGCGGTGCGCCGAAGATGGCCATGAAGCCGTCGCCGAGGAACTTGTTGACGATCCCCTGGTGGTCATTGACGCTCGCGATCATGAACTCGAACACCGAGTTCAGATACCCCACCACCTCTTCCGGGCTTCGCTTCTCGGCGAACGCGGTAAAATCGCGGATGTCGAGGAACATGATGCAGACCTCGCGCCCCTCGCTCTTCACGCCGGCCTTCTGCTCCAGGAGCTGCTCGGCCACGGCCGGCGAGACGTGCTGTCCAAAGACGTTGAGCACCCGGTTCCGATCCTCGATCGACTCCAGGGTGTTGACGAAGCTCTTGCGGAGGCGGCGCGCCACGAAGCCGGCCGCGAACCCGCTCACGAGGAGGATACACGCCTTGCCGAGGTGATGCGGGAGCGTGCCAGTCCCGTCCTCGGCCGCCGTCCCGGGCCCGACCACCGCCAGCGAGAGGCCGGCGTACTCCAGCGCTGCGACCAGGCCGGTGAAGACCGAGAGGCCGAAATCGAGCCGCAGCGTCGAGAGCAGGATGAAGATGAAGTACACGAACGTCGGCGGGAGCAAGAGCGCGTGCACTGGCTCGATGATGGTCATGTAATAGACGATCACGCAGCTCGGCAGACTGACCTCGATCAGGGCGTTGACGTAGCGCCGCAGCGGCGGGGGCTTCTTCTCGCTGCGGATCAGGCGCTCGATCGAGTAGAGCGCGTAGAACTCGTAGGTGGCGACGACGCCGAGGAAGAGGCCAATCGGCACGCGATCCACGGGGCCGCGGAAGATCGTGGTGAGCAGCGTGGGATCGAGCGCGCTCCCGGCGAGGACGACGAGCATGGCGATCCCCGGCACGAGCGCGAGGAGCGTGGCGCGGAGGCGCTCGGCCATCAGGATTTCGCGGGTGAGGCGGCGCTCCAGGGCGCTGCGCGGATCGGAGGCGACCGGAACGGGGGCGGGAACGGGAACGGGAACGGGAACGGGGGCGGGCGGGAAGGCCTGGATTTCAGCGGCGGGCGGGGGATCGAGGGACATGCGCGCGAGGCTCGGCGGGATCCTACGCGATGCGCGCGGGCTCGTCCGCTCTCTCGCGAGGGGAGCGTCGGCGAGCCACGTTGACCGCGAAGCTCCGATTTTCTACCGTGCCGCCGGGTGAAGCCCCACGCCCTCGCCGCCGTCGTCCTCGCGTCGCTCGCCGGCTGCTCGGGGGATCCACCCGCCGCGCCGCAGCTCACCGCCTGCTCGCTCACACGGCCGGCGCTCAGCGATTTTCGCCTGCGCGCGGAGGGCACGCAGCTTCGCGACGCGCTCGGCCGCGTGGTCGTGCTCCGCGGGGTGAACGCGGGCGGCCGGAGCAAGCTGCCCCCCTTCGCGCCCTTCGATTTTGCGGACGGCGCGTACGATGCGGCGCTCGGCGCCTACCTCGATCGCGCGGCCTCGTGGGGCATCAACACCCTGCGCGTGCCCTTCACCTGGGAGGCGGTGGAGCCGACCGAGGGCGCTGACGACGAGGCGTTCCTGAAGCGGTACGACGCGCTCCTCGACGCCGCGTGGAAGCGGGGGATGTTCACCGTCGTCGACTTTCATCAGGACATCTACGCGGCGGTCCTGTGCGGCGATGGCTTCCCGGCCTGGACGCTGTCTGGCCCCCAGCCCGCACCGCACCACGACTGCCCGGGCTGGGGCACGAAATACCTCACCGATCCCGCGGTCCGCGCGGCCTTCGACGCCTTCTGGGCCGACGGCTCGAAGGCCCGCGCCGCCTACGAGAAGCTCTGGGACCGCGTCGCCACGCGCTACGGCGACTGGCCCGGCGTGATTGGCTTCGAGCCGTTCAACGAGCCCGCGCCCGGCTCCGCCGATCCCGACCTCTGGGAGGCCACGACGTTGACGACGTTCTACACCGGGATCGCCGCGCGGATCCACGCCGCGGCGCCCGCTTCGCTGGTGTTCCTCGACGCCACCGGGATCGACTCGATCCTGGCCTCGACCCAGCTCGCGCGCCCGCAGGGCGACGGGATCGTGTTCGCACCACACTATTACCAGCCGGCGGCGCTCAACGGCTCGACGCCGGATCCCGGGAGCGTGCGCGGCGCCGTGCAGCGCTGGGCCAACGTCGGAGCGAAATGGAAGGTGCCCGTGCTGCTGGGCGAGTTCGGCGCGACCAGCAGCACCCCCGGCGCGACTGGCTATCTCACGGCGCACTTCGACGCGCTCGACGCCCTCGGGGTGAGCGGGACCGAGTGGGAGTACAGCACCTCTCCCGAGCTGTGGAACGCCGAGGACCTGAGCCTGGTCGCCGGCGACGGGAACGAGAGCCCGCTCGCGGCGGCCATCGTCCGGCCGTTCGCGCGCGCGGTCGCGGGTGACGGCGTGGTGCTCTCGTACCAGGCCGCCTCGCAACGCCTGGATCTCCGGTACACGCCCGCTTCGTCGGGGATCACCGAGATCGCCGTCCCCGAGCGGGCCTATCCCACCGGCCACACGGTGACCATCACCGGCGGTTGCTTCGATGCGTCGATCGCCGGGACCCTGCTCGTCCGGGCCGACGCGGGCGCCGGATCGGTCGAGGTGAAGATCGCCCCGCGATGAGCGAAGGGGTGGAGTGGTACGATGGGGGTGATTGAACGGGAGCGGCAACGGCCCTACGGAACGAGCGCGCAGGTCACCGTCTGCGCGGGATCCTCGTCCACCAGGGGCGAGCTGTAGATCGAGTACACGCCGCCGGGCTCGGCTGCGCTCCGGGCCGCGGGGCAGGTGAAGGCCACGTCGACTCCGGCCTCGGGGACAAGGCTGTTGCCGAGCGCGAATCCATGCGTGCACGCCGTGCCCGATTTGAGCACAGCGCTGCTCTCGCAGAGGCGGACCGTCTGCGGCGCCGAGCCGGCGGGGACCGTGCAATGGAGCTTGACCATCGCGCCGGGGGTGCAGGCCTCGAGATCGGATTGCTTCTTGAATCCACAGTTGCGCAGCGGGCCGAGCTGCCCGCGCTCGCAGGCCTGGGTCACGAAGCTCTCGCCCAGGGCCGGCAGCGTCACGTCTTCCGAGCGGGAGTTGTTGCCGTCCCAGCCGGCGAAGAAATCGCACCGGGGCTTGTCGACCGGCTCGCCCTTGGCCGTCTTGAAGTCGGTCGCGTCGTAGATCTGCTTGCCGCCCGGGTCCAGCGCCGGGGTG
This sequence comes from Byssovorax sp., assembly GCA_040006075.1. Classification (GTDB taxonomy): domain Bacteria; phylum Myxococcota_A; class Polyangia; order Polyangiales; family Polyangiaceae; genus JANYGI01. The sequence continues at coordinate 14,005 of JBDTXR010000166.1, read as the reverse complement.
CCTTCGCAGAGGAACCCGTCGGGGTTGAACGTCTCGTGAATGGCGTCTTTCACCGGGCCCTTCGACACGTCGTAGCCGGTCACGTCGATCCACTGGCAGTCGATGCCCGCGTTGTAGTTGTCCCCCCAGCCGGCCTCGATGCCCTGGTAGCTGCAATCGGAGTAGGCGTTGTGGAGCGGCGCGTGCTCGTTGTTGCTGATCCGATCGGTGCTTTGCAGGCAGAACCCACGCTTGCTGTTCGAGGGCATCTGGGGGCCGAACGTGAACGAGCCGTAGTGCATGAAGTGATAGTGCTGGTGGCACTCGCTGTACTCGTAGATGTGGTGCGCGGCGAGGTCCCCGTCGCCCATGCCCGAGAGCAGGTAGTCGACCGCGCCGATGTCCAGCGTTTTGTTGCCGACGTTCCAGTTGATGCTCGAGAACTGGAGGAGCCGACGCCAGCCGGCCGCGCCGACGCATTTCTCGGCCAGGGTGCAGTCGCCGTCAGGCACGTAGCGGTAAATGACCTTGGGTGCGGGGAACAGCGTGGAGGCCACGCCGGCGCGGATGTCGGGCCCGTTCGGGTTGGTCACGTCGCCGAAGCGGGCCTTGTCGGCCACGGCGCTGTCCCAGGCGACGCGCGCATAGTGCACCTTGGCCTCGACCTTGCCAACGCTGCCGTCGAGCGCTTCGAGGCAGGACAGGGGCGGGAGCGACGACTGGTGACAGGCGGTCTTCGACGCCGCGCCCTGGGCCACGCACTCTTGATCGTAGAAGACGGCCGTCTCCTCGCTGTCGACGCTGTTGGGCGGGAAGCCCACCTCGTCCATGCAGGCGTAGCCGGTGCGCTGGAACAGCAGCTCGGGATCCACGGGGAACACGAAGGGCTCGTCCCAGACGCCGCCCACCTTGGCGAGCTCGGGCTCGGCGATCCCGGGCGAATCGAGGGTGGTGAGCAGGGTAGACGCGAAGGCGTAGTCGACGAGCACCACGTCGTGAGTGCCAATCATCGCCCGGCGTGGCTTCTTCGAGCCCATCCCGTCGGGCGTGATCGTGATCTCCCACTTCACGTCGGGCGGCAAGGGGAGCTGCATGCGCGTGCCGTCGGCGTAATAAGAGGTCCGGAAGGCGAGGCGGTACTTCGTCATGTTGAGCTGCGACCGGGCGCGATCGGTCCAGAACTTCTCGTCCTTGGCGATCAGGGTCGCGGCCACCTTGTCGCGCATCGCCGCGGGCAGCTCGTCGAGGACCACACCGACCTGGCTCGCGGCCGACACCTGCACGATCGCGCCGGGATCTCCCGCGCCGCCGCCGGATCCCGTCGTCGTGGTCGTCCCCGTGGTCGAGTCCCCGCCGCACCCGGGCGCGGCGAGGGCCGAGAGCGAGGCCACGCCCGACGCCAGGAGCGTGAGGGCGACGACGGTACGACGGGGAGAAGTGCTTTTCATGCTCGGACATCCTTTCGAAAACAGAGCGCGGGCGCGCTCGATGAGCAGGAATCAACGTCGATTCGGAGTCAAGTGCGAAACACGGCGACTCGCTGTCTCACGAGCGCCCTGGACGCGAGGATCGTTCCGAGCGGCGTTGACGAAGCCCGGCCGGCATCACCGGTGCTCCGGGAACAGCGGATGAGCGCTCACGTACTCCGCCATGGCCACCATCGCGGGGTGGTGCGCGTTCGACCAGAGCTCGGCTTCGTCGGAGAACGCGGGCGCATAGAGCCAGTGATCGTAGGCCTCGAGGTGCCCGGCGGCCGCGAGATCGCCCAGCCAGCGAAAGAGCGGCGTCGAGCTCCAGTCGAACGACGCATCTGGCTTGCGGAGATCGTCGAGGAAGCCGCTCCGGGCCTTGTGGAGCGACGCGAGGGAGAACCCCGCCGTGTGCGCCGCGACGAGCCGGGGCCCGAATTTGAGGGCGAACGCGCCCGCGAGCGGGGTGCCCTGGCCGGGCGCCGCGACGAGAGCGCCCGGCGCGAGCGAGACGTGGGTCTCGGTCTTGCCGTTCCTGGTCTCGATCTGCACCGCGTCGCGGCAGATCTTCGCCATCAGCACGGCCATCTCCGCGCTCCGCTGCGTCCCGGGCTCGAGCACCCGGAACGTCTCGCCATGGACGAGCGTCAGGCCTGGATAAGGGCTCTCGGAGAGCAGCTGGGCGAGGTGCAGATACGTGGCCGAGAACGACGGCTCGACCTCGACGCCGCGCAGGTAGAGGGCGAGCGCCTCGGCGAGGTTGCCAGTGCGAGCGAGCGTGGTGGCGAGCTCGGAGTGAAGGAGCCCCGAGCGCGGATGACGCGCGATGGCGACGCGGAGCAGCGCTGCAGCCTGCTCGGGTCGCCCGGCGTCGTCGAGCGCGCTCGCGAGGCTGGCCTGCGTGTCGACGGGAAGACGATCGGCGAACGGCGCGAGCATCGCGACGGCCTTCTCGGGCTGCTTCGAGAGGCGGTACGCGAGCGCGAGCTCGTGGAGGACCATCGCGTTGTTGGGGTACCGGTGGCGGAGCTCTTCGAGCGCGGCGATGGCCTCGAGGAACCGGCCCGCGTCGGTCTCTGCGACGGCGGCCTGCATGCGGCGGAAATCCGCGCCGGCGGGCGGCGCGAGGTCGAGCGCCTGCGTCGATCTTGATCCCGATCCCGTAGCCGCTGCCGGCTCCGGTGACGGCGTCGCGATCGGCGCGCCCGTCGCGACCGACGGCAGCGGCGCGAGGGTCGCCCCGCCGCATCCGACCGCCCCGAGTCCGACGAGGCCACCGACCAGGAGACGCGCGCCGCGCCCGATCATGGCCGCCGCGCAGGGCCACGATCTCGTGCAAATCGTCATCCGCGCATGACAGCGCATGGAGGCGCGCCTGACAAGCCGAAGCCCGGGATCCCCCGCGCGCCCGCGCGTCATCGGCTCCTGGCGCACTGCGTCCGTCCCCACCCTCGGCGGGCGACCCCGACTTTCTGACGTTTCGTGACCTCAAAAACTCCTCCGGGGGTCAACGAGGGGGTTGACGACCCCGCCTCTCCCGGGCGAAACCGGGAGCCCGCGCCTCGAGGGCGCGCCCGAGGAGGCGATCATGTCGGAGCAGTTTTCGTTGGCCAAGCACGGCATCACGGTGGAACACGTGAGCCGCAACTCCATCCCCGCCGCGCTGTACGAGAAGGGGCTCGTCGGCGAGCGCGGGACGGCCATCACCTCGACCGGCGCGCTGGTCGCGCTCTCGGGCGCCAAGACGGGCCGCAGCCCGAAGGACAAGCGCATCGTCGAGCACCCCGACAGCGTGGGGAACATCTGGTGGGGCCCGGTCAACATCAAGATGACTGACCACATCTTCCTGACCAACCGCGAGCGGGCGATCGACTACCTGAACACCCGCGAGAACCTCTACGTGGTCGACGGCTACGCCGGGTGGGACCCCAAATATCGCCTCAAGGTGCGGATCATCTGCGCCCGCGCGTACCACGCGCTCTTCATGCGCAACATGCTGATCCGTCCGACGGCCGAGGAGCTCTCGACCTTCGGCGATCCGGACTTCACCATCTACAACGCGGGGCAATTCCCGGCCAACCGCTACACCGGCGGGATGACATCGACCACCAGCGTCGCGGCCAGCTTCGAGCACAAGGAGATGGTGATCCTCGGTACCGAGTACGCCGGCGAGATGAAGAAGGGCGTCTTCACGGTGATGAACTACCTGATGCCGCTGCGTGGCGTGATGAGCATGCACTGCTCGGCGACCGAGGGCGCGGACGGCGCGACCAGCGTGCTCTTCGGCCTCTCGGGCACGGGCAAGACCACGCTCTCGGCCGATCCGAAGCGCAAGCTCATCGGCGACGACGAGCACGGCTGGAGCGACGACGGGATCTTCAACATCGAGGGCGGCTGCTACGCCAAGGCCATCAACCTCACCCACGAGAACGAGCCCGAGATCTTCGACGCCATCCGCTTCGGCTCGGTCCTCGAGAACGTCGTCTACGATCAGCAGACCCGCGAGGTCGACTACACCAACGTCTCGATCACCGACAACACCCGCTGCAGCTACCCGATCGAGTTCATCCCCAGCGCCAAGATCCCCTGCGTCGGCGGCCACCCGAACCAGGTCATCTTCCTGACCTGCGACGCGTTCGGCGTGCTCCCGCCCGTCTCGCGGCTCACGCGCGAGCAGGCGATGTACCACTTCATCAGCGGCTACACCGCCAAGGTCGCCGGCACCGAGGTCGGCGTGAAGGAGCCCGAGGCCACGTTCTCGGCCTGCTTCGGCCAGCCGTTCATGGTCTGGCACCCGACGAAGTACGCCGAGCTCCTCGCGAAGAAGCTCGCGACGCACGACGCCCACGTGTGGCTCGTCAACACCGGCTGGTCGGGCGGCGCCTACGGATCCGGCGCGCGGATGAAGCTCAAGTACACGCGGGCGATCATCGACGCCATCCACTCGGGCGAGCTCAACGACGCCGAGACGACGATCGATCCGACCTTCGGCATCGCGATCCCCAGGCTCGTCAAGAACGTGCCGACCGAGATCCTGATCCCGAAGAACACCTGGGCCGACAAGGCCGCGTACGACGCGATGGCGAAGAAGCTCGCGACCCTCTTCAACGACAACTTCAAGAAATACGCCGACCAGGCCAGCGAAGCCGTCCGCGCCGCCGCCCCGAAGCTCTAGCGATCCGCCTCCGCGCGCACCGGCTCGGTCGCGTAGCTCCCCAGATCAATCTCCCGCAGCAGCCCGCGCATCCGCATCGTGCTCCACGGAAAGCCGATGCTGTTGCGCCCGTTCGCGTCGAGGTAGTAGCTCGAGCAGCCGCCGGTGTTCCACACCGTGCCCTGCAGATCGCGCTGCACCTCGGCGTTGTACGCCTCCTGCGCGCCCGATCGCACCTCGACGCGCCCGAGGCCGAGGCTCCGCATCGTGGTCAACGCGCTGAGCACGTAGTCGAGCTGGGCCTCGATGATGATGAACGCCGAGTTGTGGCCGATGGCGAGGTTGGGACCGAGGACGAAGAACAGGTTGGGAAAGCCGGTGATCGTCGTCCCGCGGTAAGCCTCGGGGCTGCCCGACCAGATCTCCGCGAGCGATCGGCCGTCGGTGCCGCGGATCCGCGGCGCGATCGGCGGATCCGAGACGTGAAAGCCGGTGCTGAGGACAATGGTGTCGACCTCGCGCTCGCGGCCGTCGCTGCCAATCACCACGTTGCCGCGCAGCGCGCGCACGCCGGTGGCGAGCACCTCGACGTTGGGCTGCGTCAGCGCGGGGTAGTACTCGTTCGAGAGCAGCACTCGCTTGCAGCCGAGGACGTAGTCGGGCGTGAGCGCGGCGCGCAGCGCGGGATCGGCCACGGCGCGCGCCAGGTGGCGGAGCGCGATCCGCTGGAAGGCCTTCAGCAGGCGCGGCCGACGGAAGCCGATCCCGAACGTCTCCAGCGTGCCATAGAGCGCCGAGCGCCAGGCATTGAGCGCAGCGGGGCTACGAAACAAGCCTTTTTCGAGATCGCTCAGGGTGTGATCGGGCTTGGGCAGGATCCACTGCGGCGAGCGCTGGAAGACGTGGAGTCGCTCCACGCGCGGCTGGATCTCGGGGACGAACTGGATGGCCGAGGCGCCGGTGCCGATCACCGCGACGCGCTCGCCGGTGAGATCGTGATCGCGCCGCCAGCGCGACGAATGGAAGAGGGTCCCGGGGAAATCGTCGAGGCCGGGGAGGGCCGGGATCGAGGGCTCGTGGAGATATCCGGCGCAGGAGATCACCGCGCGCGCGTGGTAGACGCCCGCCTTCGTGGTGACGATCCAGCGCTGGAGTGGCTCGCTCCAGGCGGCGCTCTCGACGTCAGCGTCGAAGCGGAGATAGGGCATCACGCCGAAGCGCGCGGCGGTGTCGCGCACGTACTCGAGGATCTCGCGCTGGCCGGCGAAGGCCTGGCTCCAGTCGTGCTTCTGCGCGAACGAGTACGAGTAGAGCGCCGAGGGCACGTCGCACGCGCAGCCCGGATAGACGTTGTCGCGCCAGGTACCGCCGAGCGAAGCCGCCTTTTCGAGCACCACGAAATCGGTGATCCCGGCGCGCAGGAGGCGGATCGCCGCGCAGACGCCGCTGATGCCGGCGCCGATCACCAGGACCTCGACGCGGATCATCGGCGATCCTCGCGCTGCTCGCGCGCCGCGCCGCGCGCGAGCAGCGCGCACACCGCCGGCTGCACGATCTCGCGGAGCACGCGCGCGGCGATGGCGCGGCCTTCGCTAGCGCGTTGCCGCCCGTGCGCGGCGTAGATCGCGAGATCGACGCCGTCGAGATCCTCGGCGGTGGGCGCGGGCGGACAGAAGCTGGCGAACGATCGAATCACCGCCTGACGCGTGGCTTCGCCGCCGGTGTCGATGGCCCAGGCCAGGAATCGCCAGCCGAGCTCGGCGTGCCGCGCCTCGTCGTCGACCGTGGCCCGCAGCACCTCGCGCACCGCGGGATCCGTGGTGTTCGCCAGCGCTTCCATCGCTTGCACGGTGGCCACCGTCTCGCCGATGCAGGCCTCCATCGCGGCCTCGGCGGCGATGGACGCGAGGTCGGGCTCGATCAGGATCGCGGCCGGGAACGGGAGCGCGGTGGGCTCGACCGGCTCGCCGAAGTACGCCGACGCGAGCCCGAGGCAGAGCTCGGCGTGCTGGACCTCGTCGACGTTGGCGAGCTGGGTGTCGCGCACCAGATCCGCCGGCGCGCCGAGGGCGAGGAGCTGCATCGTGAACCGCGAGAACGAGGCCACCGAGGCGTGCTCGAAGAGGCCGTCGCGGGCCCACGCTTCGGCGAGCGCGCTGCGGGTGCGCTCGGGCATCCCGGCCACCGACGGCGCCGAGCCGGCGCGCCACCGGCCGCCCTTGCGGAGCGACGCTTTGACCACGCCGTCGTCGAGGAAGAACGTGCGCCCGACGTAGCAGGGAAAGGGCATCACCTCGACTTCGTAACAGCAGAGCGTGCCCTGGAGCGTCGGGCCGCTCACCACGGCGACGAACGTGGCGCACGGGCTGATGACCCCCATGATGGTCGTCACGGCGTCCGCGGCGTCGGGGCATCCGGGGAGCGTCTCGCCGCTGAAGCAGGCGAGGACGATCTCGGTCCCGCCGTCGGTCACGCCCCCGGAGGTGGTGGCGCCGCCGTCGAAGCTCAGGAACCCGCCCGCGCCGTCCGTCGTGCTCGCGCTCACGCTCGTGGTCACGTCGGAGCCGCCGGCGCCGCCCGCTCCACCGTGGCCCCCCGCGCCGCCGCTGATCCGGAGGCTCGACCGCGCCCCGCACTGCGCAGTCGAGAGCAGGGCCAGGCCGAGCGAGCCCGACGCGGTGATCTGGAGAATGCGCGCGAGGAGCTGCGCCCGATGCCGTCCGACGTCGTCCATGGAGCGAAGCTATCCCGGTCGCCCCCGGGAGTCAGCCACGCTCAGGTGTTCTTGCGGACGATCTCGGCGTTGAGCAGCGTGGCGAAGCCGACCCAGGTTCGATAGGGGGCCATCATCCACCGGGCCGCGGGATCGACCTTCTCGGCAGAGTGGGTGTACGCGTCGATCGAGAGCTTGAGCAGGCCAATGTCGAGCAGCGCCGCCCGCGGATCCTTCTTGCCGAAGAAGAGCAGTGTCCAGGCGGCGTTGAGGCCGAGCTGCGCGCCCCAGAAGCCGAGGGCGCGGGTGCGCTCCGGCGAAGCAGGCGCGCTCCAGACTCGATATCCGGAGGTGGCGATGAGGGCGTAGAGGCCAGTCCACACGGGAGCAAAGACCCAGGCCGGCGGCTGGAACCAGGGCTTTTTCAGGGTGCTGTACCAGAGGCCCGGTCGCGCCAGGGCGCCCACCGCGGCCGCCCCGGCCGTCGCCGCGCCGAACCCGGCCATCGCGAGGAGCTTCTCGACTGTCTTCGTTTCCATGGGTTGACCCGGCTGAGCAAGAAGGAGTCCACTGCTCCAAACGCATTGTAGGGCGAGGGATTCAACGCTCGTTCCGCGCGGCGAGTGGGGCAAGATGCCTCAGCGCGGCGCGCTGGCCACCTCGGCGGATCACCGGCGCCGGTCACACTCCTGCGCTTCCCACCCCACGACATGCCGCAAGGACCACGGGCGATACCGCACCTTCTTGCCGCCGCCCTTGCCGGCGAGGGTGAGCACGGCATCGGCCTTCTTGCCGCTCTTCGGCGGCCTCGCGCCGTCGTCGGGGACCTTCGCCGAGAGGACCAGGGTCCCGTCGCGGAGGCCAGCTCGGTCGGCGGCGCCGCCGGGGACCACGCCGGTGAGGATCGCCGGGGTCCGGCCGAGGCTGCGCCGATCGAAGCCCAGATCGAGCACCTCCTCGTCGCGCGCGACCCGGTGAAAGCAGGGGCCAAAGGCGCTGCCAGGCACCTCGATTGGCTCGCCCCGCACGATGATCCGATCGAAGGCCGCGCCGCCAGCGTCGCCGAGCTCGTGCTCCACCGCGTCGCGCCAGGCGTCGACGGGGAAGGCGCGCCGCTGCTCGATGCGCCCGCGCGCGAGGAGCTCGCGCACCAGATCGTCAATCCCCCGCTTGCCGGAAGAGGCCTTTTGAATCGCAGCGTCGGTGAGGGCGGCGTAGCGCGCGCCGCGTCGATACTCGTCCTGGGATCGGCCGGCCGACGAGGTGGCGCACGCCGCGGCGCGCTCGGGAGAGGCCTTGTCGTCCATGGTGCGGCGGAGATCGCCGAGCACGTCGCGCGGGGTGACCATCCCGCTCTCGAGCAGCCAGCGGCGGGCGAGGTGGACCGTGAACCCCTCGGAGAACCAGACTGCCTCTCTGCCGCTCGGGTCGTAGAGCTGGAGCGCGCCGCCGAGATACCGATGGGTGAGCTCGTGCGCCACCACGCTCTTCAGGCCGGCGTCGAAGGCCCGCGTCTGATCGAACCACAGCGCGAACGATCCGGTGAGCGCCGCGCCGTCGTGATCGCCCCCGAGCCCCGGCGCGGCGACGAGCAGGAACGAGAACGGATCGGCCGGTTTTCCCGGGACATTGACCGGTTTTTCGAAGAACCGATCCAGCGTCGAGAGCGCGGCGACCGACCAGTAGTACGCGGCGCGGGTGTCGAAGACCGAGGCGCCGAGGACGACGAGGCGGGCCGCGGGGGGGCCGGACGGGGCGCCGGCGTCGGCCGACGCGCTCGAGGGCGAGGGCGTGGGACCGGGCGAGGGCAGGGAAGGGAGCGCCTCTTCGACGTGGGTCGGTCCAGCGAGGTAAGCCGCCTGTCCCAGCTCTTCGCTCGTCGCGTGGATCACCTGCTCCACGCCCACGCCGAACGAGGTCGCCGCCGCGGCGCCCGCGGGCAGCGCGTCGAGGTGCCAGCGGATCCGCACCGGGATCGAGGCCTCGATCCGCGGCAAGAGCAGGAACGCGTGGCCCACGCCGCTGAGCCGCTCGCGGCTGAGGTGGAGGCCGAAGCGCGAGGTGTCGCCGTTGGCGCGGGCGCGGTAGCGGATCGCGAGCTCGCCGCCGCGGGGCGCGCGGGCCGGGAGGTAGCTGCGATCGGGCCCGTCTTCGGGGCCGTCGCGCAGCGGGAGGTCGCCCTCGCCGTCGCGGGCCTCGACGCGACGGATCGCGCTCCCGCCGCGGGTATCGGCCCAGATCCGCGCGACCTCGAGCGCGCCGACCTGGCCGGCGGCGTCGCCGGAGAGGCGGAGCGCGATCGCCACCTCGTCGGCGGTGGGATCCGGGGTGAGATCGATGGTCAGCCCCGGCCAGGCCGGCTCGACGACGCCGACGGCGGGCGTGGCGTCGCGGCGCGAGCTGCACCCGCCGAGGGCGAGGATCGCGCTCAGCGCGAGCAAACGTGGCAAGGGGCGGAGCACGAGGCCCCGATCTACCGCACTTCTCGGGCAGAATGCACGTCCCCCGCCTTCCCGTGGCCGACAGTTGACATCGTTGATGAAGTTGACACCGTTGACGCTCCCGTCGCCGCGCTCCGAAGACGAGCTGCTCGGGCGCGCGCGCGAGCTCACGGGGCGGCGGATGAGCGAGATCGCCGCCGCGCTGCGCGTGTCGATCGCGGGCGACGGCGTGAGCACCAAGGGCACGATGGGCGCGCTGATCGAGCGGGCCCTCGGGGCGACCGGAGGCTCCGCGGCGGTACCGGATTTCCCGCACCTCGGCGTCGAGCTGAAGACCATCCCCGTCGACGCCGAGGGGCGGCCGCGCGAGTCGACGTTCGTCTGCACGCTCTCGCTCGCCGACGCCGATCGCGCGGAGTGGAGCGCGTCGTGGGTCCGCCGCAAGCTCGCGCGCGTGCTCTGGATCCCGATCCTGGTCCCGCGGGGCAGCGCCCTCGGGGCGCGGACGGTCGGCGTCCCGCTGCTCTGGCGACCGACGCCGGCAGAGGACGCGATGCTCCGCGACGACTTCGACGAGATCATGGGCTTGATCGGCGTCGGCGCGGTCGATCGGCTGACGGCGCGCACCGGCCGCGTGCTCCAGGCGCGCCCCAAGGCGGCCCACGGTCGGGTGCGCACCGCGGCGTTCGGCCCGGAGGACGAGCCGACCACCGCGCTGCCGCGAGGCTTCTACCTGCGAGCGGGGTTCACCGGGGCCGTGCTCCGCGACGCGGCGGCGATCCCGGATCCGTTTGAGCTCAAACGATAACCGTTTGAGCCCAAACGTTCGATAGCGGATGCTGAGGGGGTTTGGGGCGCAGCCCCATCGCAATCAGACCGTGGCGAAGGAGTCGTCGCTGATGTCGAGGGGCGAGCTGTCTTCGCGGCCCATGATCTCGGCGTCGAGCTTGACCGCGGGGAGCACGCTGCGCGCGAAGTAGGCCGCCGCGTGGAGCTTGCCCTGATAGAAGGCGCGGTCCTTGGCGCCCTCGTCGCCCGCGGGGAGCAGCGCCGTCTTGTCGAGGGCGATCTTCGCGCCCTCGAGGAGGAGCCAGGCCACCGCGACCTCGCTCATCATCTCGAGGAAGCGGTTGGCCGCGAGCGGGATCAGGCCGCCCTTGCCCGTGTGCGACCACGAGAGGAGGCGCATCGCCGAGCCGCCGACCGCCTCGTGCGCGGCCTCGAGCTCCTTCACGAGCGGCCCGAGGATCGCGTGCTTGTCGTTGGCCTTGCAGAAGCCGGCGACGTCGGTGAGGAACGCCTGGAGGTTCTTCCCGCCGGCCTGGCCCAGCTTGCGACCGACGAGATCCATGGCCTGGATGTGGTTGGTTCCCTCGTAGATCGAGAAGATCTTCGCGTCGCGGCAGTACTGCTCGACCGGGTAGTCCTTGGTGTAGCCGGCGCCGCCGTAGGTCTGGATCGCCGTCTCGCAGATGCGGAACGATTGATCCGAGCCGTAAGCCTTCACCAGCGGGACGAGCAGATCGACCTGGCCCTGGTGGTACGAGGCCTTCTCGTCGTCCTTGCCCTTGAAGACGCTGACCGCGTCCTGGTGGCGGGCGAGCTTGACGATCAGGGCGCGGATGCCCTCGACGCGCGACTTCATGTCGAGGAGCATCCGGCGCACGTCGGGGTGCTGGATGATCGACACGCGGGGCGCCGTCGGATCCTTCCACTGCGTGAAGTTCGGGCCCTGCTTGCGGTCTTTCGCGTAGTCGAGCGCGTTGAGGTACGCGGCCGAGGCGACCGCGACGCCCTGCACGCCGACCGAGATCCGCGCGCCGTTCATCATCCGGAACATCTGCGGCATGCCCTGGTTCTCGACGGTCCCGACCAGCTCGCCGAGGCAGCCGTCGCTCTCGCCGAAGTTGAGCACGCACGTGGACGAGCCGTTGATGCCCATCTTGTGCTCGATCGAGCCCACGTTGACGTCGTTGCGGTCACCGGCGCTCGCGTCGGCGTTGATCCGGAGCTTGGGGATGATGAAGAGCGAGAGGCCCTTGGTGCCCGGAGGCGCGCCCTCGACCCGCGCCAGCGCGAGGTGGACGATGTTCTGCGCGAGATCGTGATCGCCGCCGGAGATGAAGATCTTGGTGCCGCGGATCAGGTAGCGGCCGTCGGCCTGCTTCGTCGCGGTGGTGGTCGAGGCGCCGACGTCGGAGCCGGCGTGCGGCTCGGTGAGGCACATCGTGCCGCCCCAGGTGCCGTTCGACATCGGCCCGAGGTAGAGCTCTTTCTGCGCGTGCGTGCCGAAGTGCTCGATGACCTCGGCCGCGCCGAACGCCAGGCCCGGGTACATGTTGAACGCGGCGTTGGCGCCCGAGAGGAACTCTTCGACGATCGCCGCCAGGCTGTGCGGGGCGCCCTGGCCGCCGTGATCCGGCGAGACGGTGAGCGTCTTCCAGCCGGCCTCGTAGAGCTTGTCCCAGGCGCCCTTGAAGCCCGGCGGCGTCTTCACGGAGCCGTCTTCGAGGCGGCAGCCGACGCGATCGCCGACGCTGTTGAGCGGGCCGAGGACCTCGCAGCAGAACTTGTACGACTCGTCGAGCACCATGCCGACCTCGTCCGGGCCCCACGCCTCGAAGGGCGCCTGGCTCAGGATCTCGTCGAGGTGGAACTGCTCGAAGAGGAGGAAGCGCATCTCGCGAAGGTCGGCCTTGTAGCGGTTCTGGGCGGCGTGGGCGTTCGACACTGGGTCCTCCTGAAGCGCCTTGCGCTGGTAGCCGGGGCGATTCCTCGGTCTTCCGCTCGTGACGCAGCTTGGCGCGCATCCACGTAGCATGCCGCCGCAGCGCGTCAAGAGGCACGATCTGGAAGTGCCCTGATTTACAAGGGAATTTCCCGTTCGAACCCGTCGTCGGACCATGGAGTGCAGCTACGTAGTGCACTCGTGAAGTGCGGCGGCGGCGGATCTGAACGCGCCGCGCGACGGGTCAGCCGGGATCGAGCAGGAGCGCGCCGAAGGCTTCGGGCACGTGGAAGTTCGGCTTCGCCGTGCGCGGCGGGCTCCACGCGAGGAAGTGCCGATCGCCGGTACCCTCCATGCGGTAGAGGCCGAGCGGGAGGCGCGCGTTGGCGGTGAGCGCGGCGATGATCTCGGGCGCGGTGAGCAGCGCCTCGATCACCGCGGTGTGGGTCGCGGCGTTGTGGGTCGTCGCGATCCTGGCGCCGCTCGACCAGGCGGTGTTCTGCTTGCCGTGGTCGCGATCGATCTCGATGTCGAAGTAGTGGCCGAAGGGCCCGAGCTCGACCTCGAAATAGTGCTTCGGATGCGCGGGATCCGGCGTGAAGAAGATCTCGGCGCAGTCCTCGTTGTAGAGGCCCTTGCGCTCGACGTCGACGGGGAGCGACGCGTCGACGTGGAGGCCCGCGCCCGCGAGCTCCAGCAGCGCGTAGAGGCCGCTCTTGCTCCAGAGAAACCGGGCGTGCGTGGTGATGCCGCTGGCGACGCCGGCGTAGTCGGTCTGCCACGAGGCAGCTCGGGTGCGCGCCCAGGCGGGATCGTTGCCCTTGCCGTCGATCGTGATCGTGTCGTCCCCGAGCGCGGCCGCGTGCACCTCGGGCTTGCCGTTGCTAGCGTGCGGCGGTGGGGCAGGGGGCGCGGGCTGGTCCGCGGGAGCCGCAGGAGGCGTCGGCGACGCGGGCGCGGCTTCGTGATCTTCGGCTGGGACGTCGCCCGCCGGCGGGCCATGACCGAGCGCGTCCCAGTCGGGGCCGGCAGGAGTCTTCGTGCCCGGCGGATCGAAGTCGATCGAGAACGGCGCCATCGCCTTGAAATGCGCGGGTCGCGGCGAGTCGAGGAGGCTCGCGCCGTCGCCGACGATCACCGTGCTCTTGAGGTCGAGCTTGTAGCGCTTCGCGGCGATCTCGATCAGCGGTGAGGTCGGGTGACCGCCGAGCTCGCGACCGAGCGCGGGGTTGTTGTAAAGGCCGAGGAACGCCGAGCCGACGCGATCGACGAGCACCGGGTTGGTGCCGCCGATCGCGACCTTCTCGGCCGTGGGGCGCAGCGACTGGAATCCATCGCCGGCCATGCCGGGAGCGCCCTCGGCGAGGACGGCGTCGGGCGTGGAGATCTCGAGGGTGTCGACCATGCGATCGGCGAACGCCAGCAGCGTGGCGACGTAGAGCGCGCGGTCCTCGGGGAGCTTCTGTTTGCGCTGATCGAGGTACTCGCCGAGCTCCTTGTGCATGCGCCACTTCTGCTTGT
>JBDTXR010000165.1:0-17537 GCA_040006075.1 Byssovorax sp. | reverse complement strand
GGCCACCCTTGCGATCCGCTCGGCGGGAACGCCTCGACGTACGACAACCTCTTCACCGGTGCGGTGAGCGGCGCCTACCCCGGTGCGCTCCCCTTCACGACCGCCTCCGTCGTGAAGGTGCGCCAGATGTTCCGCACGCAGAAGGGTCAGAACGGCACCGACTACCGCGGCACCGAGCTGACGCACGTCATCGTCGGACCCGACCTGGAAGACGCCGCGCTGACGCAGTTCAAAGAGGAGATGCTCCTCGAAGCCTCGGGCTCCGGCGCGACGCAGACGCAAGCGCTGCGCCCGAACCCGCAGAAGAAGTACAGGCCGGTTCAGGTCGTCGTGAATCCGTATCTCACGACCGCGGGTGACTGGTATCCGTGCTCGTCCGACATCATCGGTGAGCTGCCCTGGATCTCGCTCACCAAGGTCCCCGCCGACTCCGGCCGCGTCGCCGGCATGCCCGGCCCGGCACTCGTCGGCGCTGACGGCCTCGAGTGGATCTTCGACGACGAGATGTCGGAGCTCTACAAGCACGGCAACAAGATCGGGCCCGCTGGCACGGTCGCTGTCGCCGCCAAGGTGGAGGCCGGCGCCGCGCTCACCACCCCCTGGTCGATCTTCTGCTGCAAGTCGACCTGAGCACCTGATTCGACGCCATGGCCGCCCCGACGCGAGCGCAGTTTCACGCCTACGGCTTGCCGGCGTCTGCCTGCACGCCGGAGGTGCGATCGCTCGCGTCGGTCGACGTCATGGCCTCGACGTTCGAGCTCGCGGGACACGGCTTCATCGATGGCAACGTGATCCGGTTCAAGGCCGACGGCGCGGGCGCATCGCTCGACTCGGCCCTATCGCCGTCGGTGCGCTACAAGGTGCTGACCAACGGAGACAGCCTGTTCTCCGTCACCACGCTCGCCGACGTCGACGTCGTCCTCGTTGGCGACGCCATCGGCGTGATCTGCGTCGTCGAGGACTTCGCAGCCAAGATCGACACCATCCTCGCGGCGCGGTGGTCGTACGCGCTCAACAAGTGCAAGGCCTACCGGCCGCCGTTCGTGACGCCGCCCGAAGAGCTGGTGATGGTGGTTTGCCACCTGGCAGCTCTCGACGTGGCGATCATGCTCCGGGCCTCATCGCCGGCGTACTCGATCGACGACCTGACGAAGCGGGCGACGGCGGCCGATATCTTCTTGTCCGAAAAGAACAAGGGCGACACCTTCGCCACGGATCCGGCCGACGCCACACCGGTGCTCGCGGAAGCGGGCGCGCGCTCCTGGAAGCTCGCTTCGCGCGGCTGGGACGCGCCCGAGATGAACGGGGAGCTGACGTGAGCACCAGGACGACCACGAAGCTGCAAGGCTACGTGACGCTCAGGAAGCTGATCGCTGGCCTGCGCGCGGTCGGCAACGGCGCGGCGTCGAAGCGAGGGCTGGACCGCTTCGCCACGTTCATCAACGGCATGATGGTCGGGCAACTCGAGCGCCACGTCGACACCGGCCTGGCGCTCGGCACCGCCGAGACAGCAGTGGACTCCAGCGCCATCAACATCACGCTGCAAAAATACCGGCGTTACATCCCGGGCTTCTCGTGGCGCAAAGGCACTCCGCTCGCGGTCCTGAAGCGCGGGCAAAAGATCCTCGCCGAAGAGCTCGCCGCGGTCATGGGGGGCAAGTAGATGGCCACGCCCGAGAAATTCGCCGGCTCCAACGTCGTCGAGATCCTGGCCGCGCTCACCACCGCGATGGGCGTGCAGAACTCGATCGGCACCGAGGAGAGCGCGCGCAACGGCGCTCCCGGTGAGGGGCGCGTCACCTGGGTCCCCGTCCCCAAGGGCGGACGGTCTTACTCGCAGACATCGCAGCAGCACGCCGCGTACAAGCACGTTCACGAGGTCGCCGTGAGGTTCACGGTACACCTGCACGCGCGCGACTACGGCGCTGCGGAGCGCCTCGAGATCGCTTTCTCGAAGGCCCTTTACGACACGTTCTCGCCGAACGCCTACGAGATCCTCGGCGACGGGGAGCAGTTCGGCGACGTGCCTGGAGTGACTGGCTACGTCTTCGCGCTCCCCGTGCGCTTGCTCAAGATCCCGCTCCCGGTCGAGATCCGCAAGACCATCACCCTCACGTCGGCCAGCGCGACGGGCTCGCTCGAGCGCATCGACGGCACCGGCACCACGTCCACCGGCACCATCACCGCACCCTGAGGCACCATGGGAATCACCTTCAAGATCCAGAGCGGCACGGGCCGCACCGCCACGAACGCCGCAGGCGTCGTGATGCGCGTCGGCATCTGCTCCGCCGTGGCGCTCGCCGGCGTCCTCGGCAACGCGCCGGCGGACCTCGCTGACGGGCAGGATGGCACGCCCCAGATCGGGTACGGGCCGCTCGCGATCGCCGACGCCCGCGCGGCCGCGGACAGCGGCGCGGCGCGCTACGCCTACAAGATCCCTGCGACGACGGCCGGCACCATCTCGGCGGTGACGGAGACGCCTGCCGGCACCGGCCCGACGATCGCCGTCGCCGGCTCGTTGCTCGACGGCCTCACCACGCCGTACCTCGCCTGCTCGCCGCGCGTGAAGGTCATCGCCGCCGGCGTCGTCGGCACGGCCAAGGTGTCAATCAACCTCGATGGTGGTGTCGAGTACCCGTATCAGTACCTCTTCGACGTGCCTGCGGAAGCGCCCGCGATCCTCGACGGGACCGTGGATTTGACGGGGATCACCCTCTCGACGCTGAATACCCTTCACGTGAAGCTGACGGCCGACACGGGAGGTGCGCAGAACCTCGCGCTCACCACGCCCGCGGATCTCACGGCCCTGCTCGCGCAGCTCAACGGCGGAATCACCAACGTCACGTTCTCGCTCGTCGGCGGCAAGTACCTGCGCATGACGTCGGCGACGCCCGGCACCGCCGGCACGATCACCGTCGATGCGACCGGCCTCGCGGCCGCGGCGCTCGGCTTCACTTCGGGCGCCTCGAACCTCGTCGGCACGGGCTCGCCGAGCACCATCACGATCCCGGGGACCGGCCTCGTGCTGACGTTCCCCGCGACGAGCGCCTATGTGCTCGACACCGTCTACAGCTTCACCACGACGGCGCCGCGCCACACGCAGGCCGCGCTGGACACGGCGCTCGCGGCCATCAACAACGACTCTTCGCTCGCCTTCGGGCTCGTGGTCGTCGTCCAGGAGCCCGCCGACGCGACCGAGCTCAAGAGCTACACGCAAGACCTCATCTCGACCAAGCTGGCCTGGGAGACGCAGCCCAACAAGCGCTTCGTCACCTTCCTCCTCGCCGCTCCGATCAGCGCGTCCGACGCCTCGATCAAGAGCACGATGCAGGGCCAGGCCATCGGCCGCGGCGTCTGCGTCACCGCCGGCGACACCTACGAGACCTCGGCGGCGCCGTCGCCGATTGGCTCCTTCCGCGTCGCGCCGGTCGGGCCGCTCTCGATCGTCTGCGCCTCGCAGAGCCTCTCCGAAGATCCCGGCTTCGGCGGCTTCGGCCCCCTCCCGGCGTGCAAGACGAAGAGCCCCGACGGCGTCACGCTGGCTCGCGACGAGTACACCGCCGCAATCAAGCTGGGCACCTCGAGCGGCCCGGGATTCACGACCGTCTGCGCACAAGGCGGATTGCCGCACTTCACGCGCGGAGTGACCCGCGCCGGCGCGGCGAATCTCTTCGTCGATCTCGGCGTGAGTCGCATGGTCGACGAGGCCTCGCGGCTGCTCTTCGCGGGCTTGCAGAAGGTCGCAAACCTGACTCTCGACCTCAACGAGGACGGGACGATCGATGAGGCCGACGCGGCCGCGTACGAGCTCGTCTTCGACGGCATCCTCGCCCAAGGCATCGTGAAGCAAAAGCACGCATCGCGCGCTTTCACCACGATCGATCGCGCGGCCGACATCACGCAAACGCGCGCCCTGACGTTGACGTTCACGCTTCAGGAGCGCGGCCAGGGCGAAGACATCACCGCCACGCTCAACCTCGTCGGGACGATCAGCGTCACCTGAAGGGACGACCACCATGTTTCGTATCGGCGACAAGGTTCACACCCACGCGGACGGCCGCGTCATCTTCACCCCCGAAGAGGGCGCGCGCGCAGGCCAGCCCTTTGCCGTTCGAGCGTGCCAGTCGATGGGCATCGAGCTCGGCGGCAAGGTGATCACCCTCATGGGCTCGCAGATCCTGCCGGTCGCGTCCGAGCTCGCCAGCGCGGAGCCCTCGATCTCCATCGGCCTCGACGTCGCGCAGGTGTCCCTCGACCTCGCCGACTGGGCCGGCAACGGCTACGCGCGCATGAAGTGGGGCGCGAGCATCACGCTCAACCGGCCAGGGCTTCCCCCCATGACCTGGCTCGCGGGTCACGTCACCTGGGAGAAGGGATTCGGCTTCAAGAGCGACGCCGGCGGCGCTCCGAAGGACGAGTTCAGCGGGAAGTTCACCGACATCAAGGTCAAATACAAGGGTCGGACTCTCGACCCGTTCGCCCTCCCCGGCAACGTCCAGTTGATCTGAGAGCCCATGAACACCAAGCCCTTTCTCATCTCCATCGGCGCGACGCGCATCACCGGCGTCTTGCAGCTGCTCGATCTCGCCGAGGCCTCACGGTACACCAACGAGGCCACCGCGAAGGGCAGCTCATACGAGGCCGCCGGCGAGCGCCTCATGATGCGTCGAATCCTCTCCATCGAGGTCGACGGCGACGCCGCCGGCGCGCTCGCCAAGGCGCGCGCGAAGCTCCCGCAGCTCGCGACACACATCACCGATCTGCTCACGCAGGCCGCCGGCTTCCCCGCGCGCGCGCCGGCGATGAAGTTCTCCGACGAGCTCAACGCGGAGACGCCGCCGCTCGTGCTCGCAGAAGCAGGCCTGACGCGCGAGGCGGCCGATCGCCTGCTCGCCGAGTTCGATGCCCCGCAGCGGATCGTCCGGATCACCGACGACAAGCGGCAAACCATCTTCGCCGCCGTCGTCCGCACTCCGGATCCGCAGGAGGGGCAGATCCTGTCGAGCGCGCGCGAGCTCGGCAAGGGCATCCCCGCGGCGCTGCTCTCCCTCGTGCGCGCGTGCACCACGTTCAGCCGCGACGAGCTCGAGGGCGCGATCGCGCGCTACCCGGCGATCCCGCTGCTGTCGCTCGCCGAGGAGTGGGACGCGCTGGGAGGTAGCGGCGCCGAGGCGCGGTTTTGCTGATGTCCTCCGAGGGGCGAACGAGATCGGCCTCATCGAGGCCGCCGACGCCTTCCTGGCAGTCTTTGCGAGCGTCGGCGCCAACGCCGACTCCGTCTCTCGCCTCGCCTCGCTCCTCGGCGCGATCGCCGTAGCCAACCGGCCCAAGCTGCCCACCATCGCCACGGACGACGAGCTACCCCATGGCTGACGAAGGGACCGAGACACTCACCATCCGCCTCGAGGACGAGTCGACCGACGCCGCCAATCGTGCGGCCCCGGCGCTCGAACGTCTTGCAGCAGCGCAGGATGCGCAGGCGAAGGCGGGTATCGGCGGGGTCGCCGGCGAGAAGCAAGCGACCGCCTTCAAGCGCCTGCGAGAGATGGGCACGCAGGCCGGCTCGGCGCTGGCCGCGGCGATGGCCGGCGTCCAGGTCCAGATGGGCGGCGCCGTCACCTCCACCAACCGGCTGATCTCCGCGCTGCAGCTCGCGAAGAACCGCGCCCGCGAGCGCGACGCGGCCGCCGCGCGCCAGCTCGCCGAGGACATGACGCGAGCGAACCGGCTCCCGTCGCACCTCGCCGCCCCGCCGCCGGCGGCCTTCACCGCGGAGCGCGCGGCCGCCGAGGCCGCCGCGGCGATCGCCACCGCGTCGCAGGCCGCCGGCTCCGCGCAGCGGGCCGCCGCGACTGACGCGCTCTCGTTCGCCGTCGCCGCGGCCGAGGCCGCGACGAGCGGCCGGCAGCTTGCGAGCGTCTACGACCTGGTGGCCAACCGCGCCGCGGAGGCCGCGAGCGCTGACGCCCGCAAGCTCACCGAGGACATGAATCGCGCGAACCGCATGCCGACGGCATTGCAGTCCTCGCCCAAGGCCATTGACTGGGATGCGGCTCTCGCAGCCGAGTCGCAAAAGAGCGGCTCTGCGGCTCGTGCCGCAGCGAATGACGTGCTGGGACTCGCGACGTCCGCGGCCGCGGCCGTCACCAACGCGCAGAAGCTCAGCAGCGTTTACGACCTCGTCGCGAAGCGCGCCGCGGCCGCCGCAAAGACCGAGGAGAAGGCCTTTGCAGCGGCCGTCGAGGCTGCCAACAAGGTGCCCAAGTCCCTGCAACCAAAGGCTGCGGCACCCGAGTTTTCCGCCTTTCAGAAGACGATCAAAGATATCGAGTCTCTGTTCGGGAAGCGCGCCGCTGGCGGCGCGGTAGACGCCGCGCAGGGCCTCGCGAAGCTTGCGGAGAACTACGAAAAGCTCGGGCCGATCGGCCAAGGCCTGATCAAAGGCGCGGGCGCGATCACCCTCGCCGCAGCCGCCATGGCCGCAGCCGCGGCAGTCCTGATCGGCAAGGCGCTCTTCAAGGTCGCGTCGATGGCCATTGAGCAAGGTGAGGCGAAGAAAGCCGCCGTGAGCGCGCTCTCGCGCCTCAGCGGCGGCGCCGGCGACGAGGTCTACCAGACGACAATCAAGCTCGCGGCGGACTTCAACCTCGACAAAGACGAGACGATCGCCAAGGTCAAAACGCTGCTCCAGGCGGGCATCGGCAAGGACCAGATCCCGCTCGCGATCCAGGCGATCGCCGACGTGTCGGTCGCGCTCGGCGACGAGAAGGGCCACGCGCTCGAGGAGAAGCTCGCGACGCTGGGACGCGGGAAGAAGATCAACGAGGACGCGATCCGCGGGCTCGCCGAGGCCGGCGTCGACGCCAACGCCGTCTTCGAGAACCTGAAGAAGAAGGGCGAGAGCACCGCGCAGGTCATGGCCCGCCTGAAGACCGGCCAGGTGCAGAGCGCCGAGGCGATCAAGGCCGTCCTCGCGGCCGTCGAGAGCACGAGCGGCGGGATGGCCGCGAAGGCCGGACAGTCGATCTCGGGGCTCGCCAATGCGATCCAGCTCAAGGTGCTCGATCTCTTCACGGACATCGACACCGGCCCGCTCAAAGATCTCCTCGCAACGATCAAGAAGCTCTTCGACGCGCCCGAGGGCGCAGCGCTCAAGAAGGAAATCACCGGCCTCGGGAATGCCATCTTCGATCTGCTCCGCCCGCTCTCGAGCGCGGAGGGCAAGAAGAAGCTCGCCGAAGGGTTCGTGTCCGCGGCCGCGGCCGCGCACGATCTCGCGACCATCGTCAAAGCGCTCGGCGATGGCCTCAAGGTGGCCGACGACGCCGGCGGGCTCTCGGCCCTGCTCGCCGTGGTCAACATGCTGCTCGGACCGCTGAAGGAAGCGGCGGACTTCGTTCGCGTGATCAAGAGCTTGAGCGGCGATAAGACGGATCCTCCGAAGCTGGACACCGGCTCGATGTCCGCCGACGCGGCCGCGGGCGGCCAGGCCGCCGGCGAGAACCTCGCGAGCGGGTTCACCCGCGGCATCCTTTCGGGCACTGCCGCCGCCGTCAGCGCCGCGATCGACATGGCCCGGAAGGCGCTCGACGGCGTCGCCTCGCCCGCAGGCCAGGACTCGCACAGCCCCTCTCGCAAGGCGGGCAAGCTCGGCGGGCACTTCGGCCAGGGCTACGCGATCGCGATCAAGGGCAGTGGCTCCGCCGCGAACGACGCCGGCGCCGCGCTGGCCATGCGCGCTGTCGGCGGCACCGCCAAGCAGCAAGGCGCCAACGACCTTGGCGACATCGCCCCTGCGGGCGGAGCGGGCGCCGGCGCCGGCGGGGGCGTCGTCTTCAACATCACGGTCACGGGCGGCGGGACACCGGAGCAGAACCAGAAGACGGGTCAGGAGATCGGCGACGCCGCGTACGCGGCCTGGCGCAAGCACAACACTCGCAACGCGCGCGACACCGTGCGGAAGGCCGGCTGATGCCTGCGATCCCGCCTTGCCCCTCCGAGGATCCCGAAGCCTGGGATACGCTCGCGCTCGGGCCCAACAAGTTTCCTCCGCGCTACCCCGGCGCCGGCCGCGCCAAGGTCACCTGCGATGGCGGCGCCGAGGTGACGCAGATCAAGGCCAATGGCAAGGATGGGGCTTCGACGCAGATCAAGGGCCGCAAGGTCTGCGACGTCTCGTTCGAGATCGGTTTCCCGCGCTCAGCCTGGAAAGAGGGGATGGCATTCTTTCTGGCCATCGATCCGCAGGGCGCTGGCTACGGCAAAGTCTGGGAGACGCCCCACCCCGCCTGCGCGGTGCGTGGCGCCAACAAGGTGCTGCTCGAGACCCTCTCGGGTGTGGTCGCAACCGGCGACATGTTCACCTTCTCCGGCAAAGGCTCCGGATGGAACGCGCCCGACAAGCCCAAGGGCGGGACGAGCACGCCCAAGAAGGCGGAGAAGTGGGTCGACAAGAAGCCGGACGATCCGACGCACACCACCGCGGTGTTGAGCAACGGCAACAAGATCGACTTCGGCACAGGCCAGGTCGGCACAAAGACCTCTGAAGGCAACACCTACGGAGTCGACGGGCCCAACGGCCCCACGGAGAATCCATGAGCCTCGTTATCTTGAGCGACACGAAAGGCAACCTGATCGAGGCGCACCAGCTCCGGCTCGAAATGCCGCTCCTCGGGACCTGGACGGCGCACCTCGAGACGACGGCCGACACCGCGATCGATGGCAATGTGGTGATTACGATCCAGCACGGCGACGAGGCCGCCGAGCGCTTCGTCGGCACCGTGGTCGACGGCGAACCGTACGAGGGCCGGGCGCCGCTCGTCGTCGTCGGTGGCACCGAAGGCCTCTCGAAGCGCCCCGCCAAAGCCTCTTACTACGTGGGCGCCAATTCCGCGATCGAGGTCGCGCAGCTCGTCGGCGACGTCCTGGTCGAGGCGGACGAGGTGCCCTCGGACGCGACCGCGCTCTCGGGGCTCCGCGCTTCGGCGTGGGCGCGTCTCGAGACCGAGAGCCACGCGCGCGCGCTGACGCGGATCGCCGAGCGCTTCGACATCGGGTGGCGCGTGTTCGCGAGCGGCGCGGTCTGGGCGGGGCCGGTCGAGTGGCTCGACGCGGACCTCGAGGGCGAGGAGCTCGACGTCGACACCGACGCGCGGATCGTCAGCATCAGGTACCGCGTCGCGAGCGCGCGCCCGGGGACCACGATTGGTGGCCGCCGCATCTCGCTGGTGGTCTTCACCGCCGATGGCCTCGGCGAGCTCCACTACGAGGCGATGTGAGCGAGCGCGACGACTTCGCTGCGGCCCTCGCGTCGGTCGCCAAGGCGGACCCGTTCGCGGTGGTGTACCGCGCGACCGTGGTTGTCCAGCACGCGGATGGATCGGTCGATCTGCGCCTCGACGGCACGTCACTCCAGCCGCGCAACGTGCGCCTGGACGTGGGGATCCCGGGCTGTCGCGTGATCGTCGACCCCGGCGCCCTGGTGCGCCTCGCCTTCGAGGGCGGGACGCCCGATGGCGCCTATGCCTTCGGCATCCCGCTCGACGTGGGAGCCAGTCGCGGCCTGGTTGCCGTTGGCGATCTCGGGACGGCTGGCAGCTTCGCCGCGGTTGGCGTTGCTTTGGGCGCGCCGATCGTCTTCACCTACTTTCCGCCCGGCGATTTGCCGTCCACGGGCCCTCCGGGCACCGTCGTCACCCTCGTCACCAAGGCCACGAATGGCAGCGCCAAGGTGATGATCCGATGACGCTCGCCCTCGCCGAGCTCGCCGACGTCTCGACGTTCGGGCCGCGCGGTCCCGGCCTCACTGGCCAGCGGATCTACGGCGCGCGCGTCGCCGTCGAGCGCGTCGCGCGCGCGTGGCTCTCGCCCCGCGGCGCGCTCACGTGGGCGCGCGATCGCGGCGTGAGCATCCTGGAGCTCCAGAACAGCACGCACGACAAGACGAGCCTCGGCAACTGGCGTGCAGCGCTTGTCGCGGAGGCTGAAGCGGTCGAGTTCGTGGACCGCTGCGACGTCACGATCACGCTCGCCGACCGCGTGATCACCCTCGTTGGCGAGCTGCTGCTCGTCGACGGCCGCACCTACCGACTGGCCGTGACGCTCAAAGACGGTGCCGCGCTCGTCACGATCGGAGCCACATGATCACCTACGTCGAAGCCACGACCGCGGACAGCGTGACGGTGCTCGATGGCTTCATTCTCGCGCAGCTCGCCGCGTCCGGAGTCGACACCGCGGGGCTCTCGGACCTCTCGGCCGAGCGCGGCCTCGTCGCCCTGTTCGCCGGCGCCGAGGCGCGCGCAGAGCAGATCCGCGCCATCATCGCGAAGACCGTGTCGATTGATGACGCCGTCGGACCCTGGCTCGATGTCGTCTGCAAAGGGCGCTTTCAGGAGGATCGGTTCCTGGCGACGAAGACGCGAGGACGGCTGCACGTCAACGTCGCCGCCGCCGGCGGGACCCAGGTCATCCACGCCGGCGATCTGCGGGCGGACGGCGGAGGCGGCGTGTTCTTCACCAACACGCAGGGCATCACGATTTCGCCCGGAGGCCCGGGCGTGCTCATCGACTTCATCTGCGACAGCGCCGGCATCGTCGGCAACGTCGATCCCGGCGCGATCGCCTCGTTCCAGCGCGCCCCGTCGGGCATGACGGTGATCAACCTGACCGGGTGGATCACCTTCGCCGGTACGAACGTCGAGACGGACACGGCCTATCGCGCGCGCTGCAAGAGCAAGTGGGCGCGGCTCGGCGCCGGCTGGACGCGATCGGCGCTCAACTACCTGATCCCGACGCTCTCGCCCACGATCACCCGCTGGAAGATCCGCGACGACAGCCCGATGGGTCCGGGCACGATCCTGATCATCGGCGCGAACGCCGCGGGCCCCGCCACGGGCCCCGAGCTCGCGCTGCTCCTCGCCGGCCTCGGCGCCGCCGACGTGATGACGTTGGGCACCGGCGGCCTCTTCGCGGTGCCAGCGTCGGCGCTCGTCGTCGCCGTCACCGGGACGCTCTACGGCTCCGGGGCAAACCCCACGCTGCTCGCCGACTCGAAGGCCGCGCTGGCCCTGCTCGCGTCGATGTTCGACATCGGCGGCAACGGCACCCCGCCCGCGCTCGACAGCTCCCTGCTCCAGGGCGTGATCATCGGCGGCGCCTATCCCGCTCTCGGCCTCCCCGGCTTCTCCGGAGCGACCGCGTTGACGCTCACGACGCCGGCGGCGGATGTCGGCTTCGCCGTCGACAACGTCTTGCAGGTCGACTCGACCGGATTGGTGCTCGGATAATGGGCTTCAAGCAAGGGCGCGAAGAGACGATCGCCAGGATCCCCTGGCTCGGAAACGCTCGCGGGATCGCCTTCGAGGGCACGCTCGGCGCGGAGCAGGACGCCGAGCTCGCGCGCCTCAAAGACGCTGCGCGGATGAGCGCGAGCCCATTCCTCTGCCCCGATGATGCGCTCGACCGGATGGGCGCCGACTTCGATATCGAGCGCTTCGACGGCGAGGCCAACGGCACCACGACGAGCGGCTACCGCGGGCGCCTCTGCGCCGCGTGGACCACCTGGCAGAAGGCCGGGAGCCCGCAGGCCGTGATCGATTCCTTGATCGCCTACGGCCTCCTCGAGGTCGCCGTGGTGCAGGACTTCGAGGGCAACTACTTCCAGGGCGACATGTACAACCGCTTTGAGGTGCGGCTCGGACCTCACTTCGGCGCGCTCGGGTTCCAGCCTCTCGTCGCCCCGTTCATCCCCGATGCCGAGGGGACGATCACCGGAGGGAGCACGGCGACGCTGCGCGAGATCCAGGCGATCAAGCGCCAAATCCTCAAGTGGAAAGCCGCCCACTCCTACCCTGTTCGCGTCGCGCTCCAGTTCGTCTTCGGCGCGCTGCAAACGCTCGACGATCCCGCGCCGGACCCCGACACCGTGTGTCGCTGGGACCTCGGCAAGCTCTCGATTGAAAACATCCAAACACCCCCGTTCACCCCCGGCGGTTTCGAGGTCTGATCATGCCCACTCCGTACACCCCCGCCTCGCCGGCGCGCCCCGCGTTCCCGTGGAACCTCGTCAAAGACGGCGAGGTGTACAACTTCGACTCCATCCAGCAGAGCGTCGATCCCGCCAAGGGGCTCTTCGCGAAGCTCATGGATGGGATCGCGTACCTCCTCGCCCGCGTCGATGCGCTGGCAGGCGGCATCACCGGCGCGAGCCTCACGCTCGTTTCGGCCGCGCCCGCAATTCCGACCCTCGGCACCTGGAACCAGGTAGTCGGCAGCGGCTCCGGCAACTACTCGACGGGCGCGGCTGGGAACAACGCCATCGCACTGCCGCTCGACGCCGCTTCGCTGCCGGACGGCTGCACCCTCACCGGTGTTTCGGTCGCGATCGCGCCCAACAACTCGCACGCGTCGCTCGTGGGGCTCTCGCTCCCCTCGATCTTCCTTTACGAGACCAACACCACCACCGGCGTCAGCACACAGATCGGCGGCACCGTGACCGATTCATCGGCCTCGTTCACCGCGTACAACCTCCCTCACAGGATCTCGATCACTGGCCTATCGACGACGATCGACCGGTCGCACAAGCACTATCAACTGCGCTTCTTGGCGGAGACGGGCGGCGCGAACGAGCTCGCTGGCCTCCTGGTGCTCGGCGCCGCCGTCACGCGCCTGGCATTCTGAGCGGACGAATTGCGCGGTGTACGGCGCTACCGTCACCCGCACGTCGCTCTAAGGCTCAATCGTGAGACTCAGTCCCAGCCACGAATGACGCTGATGGTGCTTCTGGAAGCACCGCCCGCGCATCGTTTGCGAACTTGAGTGGCCCAGGAGCGCACGCTCCAGGTCCACCAACGAAAAGTGGAGCCGCGAGAACTACGATAGGGCCAAGAGGATAAATATGCTCCGCGAACGAGCACGACGCGTCTGGTTTAGCTATGTACCCTTGCTCAAGTCCCGACTCACACCCGACGTTTTCGGGAAAATCATAAACCGCTGGCTGTGCGCATGCTGCATCGAACCACCCGCTCGTCTGTTGATTGGCGGCGTAGGCATCTGGCAAACACCGCTCTACTCCATCACCAGCCCGACGAAATGTGCAGTTGACCGCGAGCGTCGAATCCCACCACGAATAAGGGATGTACTCCTTCGAGCCGTCGTCCGCGGTCCGATAACGGGCCTTCAATCGTGAACCGCTCACCGGGCTGCTCGCTCCATCTTTCCCCGCAGGCCCTGTCGCCCCGGTAACGCCGGCGGGTCCCTCCGCTCCAGCGGGCCCGATCACACCGGGCGCTCCCGCGGGGCCAACGTTGCCGGCCGGGCCGCGCTCGCCAACCTCGTCCGCAGCACCCTTCGCACCATCCGCGCCGCGCGCGCCGGCAGGCCCGACCACCGGATCCCCTCCGCATCCAACCAGCCCCGCAACGAGAAGCCCCACCCCCAAAAACCTCACTCGCATGGGCCCGATGGTCGCGCGCGCCCGGGCGGCGTCAAGTGGGAACACCCTGTCTGCGCGGGCTGCGAGCAACCGCCGCCATGAAGGCGGTGCATTACAGGTCATTTCACCGCGAGCAGACGCCGCCGTGCCGCGAGCAGCAGCCGCGGCCGGTGCACCGCGCTGCGGACCCATCGTAGCAGCGAGCTCCTCCGCTCGAGGGGTTCGTCGGCGCCGCGGGCGTCGGCGGATCGGCGGCCGGTGGAGGCGTCCGGACGGGCTCCGGACGAGGCGCCGGCGCCGCCGGCCTCGTCTCGGGTCGCGAGCTCATGCTCCCGCAGACGACGCAGGCCGCGCAGGCGGCGAACGGCGAGAGGACGATGGCGACGACCAGGACGATCAGGATCACGACGGCCCCGGATGGGCCCTTGCTGGGCGGAGTTGGCAGCGGTCCGAGCCCCCGTCCCCACTCAGGCTGCTGCGGCGGATAACCGTGCCCCTGTGGCGGAGGTCCCTGCGGCCCCCATCCCCCCGGAGGTTGTTGCATCGTCCGAGGCTATAGGGCGCTCCCCGCATCGGTCAATCGAATCAATCTCCTGCTCAGCGATTGAATCGCCTTCCGGTGCACGGCGATTGAACGCTTCAGGCCAGCCGTGCAAGCTCTGGCCATGGCCCTTCAGATCCTCGTCAACGAGCCAGGGCATCCGAAGCACAACACCTATATCGATCTCGTCTGTCGAGGCAACGGCGCGGTGACGACGTGCGGCCCGCTCGATGGCTCCGCCGCGGTGGTGTACCGCGCGACCGCCGTGCTCCCCGCCAGCGGTGGCTTGACCGATCCGCAGCTCAACCCGCTCGCGATCCCGGCGGGCTCGACCTACGCGACAGTCTTCGCGACGTACACGCTCGGGCCCGGCGGCGACGGCACGGGCGGCGCGGTGATCTCCGTCTACTTCGGCGCCGTCGTTGGCCACCTGGTCGACGCGCAGGTTCAACTGTCAACGCAGCTCGCTTCGCCTGCCCTCACGGGCACTGCGTTCGCGATCGTGCCGAACATCGGCGGTTGCCTTTACATCGGTGCTCAGTGCGACGAGCACTACGACCCGACCCACCCCGGCACGTTGCTCATCGAAGTCACCTTCCGCTGATTGGCACTCTCTCGCCAAGTTGCTCCTCGCCGTCCGCTGACCCCTCCTCTTGACCCCCCAGGACACCATGAAACATATCCTCTCGTTCGCGCTCGTCGCGGCTGGACTCACGCTCGGCGCGTGCGTCACGGTCAACACGCCTTGTCCGTGCGAGGGCGCGGGCGGCGCCGGCGGGACCGCCTCGGCGTCCTCGAGCACCGGCGAGGCGCCGTGCCTCGCCGCCCACTGCAGCGACATCCTCAACGGCGGCTGGCAGCCCGACGAGGCTTGCCCCGGCTCGCAGGACAAATGGGCCGCGCTCTACGCGTGCGGCTGCACGGACACGTGCGCGTCGGTCTGCGTGGTCGGGGCCGTGTGCCTCGCCTTCGACGCGGCCGCGCCGCTCACCTGCAAGGCATGCATGGGCGGCGCGACCGGGTGCGGCCCGCTCCGCAACGCCTGCAACAGCGACGATGGGTCGCCGACCCCGCCGGCGACCACGAGCGCGAGCTCGGGCGGCGACTGCTCCTGTCCCGCGGGCACGCCGCTCTGCCCGGGCGGAGCGTGGCAGTGCTCCTCGCCGGGCGACTACACCCACTCGATCGCCGGCCAGTGCGGCTCCGCGCAGTTCTGCGCCGCCTGCTGCGATCCCACCGACACCTGCTCGATCCGCGGCACCTGCCAGATCACCGGGATCGCGGGTGCGGCGTGCGACGTCAACGAGGCGTGCTGCTCGGGCGTCTGCACCGCGGGCGCCTGCGTTGGCGGCTGCGGCGTGATCCTCCCCGGATCCGGGGCCGCGAGCAGCTCCAGCTCCAGCGGCGGCTGAACCCAGATCGGGTGCTGGCAGCACCCCGTTATCCACCCCTCGCGAGACCCCCATGACCATTGACGCCGACGGATTGATCAAGCTCCTCGACCGCTTCGGGCTCCCGACGGTCTACCTCCTCGTCCTCGGGTGGCTCGCCTACCGCGTCATCAACGGCCCGGCGACCGCGCTGGCGGCGAAGATGGGCGACGGCTTCGGTGTGCTCGCGAAGAGCGGGTCGGAGTTCCTGGCGCGGCTCACGGCGTCGATGGAGGCCACGCACGTTGCGCACGTCGAGGCGAAATCGCACGCCACGGCCGGCGTCGCCGAGCTCAAGGAGGTCATCAAGGCCGAGGGCACCTCGACACGCGAGCACGTCACCGACGCGATCGACAAGGTCCGCGATCGGGTGAGCACCGCGCAGACCACGATCGAGAGCACGGTGCGCGCCTCGGCCGCGGAGCACGTCCCGCCGCCGAGCACTTCCGTCCCACGCGCTACCGCGCCCACGCTGCCCGAGAGCTGCTCGGCGACGAGGTCCGCATGAAGCGCGTCTTCGTCGTCCTCCTCGCCGCTGGCTCTTTCAGCTTCGCTGGCTGCGCCGCGTGGAACAGCTTCACGCGCGCCGCCGCGCCGATCGCGCGCGCCGTCATGGGCGCCGTTGAAAGCGCCGGCTGCACGGTCCACACCGCCGCCGGCGTTCCGGAGAGCGACCCGCGCGCCGTCGTGATCCACGACGCCGGCGCCGCCGTCGATCGCCTCGCGCAGGCCTCGACGCCCGACGAGCTCGCCGCGCTCGCGGCGGCGGTGCGCGCGTTCGAGGTGGCGATCGAAGAGGTCACCGGTGGGCTCCCCATCACCGCGAGCGGAGCCACGCCGTGAGCCTCCTCTCGTCCGCCGACCGCCTCGTCGAAGCGCAGAAGGCCGCGCGGGAGACCGAGGCCGTGCTCGCCGACCTCGCGAAGACCGAAGGCGAGCTCGCCGAGCGCTTGCGCGTCACGCGCGCTCAGCGCGATCGCGCCGAGCGAAAGCTCGTCGAGCACTGGCGCGCCGAGGAGCAGGCCTACGACGTTTGTCGAATCGACAAAGAGAAAGCGCGCGCCGACGAGCTGAAGCGCCGCGAGGCGCTGGTGCCGTCGACGTCGACGAGGTCCTCGTGATCGACCCCCGCGATCCCGGGGCGATCTCGCCCGGCCAGCGCGCCGAGCTCCCCACGCCTCCGGCGATCGCGTCCGGCGAGCTCGTCGAGCGGGTCGACACCCCGCTCGACGACACCCAGGTGCGCGACGCGCTGCGCGTCGGCCACCTGATCGCCTTCGGCGCGCCGCCCTCGGACGAACGCCTCGCGATCGCGTGGGCGCAGATCTGCGAAGAAACAGCGCGCGGCAAGGCGATCCACAACTTCAACTTCGGCAACATCGATCGCACGCTCGATTGGCCGGGCGACGTCTTCCCCCTCGTCGCCGACGAGCTGCTCGACCAGGTGCGCGCCGCGCACCGCAAAATGCTGCGCTCGTACGCCTCCGCCGCGGCCGGCGCCGCGGGCTTCTGGCTCTACCTCGCCGAGCACCACGCGACCGCGCTCGAGGCCTTTCACGGCACGGGCCTCGCGGCCGCGGCCGCGCTGAAGCACAGCGGCTACTTCACCGGGCTGCTCGCCGAGTACGCGCCCGCGATGGCGTCCCTGGTGCGCGAGTACTTCCGTCGATGGCCCGGGAGCACACCGTGATCCGCGACCTCGTCACCGCGTACGCGCGCACGCTCGCCGGCCTCACCGCCGATCCGAGCTGCCCGCTCCGGCGCGCGGCCTACCGCGATCTGATCGCGCCGATCGAGACGGCCGCGCGCGCGTCCGAAATGGAGCGCATGGCCGGCTGCGAGCTCGTCCAGCGCGGGATCCTCCGGCGCTACATCCAGCACCCGCTGCTCGAGCAACCCTACCGCGATCGCAAGTCCGGAGTCGACCTGGTCACGATCGCGCTGCAAGCGCGCGCGGCCTTCCTGGCCCTCCGCGCGCGCACGCCGCGGCCCGGCGACATCGTCATCGTCGGCGGCGCCGGCGACGGGCCCGAGCACGCGTGGATGGCCCTCGATGTCGTCGAGAGCCCCTATCCCGGCGGCGGGCTGCTGGTGACCGGCCTCGACGGCGGGCAGCGCGACGCCGGCGGCTACG
>JBDTXR010000164.1:0-17538 GCA_040006075.1 Byssovorax sp. | reverse complement strand
GGCGAGCTCACCGCGGGCCAGGGCCTCAGCGAGAGCGCGGAGCAAGAGCTGCGCAGAGCGATCGACACCGACGGACCGAAGGGCATCGCGCGCACGGTCGCGACCTACGTGCGCCTCCTTCAGGATGCGACGGACGCGCAGAAAGTCCTGCGCGACGCGATCTTCACGGCGGTCCACGACGCCGCGCAGCACGGCGCCGGGCCCGCGTTCGATCCGGCGCGCTTGCCGGGAGGCGATCCCTTCGTGCTCTTGAGCGAGCACACCGGCGATTGGTCGCGCGTCGCGGAGGCCATGAAGAGCGGCAAGGGCGTGCTCGAGGTCTTCCGGCAGGTGGAAGACGGCCGCCAAGATCGGCTGCTCCGCGGGGACGCCCCTGCGTGGATGAGCCGCATGCTCACCGCGCTCTGGGAGCAGCGCCAGAAGGCCGGTTGGGTGCCGGGTAGTCCTGGTGCCGGCGCCGACGAGGCTGGCGCGGTCGATCACACGTTCTCGGGCCACTCTCCCGTCACTCCCTCGGGTCGCGTGGCGAGCACGGTCTCGGTTCACACGGGGAGCGTCCCGGCGGGCGGACAGGGCAGTCCGCTCTCCAGCCATCCTTCGTACACGACGTCGGGCCACGCAGGGCAGACGGCGTCGGTCCACCCTACGTACGCGCGAGCGGACCATCCGGCGTATGCGCTGTTGGGGCATACTGGCAGCACACCTCCTGGATACGCGGGAAACGCTCCTTCCGTCCCCGCGGGGAACATGCCCTCCGGTCACCAGGGGAACGCGCAACCCGGTCACCCGGCGTACCCGCCGCCGGCACTCCCCGGGAGCACGCCGCCCGCGCACCACCCCTTCTCGCCACCGCCTCTCCCGGGGAACACGCCGGCTGGACACCAAGGGTACGCGCCGCCCGGCCACCCGGGAAACGCGCCGCCGGCCCAGCCGTGGAACACGCCCGCTGGACACCAAGGGACAGGCGGGCACGGCTCGTTCACGCCGCCGGGCCTTCCGTGGAACACGTCGTCAGGCCACCATGGGCCATCCCAGCACGACTACCCCGGGCACATGTTCCCGCAGCCGGGCGCCCCCTGGAACACGCCCTCGGCCCACCATGGGACATGGGAGCACGACTACCCCGGGCACGTGTTCCCGCAGCCGGGCGCGCCCTGGAACACGCCTTCAGGCCACCGTGGGACGTGGGAGCACGGCTACCCGCGCTACACGCCGTGGGGCCACCAGAGGACATGGGAGTCGTCTCACGACTACTGGCGACACCAGCCCGGCTACGTGTTTGGCCACCCCGGGCATATGCCGTCGGGACACCAGAGGACGTGGGGCTCTGCTCGCGACTACTGGCGGGCGCGGTACGGCTACGGTGGCGGGCCCGACTACGGCCGTGACTTCTGGCGTTACGCGCCCGGCCACCCGCACCACCACCTGCCGATCGGGAAGGCCGTTCTCGGCACGCTGCTGCCGTTCCCGTTCAATCGGCTCTTGGGCCAGGCGCCTCCTCGCGAGGAGGTGCAGAGCGTGCCCGTCCCCGAGTTCTGGCAGCGCGCCCCCAACGAATACCAGTACGACCCGTTCCGCGCGATCTGGCGCCACGCGAGCGGCATGGAAGGCGTGCGCCAGGTCGTGAGCGAGCTTCAGCGCCGGTTCCCGCCCGATCCGGTGCGCGAGGTGTGGCGACGCGCGAGCGGCATGGAAGGCGCGCGCCAGGTCGTGAGCGAGCTTCAGAACAGGTTTCCGGCCGAGCCTATGCGCGAGGTCGTGTGGCGCGATCCCCCCGTGCGCGAGGTCGTGCGCGAGGTGGTGGTGCGTGAGCCGGTCCGGGAGATCGTTCGCGAACCGATGCGCGAGTACGTGCGGCCCGAGATCACGCTGCCGGCGGTGAGGCGTGACGTCGTGGTGAACGTCGATGTCCGACCGCGCCCGCTCTATCACCTGTCGTTCGGACGGCCGATGTCGGAGCACGAGCTGCGTCGCTACCTCACGTGCGTGCCGCAGCTCCGCGCTCACCCCGACGGAGTGCTCGCCGAGATGGCGGGGCTGATGGGGCAGGCGCGCGACGTGCGCGGTGTCGACGCGACCACCGGCGAGTACCTGCTGTTGCCGGGCGAGACGCTGGCGGATGTCGCGGACAAGCTCGTGGGCGAGAGGGGACGTTGGCGCGAGCTGGAGGCCGCGAATCCCATGCGCGTCGAGGGCGATCCGCGCGTCCGGATCCCGCCGAGCTGGTTCGGGTACGTGCCCTACTCGATCCCGATCGAGCGCGCGCGCGAGCTGCGGGAGCTGCGGCGCGAAGGCGAGCTGGAGGAGCTCGAAGAGCGCGAGGCGTCCAACGCGGGCGACGCGCACGAGCCCGACGACGACGCGGGCTACGTGCGTGGTCGCTACGCGCGTCGAGGATCGCGACGTCGGACGTTTCGCCCCTACGCCTCGATGTCGGGGTTCCGTTCCTTCGCTCGTCCGCAACCGTACTGGGGCGATGATCCGAACGGCGGTGATCCGTACGAGGACACCGACGACGCCGACGACTCCAGCGGCCCGCGGGCGGAAGCCACGCCCCGTCGTCGCTACCGCGTCACGCACTTCGATGCTCTCGGGACGCCCTCGCCGACGTACACGCGCGAGACTGCGGAGCAGATCGTGATGCAGCACAAGCTCTTTGACGGGCATCACGTGTTGCGGCCCGACTGGTGGGCGGAGCTGCGCGGCGTCAATCCGCAAAAGCCGCTCAACGCGGACGGCTGGTGGCGCGACATCCGCGAGGGCGAGTCCATCTGGATCCCGGACTTCTGGCCTCTGTCGAAAGCGGAGCCCGGCCCCGAGTCCGCCGAAGCGGCGGGCGTGTGGGATTCCCTCGCTCAATTCAGTCCCTTTGGCGCGCCGCCTCCGGCCGACAAGAGCACGGCACAGACGCCCGACGATCCCACCGCCGATCTCAGGGTTCTGC
Source organism: Byssovorax sp. (assembly GCA_040006075.1). Taxonomy (GTDB): domain Bacteria; phylum Myxococcota_A; class Polyangia; order Polyangiales; family Polyangiaceae; genus JANYGI01. The sequence goes on along the minus strand of JBDTXR010000164.1, from coordinate 14,594 downwards.
CCGAGATGATCATTTCGGGCGGGGCGACGAACGCGGGTCCGCGACAGAGCGTCACGCGTCAGACCTACTCGGTAGTCCGCGGCGACTGGCCGCAGAAGATCGCGCAACGGTTCGGCGCCCAGGGGCGCGCGCACTGGTGGAGCGAGCTCCAAGCGGCGAACCCGCATAAGGCGACCAACCGCACGACCGGAAACTGGACGAACCTCTATGCGAACGAGGCCGTCAACATCCCGGACGCGTGGGTCTCGTCGGACACGGGCGAAGAGGACGACTCGGATGCTGGCGCTCTCCGCCAGAACATCACGCAACGAACCTACGCGGTGGTGGCGGGTGACGGCATGCAGCGGATTGCGCAGAAGCTCGGCGCCGCGTCGTCGGGGAGCTGGTTCAGCGAGCTGCGGGACGCGAACCCGCACAAGAAGATGGCCGTCAACGGCAAAGGGAAGCAGGTCGCGTGGGAGAGCCTCTATCCCGGCGAGATCCTCAACATCCCCGACGCGTGGCCGGACACGCCGCAGCTCCGGCCCGCGCCCGGCGGCGTGCCGACGCAGGCGCCCTATCCTGGCCTCTCGCAGTTCCCTGCGCTCCCGGGCGGCGCCGTCCCGTCGCCCACCGCGCCTCCGGGCACCGTGGCGGCGGCAGCGACGGTGGATCCGGGAACGATGCTCCGCGTGCAGGCGATTCTGATCGCCTTCCGCCAGGCGCACCCCGACGTCATCGTGCCGAGAGACTTCGGGACCGGGATGCCGTTCTCGCCGGACGCGACAGGCGTGCTCACGCCGCGCACGCAGCAGGCGCTGGCGAGCTTCCAACGGTGGAGCAACGCGACCACGGGGTCGCGCCTGCGGAGCGATGGTGTCCTCGACCCGGAGACGATCGCCGCACTCGACAGCTTCAGCGCGCAGGCCATCGGTGGACTCGCGCAACGGCCCCCTGCGGGGCCGGGCGGGGGCGGGAGTGCGCCCGACCCGTTCGCGGGCGCGTTCGCTGCCGCCGGGGACTTCGTGCGCAACCTCGGACGCGGCGCGCCGCCTGGTCGCGAGGCGCCGAGCGATCCGCCGCCTTGGCACGCGCCAGGGGGCGACTTCGATCGGCGCCCTCCGCCGCCGGCAGCCCCGGTGCTCAACGAGCTTCCGGGAGCGCTCCAGCAGTACGGGATCCCGGGTGTGCCGGGGTTGCCCGGCGGTGCGCCGCACGCTCCGCGCCTTCGCCGTCCCCGTGTGGAGGTGCCTTTGCCGCCTCCGCCTCCGCCTCCGCCTGATGCGCAGTACGACGACCCGCCCGAGGCGCTGGCGCCGGTGACGAAGAAGACGTCGAGCGATGAAGGGATTGTCCCCCTGGTGCTCGCGGGGCTCGGCCTCGTGGCGGGAGTCTTCGTGTAGCCATGGCCGCACTGACGAAGAACCCCATCACGTGGACCCACGAGGACAGCGATCCGAAAGCATCGATGGCGCTCGCCTTTGACGCGAAGACCTACCTCGCGCGCGCGAACGGAACAACGGCGATCCGGCCCGATCGGGTTCGCCTCGTGAGGGCCCTGGCGATTGCCACGCACTACGCGGTCGAGAACGCACGCGTAGTGGGCGTGATACCGAACAACAAGGACGGCATCACCGCCCTGGGGTCCGAGGTTCGCGGAGACCTGTTTGCTTCGCCTGAGCACTGCTACGCCGCGAGCACGATTGCGCGGACCTGGATGCTGTTCCCCGACCCCGGTCGCTACACCGTCTTCACGGCGACAACACGCGACGGAGCGCCCGCGAAGTTCGCGACAGGAGTCGACCCGAATCCGAAGGGGGAAGCCGGCTTCCCGCCACTCCTGCTGGCCGCGGTGCTCATTGTGGCCGTCGTCGCGTGGAGCGCGGCGGTCTGCTACGTCGCGCAAGTCACCGCGGAGGTCGTCGACCGCAAGCTCACCGAGGACACGCTCACGACGCGCATGCTGAGCACCCAGGCGCGCGCGGTCGCGATCGTCGACACGCACAGCGAGCGCGAGCGCGCCGCCGGGCACGCGCTCCCGTGGTCGCCCGAGGAGCTTCGCGTCCTCGATGAGCTCCTCGGGACGCAGAAGGCGATTGCCGCACGTACGAATAGCCCGCTTCCGAATCCTTTCACGGGCGCGCTGGAAAAAGTCGAGGAAGCGGGCGTGGCGGCGGCGGGCGCGGCCGGCGGCATCGGCATGATCGCGGTGCTGCTCGGCGGGGCTTACGTGCTGACGCGATAACGACCCTTCAAGGTCACGTGACAAGAACAGGACAGAACAGGAGCAACACCATGGGTGATGTGACGATCAGCGAGACTCACTACAACAAGCTGAAGGCCGCGGAGGCCGAAGCCAAGGCCGAACACGGGGTGGTCCAGAAAGCGGGAATCATGGGGTGGCTGGAGGGCCACACGGGAAAGACCCCCAAGGAGATGGCGTATTCCGTCGGGAAGTCGGCCTTGCAGACCGTCTTCGCGGGCGCGGCGATCTACTACGTCGCGACCGGCGACTGGTTCAACAAGATCAGCCTGTTCCGGGATCACTGGTGGCTCAAGTCCCTCGTCGTGATGGGGCTCGGCTACTATCTCCTCCGCCAGAAGAGCCCCTGGGCGGGTGCCCTGCTCGCCGCGGGCGCGGCGATGTTCGTGCAGGCCTGGAGAGCGCGGCCTGCGGCGAAGACCGATCCCGCGAAGCCGGACGGCACGACGCAAGGCCCCGACGAGGAAGCGGGACGCTGGGACTGGGTCGATGACACCTACGGCCGACGCGGGCGGTGGTCGGAGACCCCGAATGGCGGGCGCACGTACATCACGGCGGGGCACGGCGCGCAGACCGCCGAGAGGATTGCGGAGCGCGTGTTCGAGCACGCGCGGCCCGCGTAGCCGCGCCACGCCAGGACGCGATCTCGCGAGAAGTGAAAGGAAGAGATGAAGATGCAACCCGATGACGCAACGGTGCTCAAGACGATCGATCAGGGCCTGAAGGAGGCCGCCGGTCCAGAGGACGCGGGCGGCGACGACGCAGGCGGGGTGGGTGACGAGGCCGGCGCGCTCGACTCCGATGCTGCCGCAGCGGCGGAGGAAGCCGGCGCGCCGCCGGGCTTCGTCCTGCCGGAGCGCGAGCTTGCCAAGGCGGTGCGGATGCTGGAGCGAGATGGGCTGACCGAAGGCAAGGTGGTCGCCCTGGTGCGGATGGCCTCCAAGCACGAGGCCAATCACGCGCACCGGCATGGACACCGGCACGGCTTTCGACACGGGCTGACCCACGCGCGGCGGCGGGGCGGCTGGATGGAAAACGAGCACGAGGTGCCGTGGCACCGCGGGCGGGCGATGCGCGAGTTCCGGTATGACATCCTCAACCGCTACCGGCGCATCCACGGCGGGGCCATCCGCGAAGGGCGCGGCTACTACTACGGCACGATGGAGGTGCAGTTCTCCGTCGAAGGCACGCTCAGCGATGCGGCCTTCGTGGTCGACGTCCCCGGCGTCGACAACCCGGTGATCGACTCGTGCTTCAATCTGGCCATCGACGACGTGAGCACGTCGTGGTTCGGCGGCCCGCACACGCTCAACCCTGGAGACACCAACCTCCAGAACCCCGGTCAGAACCTCTACCCCGATGAGGTCGTGATCGTGGAAGCCGTGTCGAGCTACCTCAAGGGGATCCGGATCATGTATCCGACGGCCGGGCTTTCGCCCGCTCCGACAGGCAACATCATGGCCGCGCTCAGCGGCCGAGAGCTGGTGTGGGACCGCGCAGGCCGGATCCTCCCCATCGAGACGTTCAATCAGTTCGACGACACGTGCGAGATCGCTCGCGCCCTCGCCGAAGCGAGCACCTTCTACTTCACCTGGAGCGACAAGCAGCTCGGGGGAAACAAGGTGATCAACAACAAGCTCATCGGCCGGTTCTCGCAGATCCCGGGCACCAGCCGCCTCGGCGTGCGCGAGAGCAGCGGCGCCGGCGGGACGCTCGACCTCGAGCGGGGCTACCTCTGGTGCCTGGACAAGCAGTTCCAGGCCAGCGTCGACCAGGGAGGCAATGGCCTCTTCGACGCCGAGATCCACACGGACGAGTCCGTCCTGTTCCCCTTCCAGCCGATCCGGCTGTTCGGGTCGCACAACCCCGTGATGCCGACCGGGCTGGCGCTCTACTGGCAGTTCGTCGTTCACGGGACGTCGCTTCTGCCGGCCCGCGAGGTGGAGCGCTACGAGCGACAGCCCCGTCGCCGCCTGTAGCCCGCATCGCTGAGGAGGATTTGAACCATGCCGTCGCCTGCTGTTGTCCGCGCGGATCTGAAGCCGAGGCCCTCGGAGAATGACAAGAACGAGCTTGTCTTTCCGCTCAGCGGCATCCGGCGGCTGCATGTGTTCATGAAGGCCAGCGTCGACACGCGGCGCGAGTCGTCCGACGTCTGGTGGGTTCTCTCCGCGTGGGCGACCTTGGAAGATCCGGTGCGAGACCTGCCGGATCTTCCCAACTATCAGTACGTGAATCTGGCGCCGAGTGCCCTGGTGATTCCGCCGCTGGGTGCCGCGCTGATGCACGTGGCCACGGTCTTCTGGGTCGCCGAGCCTCCCGCCTCGGCGCTCAGCGTCAAGTTCAGCACAGCGGGAGATCAGCCGGAGGGAAGAGCCATCGCGCTCGGCTACGCCGACACGACGCCTCACGACTTCTCCGGCCTCTTTCGCGCTCCCTTTGGGTACGCCCAGGCGCCCGCGCGCCTCGTCGACCCGCTGCCGCACGATCCTGACGACCTCCACCGCCTTCAGCTCGAGGATCGTCTTCCGCCGCTCCCGTTTCCACCGCAATCCCCTCGAAGGAGGCGCCAGTAGCCATGTCAAATCCCATCGTCGCACTGCCCCGTGTCTGCAAGCCCATCCTCCAGGGGGGCAGGAGCTTCTCCATGCTTGCTCCTCTCGCTGGCGTCGTCGGCCAAGACGCCATCCCGTACACGTCCGAGTGGCTGCCCGTGGGCCCGGGGTCCTACCTCCAGCTCACGCTCACGGTGACCAAGCTGACCGGCACGCTCAACGTCGTCCTGGAGACCCTCAATGATCCGGCGACCGATTCCCCGCGATTCTGCGGCAACTTCATGCAAACCAACGTGGTCGGCACGGTGCAGGCCGGGTTGCTCAGCGACCGCTTCGTCCGCGTGATCGCCACGCCCGGCGCGGGGGTGAATCAGATCGCGGACTGGGTGATCGAAGGGAACGCCTTCCTGCCGTTCGCTCCGGGGGTGTAGGCCAATCATGAGTCTCGCGCTCCTTCAGAAGGGTACGGGCGGCGCAGCCCGTGGGGCTGGCGCGGGACTCATGGCGGGGCCTCCCGCCAACGTGGTTACCCAACCCTTCACGGCCTCATCAGCAGGAGTCGTACCGATGTCGCAGACCACGTCGACAGCCGCGCGGATCGTCCTCGTGGGCGACTCCCTCGCTCAGGGCCTCGGTCCCGTCCTTACCGAGATCGCGCGCCGCTCGCCGTGCGCGTTCCACGCCGTCGGGAAGAAATCCACGCGTGTCCACGACTGGATGGGTGACAGCGATCTCCCAGCGGCGATCGGTGCTCCGCCCGCCGACCTCGTGCTGGTGTGTCTCGGGACCAACGATATGCGGACCGCCGACCCCGGCGGCGCGGGCACTGAAGGCGGCGCCTTGGTGGACAAGATCGTCGCGAGGGGCGCTTCGGTGGCCTGGATTGGACCGCCGCGGATGACGTTCGATACCGGCGCATTCCGCTCCGGGTTGGCCAGCGCATGTGGCTCGCGCAACGTGCGGATTTTTGATTCTCAGTCTCTCGATCTCGAGCGCGCTCCCGATGGGATCCACCTGACGCCGAAGGGCTACCGCGCCTGGGCTGAGTCGATCGCCGCCTGGGTGCCCTTCGCCGCGTACGCGGCGGGAGGCGACGCGGGCCCGAATGCAGCGCGCGATGGCGAGGCGGCGGCGCTCGTCACGTTGCGCGCCCAACTCGATGCCCAGTGGCCGAGCCGCTCGCGCGCGGCGGACGGGATCGCGCCGAGCGCGGCTCACCACGCCGCCAACCCGAAGAGCGATCACGAGGTCGGCAATGCGTTCGACATCACGAACGACCCCGGCAACGGGCCCGATCTCGTCGCGCTCGGCACAGCGTTGCTCAAGGACTCTCGCGCCCACTACGTGATCTTCCAGGGGCGAATCGCGAACCCCGGGAAGGATGGCGGCGCCTGGCGCCCGTACACCGGAGCGAGCCCTCACGAGGAGCATCTCCACCTCTCGATTTACGATAGCCGCCGCGACGACCGAACGGAGTGGGATCTCGCGGGCGTCGGGATTCCCGCATCGCCTGCGGTCGCTTCGGCGCCCGTCGGCCCGGTCCCCACGATCAGCATGCCGACGTCGCTGGTGGTGGAGGGCTTTGGCCGCCTGGCCTTGGAAGACTACGTCGCGCGGGTGGTGACGGCGGAGCTTGGCGCGTCACGCCAGCTCCAAGCCCTCGAAGCGCAAGCGATGGTCGCGCGCTCGTACCTCGTGTGGATGATCAGCAACCAAGGGTATGGGACGCCGGCCAAGCCCGTCCCCAACTCGGCCCATTTTCAGGTCTGCGCGCGCGCGGCGACCGCCCTCTGTCTCCAGGCCGCTTCGGCGACGCGTGGAGGGCTCGTGCTCCACCGGGGTCGTCTGGTGCTCACCAGCTACGTAGCCGGCGCGCTCTGGCCCGCGGGCGCCTCGACGGGCCGGAACGGTCACGACCCGACCAAGACCGAGCACGGAGTCACCTACAACGATGGTCTCCTGAATGCCGCCGTCCGACCGACGCCGAACGCCGGTCCGATCGTGGACAACCGAGGTTGCCTCTCGCAGAATGGTGCAGTGGAGCTCGGGCGCCGCGGCGTCCTCTGGCCCGCGATCCTCCGCTACTTCTACGGCGCGGATCTCGACTTCACCTGTCGGGAACCGGCGAGCGCGCCCCCGGGGCAATCGCCGCCGCGTCGCCCCGATGCGCCGCGCCACAAAGCCCCGCCCAGTCCGCCGGGCGCCCCCTCCGACGAGGGCCCCGACACGAAGGACACCGGATCTCTGGTGATCGCGGCGCTGCTCACTGCGTACCGCGTCATCACATGAGTCACGAACAACGAAGAGGAGATTGAGTCATGCAGAACGTTCAACAACGACATCTCGAAGGCGTGTTTGCGGTCACCGGGGCGACGGCGACGCGCGCGATCACGCTTCCCGCCTTGCCGAAGGACGGAGCCTGGTCGCTCTCCGGTCACGTAATCGCGGTCGACGAAGCGACGCCGCGGTCCTCGGTGACGTTCTTCCCGCGCCTCAGCGGCGCCTGCGCCGCGGGCGTCCTGACGCAGAACAACACGACCAAAATGTCGATGCAGCCTAGTGACGGCGGGCGCCTCCAAACGTGGGAACCCGGCGGCTTGACGGTGACGATCACGGGCCAGCAGGTCGAGATCCAGGTCACCGGCATCGAGGGCAAGACCCTTGTCTGGGCGTGGGCGCTGGATCTGCTGCTGGTCACGATGAGCTGATCGCGGAAGGGCGAGAGGATGAGCTGCCGAGTTTCGATCGAGGAGGACTGCCCGCAGGAGCGGCGTGTGTCGCCGCTCCTCACGAGCGGTGGAGCGCGGTTGCAGCTCGGCAGGCTCGGCGCCGTCTTCGTTCACGCTGAGGCACAGGATCTTGTTGTTCGCGCTATCGCGCCACCCGCGGGGAGGTCGACATGAAGTTTCAAGAGACCGCCAGCCAGGCCCGCTATCGGGAGCTTCAAATCCTCTTTGGCGACGCGTTGCGCGATCTTCGGAAGCGGCGGCGCCTCACCACCGTCGAACGAAGCGAAGAGCAACTGCGTTTCGAGGACAAGCTCAGCCGGCGCGACGTCGTGAGCGACGCCGATCTCGCGCGCGAAATCGTGGCGATTCAGGCGAAGTACCCCGTCACCAAGAAGATGGTTCCCACGGCCCATGAGATGAGCCGGGCGGTGCGCGAGAGCATCGACGCGTCGCCGATCGAGACGTGGAGTGAGGACGATCCGCCGCCGCAACGCGCCGCGGTGTGCGCTGCCGGTTGCGGGAGGCCGATTGGACCGCGCGCCGAGATCGTGCAGTTCCGCCGCGGGCGTCAAACGACAACGTATCACGCGAGGTGTGCGCCCCGAGCTGGCGCGATCCGAGAACAGGCCATCAAGCCCACGCGCAAGGTCAGGTAGGTGAACTATGTCGAACGATCAGTACTACGTTGTCATCGTGCCCCACGCCGATCAGGCGGCGCAGGCGCTCCGCACGTCGCGGATGGTCGTCGGAACGCACGTTCCGGCGCGTGAGCCGGCGTCTCAGCGCGGGGACGCCGGAAGGGCGGTTTCCCAGCGAGCGCCCGCCGGAAAGCCCACGTCGACGCGGGTGCCTGCCAGAAAGGCTGCTTCCAGGCGTGCCGCCGGGGGAACGCCGCCTTCGTCCAAGCACACGGCCTCTGCGCCCCACACGCCGAAGCGCGTGGATGGCGGCGACGTCGGCGGCACGGACCACCACCTCCGCACCTGGAGCGTCGTCGTGGGCGACGATAAGTACAACGTCCACGATTCCGGAGCAGCCTGCGGATACCGGATCGACTGCGAGAACACCACCGTCTGGACCGGGGTGCTGGGGCGGAGAGGCGGGTACGAGACGCACACCACGACGCTCTCCCCGAGGACGCTTAAAGAGGTTCTCCGGTTGGTGTACGTCGGGGATCAGCGGCATGCGCAGCCGAGCGCCTCGCAGCGGACGCCCGCGGCGCCGCCCAGCGCGACGCGCGCGAAGGAACCCAAGGCAACGCGCGCGGCGAAGCCGACGGCGACGGCTTCCGAGCGCTCGCCCGCGGCGCCGCCCAGCACCACGCGCAGGAAGGACTCGACGGCGAAGCCCGCCGGCACGGCCGCTCCACCCACGTCCGTCACGCCACGCGCCGCGCGGACCACAAAGCCTGCTGCGAAACGGCAGGCAACGTCCGCGGCGAGCAGCTCGCAGCGTGCGCCCGTCTCGACGTCGCGCGCCACGACGACGGCGAAGCCCAAGGCGAAGCGGCAGGCGAAGCCCAGGAAGGCCTCGGAGAGCACCCACGCTGGGCCGCAGACGCAGCGCACGCCCGTCTCGCAGGCGAGCGAGAAACCGTCCTCCCGCCGCGCGGCGTCGGACGTCGACGACGCCGCGGTGCTGAAGGAGATCAAAACGAATCTGCACCAGGGCGACCCCTCGTCGGCGGAGCAGCATTTCCAAGTCATGAAGGCGATCTGGATGCGAGGAGGGCGTGAGGCGGCCATCGCATGGAAGGCGCAACACGAGTTCTCGAACGTGGTCGACGCCTTCGACGACTGGATGGAAAAGAACGTGGCGACCGCGCGCGCGATGCTCGGCGAGCTGCCGCCCCCGAGTGCGCAGAAGCACGGACAGGTCGCGTAGCCATGCGTGACTTTTCCAAGCATGTGTTCGCGCTGCTCACCGATCCTCCGGTGCCGCCTCCGGCGCCCGAGGGGCCCGCGCGGCGCACGAGCACCATCGCCGCGATGATCGTTGCTCGGCGGCACGAGGTGTTCGTCCCCGTGCCGCCAGCCCGTGCGCGCGAAGTCCCCGCACGACGCACCAGCACGGTCGCGGCAATGATCCTTGATCGGTCGCACCCGGCAGAGCACGCGCGTTCCGTCGCTCCGAACGCTGCGCCCCGCGCTCCGATCACCACCACGGTTGCGCCTCCGCCCGATGCGCCTGCGCGACGCACCAGCGCTATAGCCGCGATGCTCCTTGCGCCGTCGCGCGAGAGCGACCGTTCTCGCGAGGGCTCACGCAGGAACGATCAAGTCCCCACCGCACTCGATGCAACCACGGAGACCGCGCGGATTGTCGCCCTGCTGCGCGACCGGGCACGAGACCTCCCCGACAGCGCCACAGGGATCAAGATCGCATCCCTACTTCGTGCGTGCGCCGTGACGCTTGATCGACGCCCGACGTCTCTGGACCAGCGCGCCCTGGAGGCACGGGCCGTCGCGGTTGACCATCTGCGGACGGTCGCCGCAAAGACGAGCGGCAAGGCTGGCGAAGCGATCTTCCTGGCCGCGAGGGCGATCGAGGCCGGCGACCATCTCGTCGAGCGGCCGACCACGGCCGGCGTCGTCGCGTCCACCCCGCCGGCCCCGTCCGCGCGCGCGTCGTCGGCGGCCAAGCCGTCGCCGTCGAGCTCCGACGACGCAAGAAGAGTCGCGCCTGCAACGGTGCACAAGAGTGCGCCGGTCCACGTCGGCGCCCCGCCCGCCGCGGAAACGCAGCCCGGGGCGATTCCATCCCTCCTGATCGATTCCATGGCCGCGCTGAAGCGACTGCCGATCGGAACTCGGCTCCGGCTCGTCCGCAATCAGCAAGGACCGATGGATGCCCCACGTGTGCTGGTCGAGGTCAAGTCCAGGAGCATTGGACTCCGGATCAGCGATCCCAGCGACAAGCGTCATGGGCAGGTGTCCTGGTACACGTTCGAGCCCGGCTTTCAGGTCGAAGCTCGCCCGCATGGGTTCGCGATCCTTCAGAACGGCCGAGTCCACGTCGAATACCGCTTCGAGGCGGCAGTGCATCCACTCGGACCCAACTCGATCGGTACGTGGCAGCGGCAGCTTGCGAGCGCGGAGGCCACGCAGTCCGAGGCGGAACGACGCACGCTGCGAACCGCGATGGTCGAGTCCCTCTCGAGCGCGCGCAACGGCTATCGCTTGGCCAAACGCCATCTCGCCGAAGAGCACGCCGGCGGCCCGCGCGTGACGGCGAAGACCAAGGCGCAAGCCGAGGAGAAGCTGGTCAAGGCGATCGTGCGACTCGCCGACGCGCGGGCGATGGCCGGCGCGAAATCTCTCCGGGGCCTCTCCCAAGCCAGGCTCGGACGCCTGATCGCGCAGGCCGAAATCGACAGCAACAAGGACCTCGCGCCGTTCTTGATCGCCGCGCACCAGGAGGCGTGGGGCGTCGCTTCGGGGCAGGCGGGGCTCTTCCACCGCGGAGCCGCATCGCCGCCGAGCGCAAAGGCTCCTTCGGTGCGCGCGGCTTCTGAGCCGCCCGCGTACGTCGCTCCGCCTCCCGGCCTCTGCCATCGCGGCAAGGATCTCTACGGCGACACGAGCCTGTTGACGTTCGCGGGAAAGATCCCCGGCTTCGAGGTCCGCCACATGGGCTTCGGCGAGTTCGAGCTGGTGACGCCGGCCGGCAACATCGACTTCGACAGGATGCGTGGAAGGGACTTCCCGGCACAGACGGGGCGCTCGCACCTCCTGTACGGCCCTCCCGAGGCGATGGCCCTGCTGCTGCGGGAGCTCAAGGCGCGAGGCGTCGAACCGACGATGGCGGCGGAGGGCGAGATCGCGCTCGCCACGGCGGAGCCCGTGTCGAAGGGCAGGCTCGCGAGGCCGGCGAACGACGACGCCGAGCCGGTCGCCCCCGCACAAGCCTCGTCCCCGTCGATCGCGCCGACGAAGGCTCGGGCGGCTCGCCGCGAGTCGGTTGAGCAGGCTGAGCCGCCCTCGCATGCACTCTCGCCCATCGAGCATCGTACGGCGGCAGCGCGCCGGGACGCGAACATCAAGGCCATGTGGCTCGCCGCCGATCTCGAGGCTCACCCGCGCTCGCTCACCGACGCGGATCGCCTGATCCTCGCCGCCTACTCCGATTGGGGCGGGATCGGCATCAAGAAGGCCCTCGATAAGTTTCCACCGGGCTTCGACGTTCCCGACGCGCGCCAGCTCATCCACGCGTACTTCACGCCGCCGCGGGTCTGCGCCGAAATCGCGCGGCTCGTGCAGCCGCTCCTCGCGGGCCTCGTCGCGACGGATGGCCGGGTTCACGCGCTGGAGCCGGCCGTGGGCATTGGCCGGTTCCCGCTCGCGCTCTCCGGTCGCGGCTTCGAGACGGTGACATGGCATTGCGTCGAGTTCTCGAAGCTCTCCGCCAAGATGCTCCACGCGCTTCGGCCGGACATCGACTTGTACCAGGGGCCTTTCGAGGGCTGGGTCGCCGCCAACGGCGCCGACTTCGCGGGGCGGCTCAAGCTGGTCATCAGCAACCCGCCCTACGGCCAGCGCAGCTATGCGACGACCGAGGATCCCGATCGGAGCTACCGCTACAAGCGCGCCGATGATTACTTCTTACGGCGAGGGCTCGACCTTCTCGGCCCCGGTGGACTCGGGATTTACATCATCCCCTCTGGATTCCTGACCGGGATGTCGGAGGCAGCCGTGAAGCTCCGTGTCGAGGTGCTTCGACGGCATCACCTCTCAGCGGCGTTTCGTCTTCCCAACGAGGTGTTCAGCCTCGCCAACATCGTGACCGACATTCTCGTCTTCCGAGCCCGCGAGACGATCCTCGCCGACGTGGACGACGCGGATCGGTTCCTCGTCGAGGGACGCTACTACCAGGAGTTTCCGGCGCACATTCTCGGAACGGTCGTCCCGAACGAGCCGGCAAAGCCGGGTGAGCCGGCGAAGCGAGGCTGGCATACGAGCGCCGAGGGGTACACGGTGGTGGGCGAATTTACAGCCCTTCCCGCGGTCCTCGAAGAGCGCCCCATCTGCGCCTCGTGCTCCCACGCGGCGCTCCCCGCGCACCACGCGGAGCCACCGAAACAGGTCACCACGACCAAGGCGACCCCCGCCGAGCAGCTCATCGACAACGACGAGCGCATGGCCGGTGTCTCCAGCCTCGGCCGTCGCGTCGAGGGCTTCCTCGGCAGCGTGGCGAATCCAGACCTCGAGCCGGTGGGCTGGGAGGAGCTTCGCCACGATCTGCTGGCCTGGGCGAACGCCAACGGGGCTCCTGCCCTCGATGCCGAGGTGCTCGCGCTGGCGAAGGCCGAGCGCGGCCCCCTGGGCAAAGGGCCCCCGGGCGGCGCCGGATGGCTTCTCAAAGCCTTCCTTGGAAGGTCGGTGACGCTCATCCCGTCCTTGGCCGAACGGCCGCAGTGGATGCCGCGCTTCACCGGGAACAAGAGCGATCCGTTGCAGTGGGGCGAGTACCTCTACCGCTCCCGCAAGACACTTACGATCGACGAGCTTCCCGGGAAGGACCCGAGTACCCTCTTCACCGCCGGATGGTGCGAGGACTCCTCGGAGCCCGCGTGGACTGAGCGGCTCGACGCACGTGGTCATCTCCTGCCGCCGGACGAGTACCTGTTCGGTGAGCTCTGGCCGAGGTTCGACCGCGCCCAAGCGCGCGCGGCGCTCGGCGACGCGCAGGCCGCCGCGCAGGCGAAGCAACTGATCGAGCTGATCCAGCCGGCCACCTTCGACGAGATCGAAGTGACGCCGCAGGACGGCTTCATCCCGCTCGATCTCCTCGCTGCGTGGCTCGCGACAAAGAACCATGGCGACCCGGTGGAGCTCGTGCAGGACAAGGGGCTCATCCATCTCGCCGACGTCGCGTACGAGGACCACGACCGAGGGCTCAACAGCCTTTCGCAAGAAGCGCTCTTGATCCTGGGTTGGGTCAACCATGACTATGTGGTCTTCCAGCCCCGCGCTGCGGAGGGCGAGAACGTCGATGACATTCGCCTCGCGTATGCGAAGGAGTGGACCGAGGGCTTCCGGGGCTGGCTCGACGCCGACCCGGAGCGCCAGCGCCGCGTCGAGCAGCAGTATCAGCGCGCTCGCCAGGGCTATCGCGCCCACGCCTACGGCGCCGAGCCGCTCAAGCTCGCGCGGTGGTCCCCGGCGATCGTCCTGAACCCGCACCAGATCGCGGGCGCTCGCCGACTCGACGCGAACCGCGGCGGTGGACTCGGCTTCGACGTCGGTGTCGGCAAGACGTACACGATCCTCGCCGCGCTGGCGCTGGCCCGGCAGAGTGGCCGCGCGCGCCGCGCCGTGCTCGTGGTCCCCCAGCCGATCGCCTTTCAATGGGTGGACAACATCGGCAAGGCGCTGCCCGATTTCCGCGTCGTCGTCATCGGCATCAACAAGAAGACACTGTCAACCGGGCTGCGCCGGGGCCTCGAAACCAGCGAAACCGATTCCCCCGAGGAGCGGAGCCGCAAATGGGCGCGGTTCCAGGGCGGCGAGTTCGACGTCGCGATCCTCACCTACGACTCCCTGCCTCGCACGCAGATGGACCAGGAGTCGACCCTTCAGTTCCTCCAGGGCGTGACCGCGATCGAGCGCGAGGTGGAGCTGAAGCGGCGCAACGCCGTGAAGCAGAAGAAGGGATCGCTAAAGAAGTACGACGAGGAGAAGGCGAAGCTCGAAAAGAAAATCGAAAAGGCGCAGGCGTCGGCCGAGTACAAGCGTCAGTACGGACACGCTCGCAAGAACGCTGGCGATCCGGACGTGCTCCGCGCCCAGCTCGCCGAGCTTGAAACGAAGCACAAGAAGACACTCACCGAGCGCCAGGATGCCATTCTGGAGGAGAGCGTCGGGGCGTGGCTGGCCGAGATGCTCGAGCTGCCGGCGAGCTGGAAGCACGACCCCGACATCATCTGGAACAAGATGGCGGTCGACTGGCTCGCGTTCGACGAAGGGCACAACGGCAAGAACCTGCACATGCCCTCCAGCCGGGAGGGTGGCTCCGTCCCGAAGTTCATGGGCAACGAGGGCGAGGGCTCGAAGCGCGCGTGGCACTGGT
>JBDTXR010000163.1:0-17622 GCA_040006075.1 Byssovorax sp. | reverse complement strand
CCCTTCTTGATCCACTCCCATTGCTTGTCGCCGCCGCGGAGATCGCGCGCGTCGATCTCCACCTCGACGCGGCGCTCGCCGAAGCGCTGCGCGCGCAGCTCCTTGGCCAGCGCGGTGATGTACTCCATCACGGCGGGCTTGCTCTCGTCGCCGCGGAACACCGGGAGCAAGACCACGTGCGCCGGCGCGAGGCGCGGCGGCAACACCAGGCCATCGTCGTCGCTGTGGGTCATGATCAGGCTGCCGACGAGGCGCGTCGAGACACCCCACGACGTGGTCCAGGCCAGCTCCCGCGTCTCCTCCTTCGTTTGAAACTCGATCCCGCTGGCGCGCGAGAAGTTCTGGCCGAGGAAGTGCGAGGTCCCGTCCTGAAGGGCCTTGCGATCCTGCATCATCGCCTCGATGCAGTAGGTGTCGACCGCGCCGGGGAAGCGCTCCGCGGCCGTCTTCGGGCCGTAGATCACCGGAGTGGCCATGAAGTCCTCGGCGAAGGTGGTGTAGACGCCGAGCATCTTCATCGTCTCTTCGCGGGCCTCGGCCTCGGTGGCGTGGGCGGTGTGCCCCTCTTGCCAGAGGAACTCTGCCGTTCGAAGGAACAGGCGCGTTCGCATCTCCCAGCGCATCACGTTGGCCCATTGATTGATGAGCAGCGGCAGATCGCGGTAGCTCTGCACCCAGCTCGAGAACGCGGCGCCGATGATCGTCTCCGAGGTCGGCCGGATGATCAGCGGCTCTTCGAGCTCGGCCTTCGGATCGGGGATGAGGCCGCCGTTCGGCCCCGCCACGAGGCGATGGTGGGTGACGACGGCGCACTCCTTCGCGAACCCGTCGACGTGCGCGGCCTCTTTCTCCAGGAAGCTCTTGGGGATCAGCAGCGGGAAATAGGCGTTCTTGTGGCCCGTCTCCTTGAACATGAAATCGAGCTCGCGCTGGATGTTCTCCCAGATCGCGTAGCCCCACGGCTTGATCACCATGCAGCCGCGCACCGGGCTGTTCTCGGCGAGATCGGCGGCGCGCACGACCTGCTGGTACCACTCGGCGTAGTCCTGGGCGCGGGTGGGGGTGATCGCGGTCTTGGGGGTCTCGGGCTTGGCCACGGGCGGGTCTCCTGGGCAGAAACGGGACGTGAGAGGAACGGCGGGCGGCACCCTAGCACCGGAGCGGGGGGAGAGCGGAAGCGGAAGCGGAGGGCGCGCGACAACGCCGAGCGAACGTCGCCTCGAACATCGCCCCCTCGGTCTTTCTGTCGGCTGGAGGCGGCGGCGTCGCGGGCGGTGCAGGGCGCGCCCAGCTCGACGTCACAGCGGCGGTCGCCGTCGTGCAGGCGGTGAGGAACCCCGCGAGGCGAGTGGCGTTGTAAATCCTGGATTCAATGTTCAGTTGCCTGGATTCAAAATTGTCGCATGGAAATGTGCATTAATTACCTGGAATATAGTTTTCATGTCCTGGATCATGGTGTATGTTCGCTGGAATGTCGTGCTTGGCGACCTGATCCGCGACGGCCGGACTGGCACCGTCGTGTTCCTGGGGCGAGTCGACGATCCGTCGCTCTGACCGGGATTAGCGGCCCCAGAGCGCCCACGCGGCGGCGAGATCGTCCTCGTGCACCTCGTGCCCTCGACCCGGGTGAACCACGTGCTCGGTCTTCCATCCGCCGCGATCGAGCACCTGGGTCAGGGTCAACGCGTCTTGCCGCGTGACCTCTTCTTCCTGATCGCCGACCGCGAGATAGAAGGGCGGGCGCGCCTTCCCCGTCAACGACTCGTCAACGGCCGTTCGCCCGGCGCCGACGAGGCCCGCGCCGTCGACCGGATACCGCCCCTCCACCGTGAGAAACGCGACGAAATAGCCGCCGTTCGAGAAGCCGAACAGATAGCGACGCTCGAAGCGCGCGCTCACCAGCGCCTCGGCGCGGGCCTGCGCGCGGTCCCACGCGGCGACGATGGCCGGGCCGGCCGAGTCGACCGTCTCTTGCTTGGTGGGCCAGCAGAGGTTGTCGACGACGCCCGGCTCCCAGGCGCAGAGGCCGGCCTTGCCGCGCTGGAAGAGCACCGCGAAGCCGCGCGATCTCGCCGCGGCGAGCAGCGTGGCTTGCTCCTCGGTCGGGAGCGCGTCGGCGGCGAGCATGCCGTGCGCGTAGACGACTAGGCTCGTCGGCGTCGCCAGGCGCTCGGGGACGGCGAGGCAGGCGCCCTCGTCGAGCGCCCGCCACCCCGCGCCGCAGAAGCTCGCCGTCGATCCCGCGGCGCTGGTGATCTCGTTCGACGAGGCCGGCGACGGAGCGCCGCTCTTCGAGTCGCGCGAGCACGCGACGAGCAGGGCCATCCCCGCGAGCGACAGCGCCAGAGAACGTCGACCGATCATCGATGGACTTGGACAATCGAACGGCGGCGTCGTCAAGCGAACATCACGGCGCCGCCCGATCGGCGTGGATCGATCAGCCGCCGCCGGCGCGCGCGCTGGCCTCGTCCACGTCCCGGGTCAGCTCCTTCAGGTGCCGCGATTTCTCGTCGCTCTCCCACTCGGCGTCGGAGAAATCGCGGAGCGTGTAGCTCTTCGTGGTGTGCACGACGCCCTCCTTCGCGACCATCGGATCGCGATCGGGAGTGGCGTCCTCGATCAGGCGGAAGCCCTCGAGATCCCGCAAACGAAAGGGGGAACGCGCGCCCTCGTCGCGGATGAGCTTGCCGAAGAGCCGGAGGCGCACCGGCTGCCTCCCGGCGCGGAGCTCCTGGTTCTCCGAGAGGACCGCGAACGATCGGCCCTCGGCGTCATCGACGCGCGCGGTGATCACGTAGCGGCCCGGCGCGTCGATCTCGACCTCGACGTCGAGATCGAGCGAGCCGGCGCGGAGCGCCTCGTCGACGCGGCCGGTGAAGCTCGCGGGCGCGGACGGCGAGTACACGACGTCGAACGAGGCGCCGCCGACCTCGCCGGCGATGTCGAGCTGGACCTCGACGCGGATCGCCCCGCGATAGCCTCCGAACCCTTGCGCGCTGGGCTGGAACGTGGTCGCGACCGCGCCCCCGTCGGCCGCGTTGAAGAGGATCGGTGCGGAGCGATGCGAGCTCGCGTCGTTCCGGTCGGGCGGGACGATCGCCGCCGCCGAGGTGATCGCGCACGGCACCGGATCGTCGCCGTCGGTGCAGGCGATCGTCAGCGTCGCGCGC
Organism: Byssovorax sp.; assembly: GCA_040006075.1. Classification (GTDB taxonomy): domain Bacteria; phylum Myxococcota_A; class Polyangia; order Polyangiales; family Polyangiaceae; genus JANYGI01. The sequence continues at coordinate 14,452 of JBDTXR010000163.1, read as the reverse complement.
TCGTCGCCGACGAGGAACATCCGATCTTGCCGCAGGGTGACCCGCGCGGTGGTGAGCTTGCGATCGGCGCGCGCGAGCGGGAGCGAGACCGGCGCGACGGCGTGCGGGCGCGCTTGATCCGGCTGCTCGCCCAGCGGCCGCGCGCCGGGCGGATAGCGCGTGCTCGCCCGGTACGCCGTCAGCGTCTGTTGCGCCCGCGCCAGCCGCTGCGCCCAGACGCCAACGCCGGGCTGTCCTGGAGCGTCGGTGGACGCGCTGGACGGCGCTACCGGGGCCGCCCCCGCCCTGCCCGCGCTGGAGGCCGCCCCGGCCCCCGGAGGCGCATTGATTGCCAGAGTCCTGGGAGGCGCAACAGGCTCGCTCGGGGCCCCACCGAGCGGCCGAAGGTAGAGCCCGATCGCCGCGAGGAGCCCGATCGTCACCGCGGCGCCCGCGATCCTCCGTCGGGTCGCGCCGACGTCAGTAGGCGTAGCTCACCATGTCCTGACGAACGATCCCCATGATCCCACCCCAGGTGCTGCTGGTGTAGTGGTTCTGATTCTCGCCGTCGTCGCGGTATTGCACGGAGTGATTCGCCCACTTCGGCGCCGATTTCGAGCCTTGGGTGCCGTAGTAGAGCGAGTCGTCGCAGAACCAGTCGCCCGGGTTGCAAAAGCTGCCCGTGGCCGAGAGGCCTCCGCTCGAGTGATAGGCCACCACCTCGTCGTCCTGGCCGGGGAGCGTGCCCGAGTAGAGGGTGCCCTTGGCGCCGACGAACATGTAGAGCAGCGTGCTCTGGGTGGCGTTGTGGTTGTACATCGATCGCACCGTGCCCGTGCGCAGATCGCTGGTGATCGGATCCGACACCGCCCAGTAGCCGAGGTTGGCGAGCTCGGTCCCGCCGCCCGCGCCGCCCCCGACGTCGACCCACTTGATGTTCCAGCCCGTCTGCGTGCCGCCGGCGTTACCGCAGGTGCCGTCGGCGGCCGCGCCGGCGTTCTTGATGCTGCGCGAGGTGCCGCCGAAGAGGCTGAGGGCATAGCCAATCTGCGCGTCGCCGGCGCTGTGGGCGGCGACATAGCACCAGTTCTGCCCGGTGCAGAAGCAGTCGAGCGCGTTGCGAATGGCGCCGTTGGTGTCGGAGATGTGCCCGACGCCGTTCCAGTTCACCGCCTTCTTGTTGACGCCGGCGGCCGTCGCGGCAGAGCCCCAGTACGAGAAGTCGGCATAGTTGCCAGTCTGGGTGCTTTGCGAGGTGTTTCGCCCGTGGATCCAGAGGCTGTAATTCGTGGCCGAGCAGAGCGCCGGGGCGACGAGGATCGCGGTGGCAGAGGCGAGCGCGGCGACCCTGGCGACGATTCGGCTCATTCACTCATGGCACCTGAAGGAGCCTCGCTCGTCAATACGCCTTTCGCGCGCCCGTGCATAATCACCCTTGTCCACTCTTATGCTCATGTGGGTGGCGCAGCGTGGCAATTCCTCCGGTGGTGAAGGGTTGTGCTCCGAGCGGCTCAGGGGGCGCTGCGGCGTCCGCTGCGGGGGCCGAATTTCCGCGGCAGCGTGATGACGAGCTCGGTGAACTCACCGAGCTGGGTGTCGACGCGGATCTCACCCTGGTGGCCTTGCACCACGATCTCGTGGCTTATCGACATGCCGAGGCCGGTCCCCTCCCCGGCCGGCTTGGTCGTGAAGAACGGGTGGAAGACCCGATCGACGACGTCGGCGGGGATGCCGGTGCCGTTGTCGCGGAGACGGACCTCGACGCGATCGCCCAGGCTCCGGGTGCTCACCGCGAGCAGCGGAGTGAAGTTCGGCCCGAGCGCCCGCCGCTTCTCGCGCGTGGCGTAGCAGGCGTTGTTGATGATGTTGACGAAGACCCGGCTCATCTCCATCGCCATGAGATCGATGAGGCCGACGGCCTCGTCGTAGTCGGCCACGATCTTCAGGTTGTACTCCGGCTCGCGGGCCTTCATCCCGTGGTAGGTCAGGCTCACGCTCTCGGCGAGGATGGCGTTGAGATCGGACTCGGCCCGGGTGCCGCTGGTCTCGCGCGAGTGCATGAGCATGCCGGTGACGATGGCGTCGGCGCGCTTGCCGTGCTCGGCGATTTTTCGCACGTTTTGCCCGAGATCTTCCAGGAGTTGATCGACGTCTCCCTGGACCTCCGCGCCGATCTTCGGCGCGAGTGGGCGGACCAGATCGCCGAGCTCGACCGCGAGCTCGGAGCTGAGCTCGGCGAAGTTGTTGATGAAGTTGAGCGGGTTCCTGATCTCGTGGGCGATGCCCGCGGTGAGCGCCCCGAGCGAGGCCAGCTTCTCTTGCATCACCAGCTGCTGCTGCGTGGCGCGGAGCTGGGTCAGCGTCGTCTCGAGCTCGTCGTTCTTCTCGCGCAGCTCGGCGGTGCGCTCCACGACCTTCTGCTCCAGCGTGTGGCTGTACTCGGCGAGCCGCGCGCGCGCCCCCTCGAGGTTCCCGTAGAGGCGGGCGTTGTGGATCGAGAGGGCCGCCTGCGCCGAGAGGATGCGCAGCACCTCGAGCCGATCCTCGGTGAAGGCGCCGACCGTGAGGTGGTTCTCCAGGTAGAGGATCGCCGTGAGCTGGCCCTGGTTGATCAGCGGAGCGCAGAGGATCGATCGCGCGTGCGATCCGAGGACGTACGCGTCGGCGGTGAACAGCCCCTCCTTCGCGGCGTCGCGGAGGACCACGCTCTCCTTGGTGCGCTCGACGTAGTGGACGATGGCCGCAGAGAGCCCGGCGTGGCCGTCGACGGGCGCGTGCCGCGGGTCCGCGGGCCCGCCCAGCGACGAGCGCTCCACCGCGACCACGAGCGCGCCGTCGCGCTCGACGATGAGCAGGCCGCGCTGCGCGCCGGCGCTCTCGAGGACGCTCCGCATCACGGCTTCGAGGAGGCGATCGAGGACGATCTCCCCGGAGATGGTCTGCGCCGCCTTCATGACGGCGAGGAGATCGACCGCGACGCCGCCGGTCGTCGAGGTGGTGTCGAGGGTGTTGGTCGTCAGCGCGTGCGCCTGCCGCTTCAGCAGCGAGGGGTGCGCCGCGTCGATGGCGGCGACCTTGGCGCTGGCCCCCCAGCGCAGGTACGCGTAGCGCGCCTCGACGAGGTACGACGAGGCGACGCGATCGCGACCGAGGCTGAAATAGAGCGCCGCGGCGCGCTCGTACGCCAGCGCCTCCTCGTTCACGAACCCGCTCCGCGCCGCGCCCTCGGCCGACTCGTCGAAGGCGGCCATGGCCTCGACGAGCAGCCCCGCCACGCGGAGCCGCTCGGCGGCCACGAGCCGGAGCTTGTGCGCGAAGTTCTCGGGCGCGTGCGTGGCCCAGACCTTCATCTGCTGCTGGTTCTGGTCGACCTTGGCGAGGTGCGCCGCGCGCTCTTCGGGGGTCGCGTCGTCGCAGAGCGCGAGCAGCGCGAGCGACTGATACATGTTGTGCTGGACGAGCGCGACCTTGCCGAGCGATCCGTTGAGGAACGGCTCGACCTTCGCCGTCAGCTCCGCGGTGCGAGCGACGTCGCCGAAGAGATAGGCCAGCGTCGCGCTCGTCACGTAGCAGAGGCCGGTGGTCGAGGTGTTGTTGACGGCGAGCAGCTCGGGAAGCTGCGTGTCTTCGTCGAAGATCTCGCCCCGGAGCCGCGAGGGATCCCGGGTGCGGCCCTGGAGCGCCAGCGCCATCTGGAGCGGCACCGCCAGGTAAACGCGCTGAAACTCCTGCTTCAGCCGCGTCAGCAGCTCGAGGTAGCCCTGGCCCTCGCGCACGACCTCGTCGAGCGGATCGCCGAGATAGAGCGAGTGCAACACGAAGTCGTCGGCGCCGTAGCCCACGTACTCGAGATCGCCGACCTCGAGCGCGGCGTGCACCGCCTCGCGGCCGAAGTCCTTGCTCACGCGCTCGTGCATCGTCCAGTGCCGGAGAAAGAGGCAGAGCAGCGTGTAGACCTTGGCCCGCAGCTCCTTCGCGCCGAGCTCGTCGAGGAGCACCAGCGCCAGATCGCCGAACTCGTTCGCGGCCTCGACCTCGCCGAGCACGCCGGCGAGCACGACGCCGTAGATCACGTAGCAGTACGGGGAAAATCGCGAATTTCCGTGCTCCAAGCTGTGCTGCACCAGCTTGCACACCACCAGCGGGAACGACATCGGGTTGGCGATGTACGTCGGCGCCGCGAGGATGGTCAGCACCCGGACCGCCGCGAGCTTCTCGGGATCGGTCATGCGCCGCAGGCTCACCAGCTCGCCCGCTCGCCGCCCCGCGAGCAGCGCCGCGGTCGCGCCGAGCGCCTCGCCGATGTGCGCGGGCGTCACGGTCTCGGGCGGCGGGAGCACCACGCCGAGCAGTAAGAGCGCCTGCATCGCGATCCGGATCGTCTCGGCGTACTCCACGCGGGCGGTGTGAAACAGGATCCGGATCTCGAGCAGGCGCACCCGCTCGAGCAAGGTGCGCGAGCGCCCGAGCGCGACCGCGGACAGCTCTTGCGCGCGCTCGAAATGGCCGTTGACGTGCTCGGCCTCGATCGCCTCGAGGTGGAGATCGAACGCCAGCTCGTAGCGCTCGTCGAAGGCGTCGGGCGGCAGCATCCCGAGGCCGGTGGTGAAGTAGCGGAGCGCCGGCTCGTGCGCCGCCGAGGCGTTGGCCTTGCGCCCCGCGACGAGGTTCCAGCGCGAAAGCTCGTAGCGCTCGCTCGCGTCGGTGATCCGATCCTTGCCGAGGTTGAGCTGGTGGACGATGTCGAAGATCCGCCCCTCGACCTCGGCCGCCGGCGTGCTCGCGAGCAGGAGGCGCCCGACGCGGAGGTGGACCTCGGCGCGCGAGCCCTCGCTGATCAGCGAATAGGCCGCTTGCTGGACCCGATCGTGGAGGAAGCGGTACGCGATCCGCGGCAGCTCCGCGGGGTCGTCGCCCTCGCGCTGCTCGGTCGGCACGAGCTGGTAGGCGTCGTCGACGGGGAGCACCAGGCCCTCGCGCAGCGCCTCCCAGAGATCGGCCGCCGTCGCGATCTCGGGGCGCTCGTCGACGATCGCCAGCGTCGCCAGATCGAAGGTGTTGCCGATGCACGCCGCGAGCTTGACGACGCGCTGGGTGGGCTCGGGGAGCTTCCTGATCTTGCCGGCCATGAGCTCGACCACGTTGTCGGTGATCCCGCGGCGGCGGATCTCGTCCGCGTCCCAGCGCCACGCGCGGCGCGAAGGATCGAACGCGAGCAGCTTCTCCTCGGAGAGCGATCGCAAGAATTGCCCCAGAAAGAAGGGGTTTCCATGCGTCTTCTGAAGCGAGAGCGTGGCCAGCGACAGGCTCGCTTCGGGGGCGCACCGCAGCGTCTCGCTCACGAGCTGGTTCACGTGCGCGAGGTCGAGCGGCGCGAGCCGGATGGTGCTCACCGCCCCGCCCTCGCGACGGATGGCCTCGAGCGCCACCATCAGCGGGTGGGTGGCCTCGACCTCGTTGTCGCGGTAGGCGCCGAGCACGAGGAGGTGCTTCGTTGAAGGATCGGTGAGCAGGAGCTGGAGCAGCTTGAGCGAGGGCGCGTCGGCCCACTGCAGATCGTCGAGGAAGATCACCAGGGGGTGCTCGGCGGCCGCGAAGGCGTGGACGAAGGCCCGGAAGACAAAGTTGAAGCGATTCTGGGCCTCGGACGGCGGCAGCTCCTGGATCGCCGGCTGGGGCCCGATGATCAGCTCGACCTCGGGGATCACGTCGGTGACGACCCGCCCGCTCTGGCCGAGCGCCTCGCCGAGCTTGGCGCGGAAGGCGCGGAGCCGCTGCTCCGGCTCGGCGAGGAGCTGCCGCACCAGCGCCGAGAAGGCCTGGATCAGCGAGTTGTACGGGATGTCGCGCTGGAGCTGGTCGAACTTGCCCGAGATGAAATGCCCGTGCCGCCCGACTATCGGCTTGTGGATCTCGCTCACCAGGGCCGTCTTGCCGATGCCCGAGTAGCCCGCGACCAGGGTCAGCTCGGCGCGGCCGGCGCTGGCCCGCTCGAACGTGCCGAGCAGCGCGGCGATCTCCACCTCGCGGCCATAGAGCTTTTGCGGGATCTGGAAGCGATCGGAGACGTCGTGCGCGCCGAGCGCGAAGGCCTCGATCCGCCCGGTGGCCCGCCACCGAGAGAGGCACTCTTGCAGATCGGCCTGGAGGCCATAGCCGCTCTGATACCGATCCTCGGCGGCCTTCGAGAGCAGCTTGACGACGATGCGAGAGACCATCTCGGGGATCTCCGGCCTCCGCAGGTGCGGCGGCGCCGGCTCGCGCGCGATGTGGGCGTGGATCATCTCGACCGCGCCCTGGGCGACGAACGGCACCTCGCCGGTGAGCAGCTCGTAGAACGTGGCCCCGAGCGAGTAGAGATCGGTGCGGTAATCCAGGGCGCGATTGACGCGGCCAGTCTGCTCCGGAGAGATGTAGCTCAGCGTCCCCTCGAGCTGGGTGAGGTTGCGCGGCGACGCGCTCTCGCGCGAGAGCGCGGTGGCGATCCCGAAGTCGATAAGCTTCACTTGCCGGGTCACCGGGTGGATCACCAGGTTGGACGGGTTCACGTCCTTGTGGACGATGTCGCGCCGGTGGATCTCGCCGAGGATCCCCGCCACCTGGGCCATGGCCTCGAGGATGTCCGGGAGATCGAGCTTGGTGTGGCGCGCGAAGCTCCGGAGCGCCTCGGCGCCGAAGTCCTCGGTCACGAGGGCGAGGCGGCTCCGGTACCGCTCGATCGCGTGGTGGGTGACGACGCCGCCCAGCGCGAGGCTGCTCCCGATCTCGAACTCGCGCCGGAAGCGGGCGAGCTCGTCCGGGCGCGGGTGCTCGCTGAGCAGGGCCTTCAGGATCACCGGGACGCCGTCGGATCGGCGCCGCGCGCGATAGACAATCGACCGCGCGCTCTCGTGGATCTTCTCGCCGACCTCGTACCCGGAAACAATCATGATCCGCGGCTCCTGCCGCGCGAGCTCAGCGCGCGCGCGTCGATCGTAACATCAACCCGGCGCGCGCCGCTGCGGCGATTCGAGCTTGACCGCCGGCACGAGATTGAGTTGTCTCTGGCGCATGGACACCTCGAAATGGACCGACGCCGAGCTCCAGCGGCTCCGCACGATGGGCGATGGGCCGGCCGACGAGGCAGTGAGCAAGGTGCAGCTGCGCGGCAGCGTCGCCGAGGTGAGCCTCTTTCTCAGCAACCTGATCCAGAACGACACTTCAATCCTCGATCCGGGATCGAGCGTGCAGATCCCGCCGGAAATTACCGAGTTCCTCGCGGCTCACACCGCGCTGCCCCCCTGGGCCGATCCGGTGAAGATCAAGCTGGGCCAGCAGCTCTTCATGCGTCACGGTCCGGCGGGGCTGGCCTCGCTCCTCTGCGCCTCGCTCCCCGAGTGCTACTCGCACAAGAACGGGACTCAGGTCCTCTGGTACACGCAGAACCTCGAGACGCACACGGTCCGGCGCGTCTACCAGACGGCGCGGATCATCCTCGACGTCATGCGCCCGGGCGGCCTCGACGTCGGCGGGGAAGGCGTGATGAGCTCGACCAAGACTCGCCTGTTCCACGCGGCGATGCGGCACCTGATCCTCACCAAACCCGGCCCCGACGACGCGCCGGCGAAAGGCACCCTCGCCGGCGAGCTGCTCCACAGCGACTGGAACCTGGAGGCCTGGGGCGTCCCGATCAACGTCGAAGACTCGATCTTCACCCTGCTCACGTTCTCTTACGTGATCTTGCGCTCGTGGGACCGCCTCGGGTGCAGCCTCTCCAGCGCCGAGCGCGAGGCGTACATTCATTGCTGGAACGTGGTCGGCTATTTCCTCGGCATCCCGGCGGAGCTTCTCCCCACCTCGTGGGACGACGCCGAGCTGGCCTTCAAGCGCCTTCAGGAGCATCAGCAGGCCGGCTCGCCCGAGGGGGTCAAGCTCACCACCGCCCTGCGGACCGTGATGGCGTCGTTCGTGCCGGAGCCGCTGGCGACCCACATCGACCATACCCTGATGCGGTTCTTGATGAGCGACAAGACCGCGGATCTGCTCGGCGTGGCCGAGCCCGACGCGCTCGATCACGCGATCACCCTCGGGATCCAGCTTTATCAGATTGCCAACGAGGGCGTCCACGCCATCGAGACCATCTTCGGGACGATCTTCCGCGCCATCACCGGCCGCACCGCATCCGAAGACAGCGAGCCGGCGCTCCCGACGCGGATCGGTCAGGCGATCACCGAGCTGCTCGTGGCCCTCATCGGTCGCGGGCAACACGGGTTCGACGCCGACGAGATCAAGGCCAAGGCCGGCGAGGTGGTCAATATGTCCTCTCAGGCCGGAGGCCCGATCAAGGACGAGCTCACCCCGGTGCTCCGCGCCGACTCGTCGCTCGAGTCGAAGCACGGAGTCGCCAGCGCGCTTGGCCGCGGGATCGTCAAGAAGCTCACCAGCCCTGCAACCGACCCTCCGAGCGCGGGGCGGCGCGCGCCGCGGCCGCCGACGGGCCCGGGTCCGCTGGGCGACTCTGCGCCCCCCGCGCCGAAGCGCAGGCCGTACGTCTTGCCGCCCGAGTTTCAGAGCGGCGTGTGGCTCAAGTGAGCTAGTTCAGCTCGAGAGCGCGTCCTTGACCAGGCTCGCGACGAGGTCGGCCGAGCGGCCGATCTCGCCGCGGACATCGCGGGAGAGCGCCGAGAGCAGCGGACCGACGCGGCCGCGGAGATCGAAGCTCTGGCGCACCGATCTCGGCCCGCGCAGGTAGCCCCAGGCGGCCAATCGGGCGAGCGGGAGCAGGGTAAACGTGGTCGGGCACCGCGTCGCCGGATCGGTCAGATGCCAGTAGCCCGGGCAAAGGCCGGAGCTTTCGAGGTGGCCATAGAGGCGCTTTGCGGCCGTGGCGGCGTCCTGCTCGCCGCGGCGATAGGCGTCGATCTCGGCCTCGGCGGCGTCGAAGAGGGCCATGAACTCCGGCACGTCCACCGACTGCGTGCCCCGGTGCGGCGGCTTTTCGAAGCGGTCGAAATGGGCGCGATCGCCGTCGTTCTCGAAGCGCGCGACGATCTCGACGTGGCCTGTCGCCCCGAAGGTGGCGCCGAGCATCCAGACGCGGTGCCAGGCGTTCCAGAGGGCAAAGTCGCTCATCGCGGTGTACGAGGCCGACACCAGGCGATCGTGGTGGCGCAGCCCTTTCATCATCCAGGCCTCGACCGGCGCAAAGCGCTCTCGACGGAAATCGCCCTCTTTCACCGCGGCGATCAGGCGGTGCGCGATCCCGTTGGTGACCGAGGCGGTGAGCGAGAGGCCGCTCGAGAAGAGGGCGTCGACGAAGCCCATGGAGTGCGGCATGAGGAAATAGCGGTCGCCCGCGCCGGCAGAGCAGAGGTATTGCAGCCGGTCGGTCCCGACCCACTCGCGCGCCGCGCGGGCCTCGCCGAGGTGCCTCTCGACGCTGGGGAAGCGGCGAACGAAGCTCCAGAACTCTTCCTCGGGGGCGACTCCGGTGCTCGGATACCGGTCCAGATCCAGGCTCAGCCCCACGCTGCAGAGCGGGTTGGTGGAGCTCGGGTGGTTGTCGAAGGGGATGATCCAGAACCATCCTCCCTTGAACACGTGGTGGAGCGTGCCTTGCGAGAAGGCGTACGGTAACCCGTGCTCCCGCGCGGCCGGGCCCCGGCTCTCGTAGGGTGGCACGTTGACCAGGTGCGTGAAGATGGTGCGCGACCGGGTCTTCATCGAGCACGGAGCCTCGCGGAGCGCGAGCTTGCGCGCCAGCGGCGACGCGTGGCCGGCCGCGTCGACCACGAAGTCCGCGGCGAGGGCCTCTCCCCGGCTGGTCACCACGCGAACGCCGCTCTCGTCGAGATCGATCGAGGCGAGATCGACCTGCTGGCGGACGGCGGCGCCGTAGCGCACCGCGACCGCGAGGAGATAGGCGTCCACGTCCTGGCGGAACAGGTGGACATCGGGCCCGAACGGCGGCCCCCAGGTGGGAAACTGGGTGGACTCGACCCCGCGGTGGATCTGGCCTTCACGGTGGTACGCATAGGAGAAGCAGCGCTTGATCCCGCAGGCCGAGCTCACGTGGCGGCGAATGGCGTGGAAGCTCCGGATATGGCCCAGCTCGGGCACGTCGTAGCGCTGCGCGAGGACCTCGAAGAGGAACGTGGTCTCGGGTACCGTGGACTCCCCGACGGCGAAGCGAGGGTGAGAGCCCTTCTCGATCACGATGGTGCGGACGCCGTGGCGCGCGAGGATCGTGGCCAGCAGCGTCCCGGCGATCCCGGATCCGAGGATCATCACATCGTAGCGCCCGGCGCTGGAGGGAGAAGACGTCATGAGGGCGGGCGCTCCGAGCCCGGGGTGATTTCGTTCGCTCAACCGCAGAAATCCGTCTCGCCGTGGATCCGCGCGGGGTGACCCGAGATGGCGCGGGAGGCCAGCATCCCGGACATCACCGCGGACTCGATGCAGCCGAGGTTGAGGCCGGTGCGGACCCAGTCGCCCGCGAGCCAGAGGTTCTCTATCCCGGAGCCGTCGGCGCGCAAACGATGCTCGAGGCTGCCTGGCACGGAGAGCACGTAGCGATCGGTGGGGTTGATGTTGGCGCGGTAATACTGGGCGTCGATCCGCTGCTGGGGATCGACGCCGCCGGCGAGCGCGCCGGGATCGAGGGCGCGCGGATCGCCCGGCGCGGTGGCGTCGGGCCAGAGGTGGCCGGCGTGGCGAGCGAGCCAGTCGAGGCTCGATTGGCGTGCTTCCGCCGCGGCGCGCGCCGGATAGCCATGGTCGTCCGGCGGCGGCGCGGGGGTGCGCTCGGTCCGCGGGCCGCAGAGGTACGCCAGCGAGTGGGGGCGATCGCCGGTCCAGGACTCGCGCGGGAGCAGGTGAGAAAAGTCGGCCCAGGTGCTGAAGGGAAAGGCATGTCCGGTGAGGATCGGGCTCGGCCGGGACCACCCGAGCGCGCCCAGATCGCGGAGGAGCCAGAGCTGCATCGCCTGGGTCTCTACGGTGCGAACCTGCTCCAGCATCGCGCGCCAGGCCGGGCTCTTCGCGGTGATTTCGCCGCAGATCCGGCCGAGCGCCGGGAGCGGGATCCCCAGCACCACGTCGTCGAAGTCCTCGCCGCGACGGAGCTCGACCTGCCCGACGTCGCGCCATGGAGTCCAGAAGGACTCGAGATCGACGCCCTGCGCCGCGAGCGCGTCGCCCTCGACGAGCTGCTCGTGGAGCGGCGCCGTGGGCCAGCACGGGAGCCCGTGAACGTCGATGAGCGGCCGATAGGGCCCCTCCCTGGTGGTGGCCTGGACGCCGAGGCGCACCGAGTCCACGCGAAGGCCGTCGGGCGAGAGGCCGAGATGATCGACCCGCCGGAAGAACTCGAACTCGACCCCTCGGCGGCGCAAGACCTCGTAGAGCGGGGCGAACACCACCTCTCCCATGCCGGCTTGCATGCGGTAGAACATCGAGCCGCGGTAAGAGAACAGCATCCGGAGGAGGACCCGAGTCGCGGTCCCGGCCCCGATCCGAGGCCGCTCGGGATCGCCGTCGACGTAGGCGAAGACGAAGTCGTAGAGCGGGCGAACCAGGCCGGATCGCAGGGTGCTCTCGCCCGCGCCGTGGCGACGGAGCCAGTCGCGGAGATCGACGTCGTCGATGACGTCGAAGCCCTGGGTCAGGACACCGTCGGTGACCATGCCAATCGCCACGGTCTGGAAGAGGTCGAATCCCACCCAGAGCCGGCGGGCGGCGTCGCTCTTCTCGAACCGCGCCGCCAGGGCCTCCTGGAGCCGCGCCCGGAGCGCGCGCAGCGGCCCGAGCAGGCGACGCCCCGCGCCGGTCGGGAAATGCAGGGCGAAGCTCAGCGCGCCGAGCGTGGGCTCGATCAGGACATCGCGGGCGCGATCGGCCAGCGTGGGATCCTCTTTCATGTGATACCAGATCCCGATCATCCGCGGGATCATGGCGATCACGTAGTCCCAGGGCGTCTCGAGCGGCGCGCCGTCGCCGGGCCTCGTATCGTTGGGCCGGAACGGGGCGAACCAGTGGCGAGGATCGCCGCCGACGTGCTCTTGCCAGGTGATGAAATCGTGAGGCTCGAAGGCGTCCTCGAAGCGCGCGAGCGGCTCGGTCGGGTCGCGCCCGAGCTCGGCGTAGCTGCGGCGGATCAAGCGAAAGGCGTTCTCGTAAAAGCCCAGCCAGACATGGAGTCCGTGCTCCTCGATCCGATTGGATTTCGCCTGGTTGCAGCCGCTCGCGCCCTTGCCCCCGAGCCGGAAGCCGAGCTGATGGACAGTGACCTCGTGGCGGGCGCGGAGCTCCGGCGTGCGGGTCAGCTCGTCGGCCACCGTGAGAGAGGCTATCCCGCCGCCGAGCACGGCTATCCGACGTCGCCCGTCGCTCACCGCAGCGAGGTCGATCGCCCGGCCGGGCCGGGATCCGCGGCAGAGAGCGCGGATTTGCTCGTCGGTACGGTGGTAATCACCACGCGATGATCCCTGGAGAGGACGCGCCTCACGGCGGCCTTGACCGAGCTCAGCGAGACCTCGTCGACCGCGGCGAGCACCTTCTCGGCCTGGCCCGGGCGGAGCGCGCGGCGGAGGCGCAGCGTGGTCGCCGAGTGGACCGCACCGGCGAGGATCGACGCCGGCGGCGCGAGCTCTTTCTTCAGCCGCGCCCCGAGGTAGGCCTTGGCGACCGCGAGCTCGAGCGAGGTGGGGCCGCCCTCGCCGAGGGCCGTGAGCTCGGCGTCGAGGCGCCGCTCGACCTCGGCGAGATCGTGCGAGCCGGCGGGCGCGATCTCGATCGCCGCGACCGACGCGCGCAGCCCCGGATCGATCGCCGCCTGCGCGAGCGACGCCAGGCCGGAGTCGACGAGCGCGTGGGAAAGGCGCGCGATCCTGGGGTTTTGCAGGATCTCGATCGCCACGCGCATCGACGCGTCGCCGGTCTCGGCCTCGGCGGGCGCGATCCATCCATAAAGCGCACGAGGCGACGGGACCGCGTCCTCGATCACGATCCGGTCTTCGCGCGGGTGGGGCGCGACGGCCTCGAGCGTGGGCGTCGCGACGCTGCCGAGGAAGGCGTCGGCGAGCTTCCTGGCGCGGAGCTCGTCGACGTCGCCGACCACGGTGATCGAGGCGCGGGCGCGGGCGCGCTCCGAGGCCATGGTCTCGGCGAGCAGGAGATCGCGCGCGCCGGTGGGATCGGCGCTGGTGCCGAGCACGGTGCCGGCGAGCGGGTGCCCCGCAGGAAACAGCGTGTTTCCCAGGGTGATCCACGCGGGGCCGTACGGGGTGCTCGTGAGCAATTTCCGGCGTGGCTCGCCGGCCTGACGGCGGATCTCGGTGACCTCGGCCGTCGAGGCGTCGCCGAGCGCGAGGCGCACGCGCGCCGCCGCGAGCTCGATCCCGGCCTCGACGTCGCCCTTCGGGACAATGAGCGTGTGCAGCGTCTCGGTCGCGCCGCCGCCGTCGCCGGCGCGGCCCGAGCGACGCGCGCCCGCCGGAGCGGCGTCGTCGAGCGCGACCGCGTCGCCGGCGATGCGCACCGTGATCGCCGTGAACGCGGCGCCCGGATCGCGGCGGAGGCGCACCGCGATGCCGTTGGGCAGCGTGAAGCTGCGCAGGGCCTCCGGCGCCGGCGGCGCGTCGAGGAAGCCGAGCTGCTTGTCGAGCGCCGCGTCGCGCCCCTTGGCCGACGACGCCGCGAAGCGCCCGCGCAGGAGGCCGAGCGGATCGTCCTCGTAGGCCTTTTGCCAGCCGATCCCCACGCCGAGCAGCACCTGCGGGAGCTTGGCGCCGAGGATCGCCGAGGTGTCGAGCGAGGCTGTGCCCAGCAGCTCGCGCTGCTCGCCCGGGAGCGTGAAGCTGGGCAAGCGGTTGCGCCCGAGCGGGATCGGCCGCCGCGGGAGCGGATCGTCGCCCGCGGCGTCCACACCGTCGACGGCGTTGACGACGGGCAACACCGTGGCGTCGTCGTCGGGATCGTTCTGCGCGAGCACCTCTTGATCGAGGTACGAGGGGAACGTCGCCAGCGCGTGCGCGACCCGATCCGAGGGGATGGTGATCAGGTAGTCGCCGCCCGTGGGCGGGACGCGATCGCGGAGGATCTGCGGGTTGTACTCGCGGAGCTGCGTGGTGGTGATCCCGGCCGAGCGGGCGATGGTGCGGAGGCGCGTGCCCTCGGGCACGGCGATCTCCCCGGGATCGAGCGAGGCCGCGAGCTCGGCGTCGTCGAGGCCGAAGTGCGCGAGGTTCTGCGCCACGAGGGCGAACGCGAGGATCTGCGGCACGTAGCTGGTGGTCTCGTCGGGCAGCGCGTGCGCCGAGGCGAGATCGGCGAACTCGATCGGCTTGTCGTCGAGGTGCATGGGGCCGCGCTCGCGCGCGAGCTTGTCCATGGCGCCGACGACGCGATCGTAGCCGGCGTTGTACGCGGCGAGCGCGAGATCCCAGCGGTGGAAGCGCTCGTAGAGATCGCGCAGGTGGGTGACGGCGGCGGCGGT
>JBDTXR010000162.1:0-17852 GCA_040006075.1 Byssovorax sp. | reverse complement strand
CCCAGCCGGTCGATTTCGTGAGCTGCGCCGAGGGCACGTTCTCGATGCTCTCGCCCAGCCAGCGGCCCTGGAGCTTGTCCTTGGGCGACTTCTCGCAGCCCGCGACGACGGGCAGCACGAGCGCCAGCGCGAGCGCCGTCTTGATGGGAATTCGCATGTTCTTCTCCGCGAACGACGAGGGATCGGGCCGCCCGACTCACCCCGCCCAGTTCATTCCGTGATGGTAAAGAACGACGCCCGCACCGGCCAACAAATGTAGGACAATTCGCGACATTACCCTCCATCTCCTGACCTCGCCCGGGTCGACCTTCTCGATCCCGTGCGGTCTTCTGGCCCCGCGTTCTTCGCGCTATGGGGAGCGCGCCGTGAGCACCCCGTTCTTTCAGCAACGCCTCCACCCGGCCGGACGGGTGGCCCTTCTCCAGTCCGTCGTCGACCGGGTGCGCGCCCAGGTCGCTCACAGCCCCGCCGTCGTCGTCTTCGATCTCGACGGCACGCTGATGGACAACCGACCGCGCGTGGTCGCCATCCTCCACGAGCTCGCGCTCGCCTGGTGGTCCCTCCATCCCGCCGCCTCGGCCGCGTGCGCTCGCGCCGCCGCCGACGACATCGGCTACGGGTTCATCGCCAACTTGCGACGCCTCGGCGTCGTCGATCCCGCGCTCCACGAAGAGGGCCTGGCCTTCTGGAAGGCGCGCTTCTTCCAGGATCCGCACGTGAAGCACGACGTCGAGATCCTGGGCGCGCGCGCCTACGTGAAGGCTTGCTACGACGCGGGCGCGGTCATCGTGTACCTCACGGGCCGCGATTTACCGAACATGGCGCTCGGCTCGTTCGCCAGCCTGCGCGACCTCGGCTTCCCCATCGGCGTCATCGGCACCGAGCTCGTCGTCAAGCCCACGTTCGAGATGCCCGACGCCGACTTCAAGCGCGAGGTCGCGCCCGAGCTGAAGCGGCTCGGCGCGGTGGTCGCCGCCTTCGACAACGAGCCGGCCAACGTGAACCTCTTCCTCGACGCGCACCCGGCGTCGCTCGGGATCTTCCTCGACACCCAGTACGCGCCCGATCCTCCTGCGCTCGATCCGCGCGCCCAGGTGATCGCCTCGTTCGATCGCACCCTCGACCCATGAGCCGGCCGCCCGTCCTGTCTCGTCCCGGCGCGTCGCTCCTCGTTGCCATCGTGTCCATCGTCGCCGCGTGTGATCCACCGTCCACGACGCCGACCACCTCGGACGCCGGGGCCAGCCCCAACGCCACCATCTTCCCCGCACCGCTCGCGACCGAGGCGCCCGAGCTGCTCGACGCGGGCAGCCCGACGATGACCCTGATCGACGCCGGGCCGCAGGGGATCCCCGCCGACTCGGCCGGCCGCCTCGTGGTCCCCGACGCCGGCGCGCCGCTGCCCGAGGCCCTGCGCGCCGATCCGATCGCGCCCGAGTCGCCGACGTCGCGCGAGGTGCCCGGCCTCTCGCTCGACGCCGTCTTCCACTGGAAAGACGTGCCCGCGCCGCCGAAGGCGCCCGAGGTCTCGGCCGACGGCCTGCGCGAAGCGCTGAAGCTCACCGCGCTCACCTGGAAGATCGATCTCGCCGACGCGGGCCGCATGCGGATCGAGTTCACCTCGCGCGCCCTCCCGCTCCCCGCGCACGCCGAGATCCGCGCGCGCGCCGATCGCTACGGCAACCTGGTCCTCTGGCCGATGGCCACCGAGTACCGCGTGATCCAGCCCGGCGCGCTCCGCACGGTCGTGGGCGAGCGCCGCGTCGACGTGACCCCGCTCGCGCTCGGCACGGTGAAGGCGCAGGGCGAAGGCCGGCGCCTCGGCCTGGTCACGCGCAAGGTCGAGATCGGATCGAGCCTCGGCACGCTCAAGCTGGAGATCGGCAAATCCACCGAGGTCGGCGAGGGCGGGCAGCTCCTCTGCCGGGTGCTCGTCGAGATGAACGGGATCGATCCCAGGACCTCGGTCTGCCAGCCCGGCGAGGTCCCGCTCTCGGCGATCTACGCGTGGACGGGCGGTGATCCGGCGAAGCCCGCCGGCGGTGTGACCTTCGAGGTCACGACGTTGACGAAGCGAACCGATGTGGCGCTGAACGGGATGCTGACCCCTCCGCCGGGCGCCGCGTTCGCCGCGACGGGCCTGCCCGCCGTGCCGCACGGGATCTTTCTCTCGAAGGACGAGCTCACCGCGTTCCGCACCGCGCCGCTGACGATGCCGCCGTCGACCGACGCCACCGCGCCGGGCGAAGGCTTCGTCGCGGTCAACCACAGCGACACGCTGCTCTACCTGCTGCTCGACGGCGTCCCCGTCGTCGCCGTCCCGCCCGGCGCCGATCGGTACGTCATCGGCCCGGTGCGCGGGCGCTACGTCGCGCAGTGGCGCACGTTCCTCGGCGAGAAGGTCTACCCCGCGCAGACGGTCGACATGCCGGTGCGCCTCACCCACGGCGGCGCCGCCGACGCCGGCGCGCCGGACGGAGGCTGAGCGAAGCCGATGATCTTCGACGCCACCGAACAGCAGAGGCTCTCGTCCCGGATGACGTTCGCGGTGCGCTTCTGCGAGACCGATCTCATGGGGATCGTGCACCACGCCAACTACCTCTGCTACTTCGAGGCGGGGCGCGTGGACTGGCTCCACAAGCGCGGGATCTCCTACGATTACTGGGTGAAGCGCGGTGTTCACCTCCCGGTGGTCGAGGCCCGCGTCCGCTACCGCAAGGCCGCGCGGTTCGACGAGACGCTCGAGGTCACCACCACCTGCGTCGAGCTCACCCGGGTGACGGTGAAGTACGGGTACGTGCTCACGCGCGTCGCCGACGGCGTGCGCCTCTGCGAGGGCGAGACGCTGCTGGCGTGCGTGGGACCCGAGCTCGCGCCGAAGCGCTTTCCCGAGGACATCGCCGCGGTCTTCCGCAGCGCCGAGACCGACGTGCAAGCGGGCGCGCCATGACGCGCCGCTCGGCATGGTGACCCGGAAAAAGAAGGCGACGCCGACGACGAGCGCCCGCGTCACGCGCGCCGATCTCGACGACGCCGGCGGCGCGCCCGGGCCGCTCGCTTACCTGGTCGATCTGGTGACCTCGCGCGCCCACCGCTGCCTCAGCCTCGAGGTGCGTCAGCGGCGCACCAAGGTCGCCGGGCCGCCGGGGAAATGGCCGCGCCTCAGCGTCGATCGCCGCCTGCTCAGCGGCCTCGACGATCCGGCCGACGGCGAGCTGCTCGAGCTGCTCCTCGGCACGGTCGAGAGCGCGGGCTCCGCGCTCCACGGCTGGACCTCGCGCGCCACGAGCTTCGATCTCGGCCGCGCCGCGCGCGCCCGGATCGCGCCGCTGCTCGGTCGCACCGGCCGCTGCTACCTGCGCCGCGATTACGACACCCTCGATCCGGCGCCGCTCGGCTGGGACGAGGGCGACGCGCTTCAGCTTGTTTTCCAGGTGAAAATCACCGGCGACGCCCCCATGAACGAGATCTGGGAGGTGACGGGCGCGCTCCGACGCGGGGCGACGACGACGCCGCTCAGCGACGCCGATCTGGTGCTCGAAGGCGGCCTGGTCATCCTGCGCGGCAAGCTCGCGCAGATCGACGACGACCGCGCCTGGTCGTGGATCGATCTGCTGCGACGCCACACCCGGATCCGGATCCCCGCGGGCCATCAGGCGGCGTTTCTCGAGGAGATCTACGCGCTGCCGCACCCGCCGGAGCTCGAGCTGCCGTACGGGCGCACCCTGGTGCAGGAGACCATCGCGCCGACGCCGCACCTGCACCTGCGCGCGCCCGAGGCCGGTCGGCCGGCCAACACCAAGCAGGTCTTCGCCGAGCTCCGCTTCGACTACGACCGCACCGAGGTCGCGCTGCGAAGAGCTGGAAATCGCCTCTACGACGCCGATCGCCGCCGCGTCCTCGTGCGCGATCCGGCGGCCGAGCTGGCCGCGCAGGAGCGCCTCGACGCGCTGGGGTTTGACTCGGTCTCGTCGTACCTCGCGCGGGTCCCCGGCGAGGGCCCCGACCTGCAAATCGCGGCGGCGCGGCTCCCCGCGGCCACGCGCGCGCTCGTGGTCGAGGGCTGGCGGGTGACGGCGATGGGCAAGCTCTACCGCCGCCCCGGCAAGCTCGAGATGCGCCTCCACTCCGGCATCGATTGGTTTGACCTCAAAGCATCGTGCGACTTCGAGGGCGTCTCGGCCGAGCTCCCGGCGCTGCTCGACGCCTTGAAGCGCGGGCAGACCGAGGTGGTGCTCGGCGACGGCTCGCTCGGGATGCTCCCGGAAGAGTGGCTGGCGCGCTACGGCCTGCTCGCGAGCCTGGCCACGGTCCACGACGGTCAGCTCCGCTTCAAGAAGAGCCAGGCCTTCATGCTCGACGCGCTGCTCGCGGCCGCGCCCGAGGTCGACGTCGACGCGGCCTTCGCGCGCGCCCGCGACGAGCTGGCGCGCTTCGAGACGATAACGCAGCACGAGCCGCCCGCGAGCTTCCACGGCGAGCTGCGCGGCTACCAGAAAGAGGGCCTGGGGTGGCTGCACTTCCTGGAGCGCTTCGGCTTCGGCGGCTGCCTCGCCGACGACATGGGGCTGGGAAAAACGGTGCAAGTGCTCGCGCTGCTCGCCTCGCGGCGCGAGGGTCGCGCCGGGCCGCCGACCTCCAGAGGCCGGGGAAAGAAGGCCGCGCCGCGCCGCCGCGTGGGCCCGTCGATCGTCGTCGCCCCGCGCTCGCTGATCTTCAACTGGAAGAGCGAGGCCGCGCGCTTCGCCCCCGAGCTCCGCGTGCTCGAGCACACCGGCAACGATCGCCTGCCGCCCGGCGAGCATTTTCACGACGTCGACGTGGTGCTCACCACCTACGGCGTGCTCCGCCGCGACATCGCCGAGCTCTCGCAGATCACCTTCGATTACGCGGTCCTCGACGAGGCGCAGGCCATCAAGAACGAGGCGACGAGCGCCGCCAAGGCCGCGCGCTTGCTGAAGGCCGATCACCGGCTCGCGCTGAGCGGGACGCCGATCGAGAACCACCTCGGCGAGCTGTGGTCGATCTTCGAATTCCTCAACCCCGGGATGCTCGGCCGCGCCGCCGCCTTCAAGGACGTGGCCGCGATGCGCGGGAGCGATCCCGACGCGATCCCCCTTCTGGCGAAGGCGATCCGGCCCTTCCTGCTCCGCCGCACCAAGGCCCAGGTCGCCCCCGAGCTGCCCGAGCGCACCGAGGAGACCCGCTCGTGCGAGCTCGGCCCGAAGCAGCGCGCGCTCTACGACGAGCTGCGCGCGCACTACCAGTCGGCGCTGCTCCAGCGCGTCGCGACGCAGGGCCTGGCCCAGTCGAAGATCCAGGTGCTCGAAGCGCTGCTCCGCTTGCGCCAGGCCGCCTGTCACCCGGGCTTGCTCGACGCCTCCCGCCGCGGCGAAGAGAGCGCCAAGCTCGACGTGCTCTTCGAGGATCTGCCCGACCTCGTCGAAAAAGGCCACAAAACCCTGGTGTTTTCGCAGTTCACCAGCCTCCTCTCCATCGTGCGCGAGGGGCTCGACGCGCGCGGGATCGCCTACGCGTACCTCGACGGTCACACCCACGATCGGCAGGCGCCGGTCGATCGCTTCCAGACCGATCCCGCGTGCCCGGTGTTCTTGATCAGCCTCAAGGCCGGCGGCCTCGGCCTGAACCTCACCGCGGCAGAGTACGTGTTCCTCCTCGATCCGTGGTGGAACCCGGCGATCGAGGCCCAGGCGATCGACCGCGCTCACCGCATCGGCCAGACGCGCCCTGTCTTTGCGTATCGGCTGATCGCGGCCAACACGATTGAAGAGCGGATCTTGCTACTGCAAGAGAAGAAGCGGTCGCTCGCGGAGAGCGTGATCGACGGCGGCGGGAGCTTGATTCAGGACCTCACGCAGGAAGATCTGGCGCTGTTGCTCTCGTGAGCAGCGAAGCCCGTACGCGGCGGAGCAGAGCAGATCGGAAGAGAGGCGCAGAGGGCGGGAGGGAGATCTTCAAGCGGCGGACCCGGCACGACGGGCCGAGCGCGGCGCGGGAGAGGCGGTGATGGGGACCGTGAAATGAAACACGCTCCCTTCCCCCAGCTTGCTCTCGGCCCAGATTTTCCCGCCGTGCGCGTCGACGATGCTCCTGGAGATGTGGAGCCCGAGCCCCAGGCCTCGCTGGTCGTTCTCGCCCAACTGACAGAAGCGCTCGAACACGGCCTCCAGCATGTCGCCCGGGATCCCCGCGCCGGTGTCGCTCACCCGGACCTCGATCGCGTCCCCGACGCGCTCCCCGCTGACCACGATCCGCCCCGCCCGAGGGGTGAATTTGAGCGCGTTGTTGATCAGGTTGGCGAGCACCTGGAGCAGGCGCTCGTGGTCGAACTCGATCTCCAGCATCGGCCCGATCTTGCCGGTTTCGAGGGTGATCCCCTTCTCGGCCGCGGCCTGGGCGAACGCCTCCACCGCCTCGGCGATCAGCGCCGCAACGTCGTTGCGCTGGACCACGACGGCGAGCTTGCCGGCGTCGATGCTCACGATGTCGACCAGATCGCCGATGAGCCGCTTCATCCGCGCGGCGTAGCGCTCGATCCGCTTCATCCCGGCCACGGTTCGCCGGCCTTCGTCGGAGTCGGACGCCTCCTCGGAGAGGAGCATGGCATTCATGACAATGCCGCTGAGCAGGTTCCGGAGATCGTGGCTGACCATGCCCATGAACTCGTCGCGGTGCGCGAGCGCGTCGTCGGAGCGAACCCGCTCGGTGAGCAGGAATCGGTCGGTCTTCTCGCGCTCGAGCGGGAGCAGCGCGGCCAGGGTGCGGACCTCCTCCGCGCGCTCGCGGCGGAGCCGCCGGTCGGCGACGGCGCGCTCGTGTTCGACGGCCGCATCTTCGCGCGCTCGCTCCTGGGCCATGGCCCGAGGCGCGGGGGCCGTGGGCTCGGCCGGGTCCAGCTTCTGATCGGCCTTCTCGCGCGCCGCGACCAGCACGGCGTCCGCCTGCTCGCGAGCGCGCTCGATCACCGCGTCGGCGTGCTCCTCGACGTCGATGCGGGCCTCCGCGATCACGCTATCGCTGTTGTTCCGCTCGGCGCGCAGGCTCTCATCGGTCTCGTCGCGCTCCGCCAGCGGGGCCTTGGCCACAGAGGTCATGCCCGGACGTTACTCGATTTGCCGGTGGGCACCGGATCCATCCCCGCGCTCGATCGGCAAAGCACGATTCGACGGCCCCACCCGCCCACGCCGCGATCAGCGTTGGCCGGCGGCGTGAATGCCAATCCAGAGCTCGCGGGTGACGCGGGGGCCCCGGCGTGCCCGCTCCGCTCGGAAGCGGCCGCTGACGATCGCCGTTCGGCGGGTGTCGCTAGGCGCCGCCCTCGCGCGGTGATACCTCGCGGGTCCCATGACGCAGACCCACGTCAGCACCCTGCTCTCCACCGAGCAAATCGCCGCGCGCGTGCGCGAGCTCGGCGCCCAGATTACCTCGGACTACGAGGGGCGGCGCCTCGTCCTCGTCAGCGTGCTCAAAGGCAGCTTCATCTTCACGGCCGACCTCTGCCGCGCCATCGACGCGCATCAGGTGCGGATCGAGTTCCTCGGCGTCCGCAGCTACGGCGAGGGCACGAGCACCAGCGGCGTCGTCCAGATCACGCAAGACCTCTCGAAGCCGATCGAGGGCGAGGACGTGCTGATCGTGGAAGACATCGTCGACACCGGCCTGACCATCGCCCACCTGCTCGAGCTCTTCAAGACGCGCCACCCGTCGAGCATCAAGGTCTGCTCGCTGCTGCACAAGCCGGCGCGGACCAAGATCGAGGTGCCGATCGACTACCTCGGCTTCACCATCGAGGACCGCTTCGTCGTCGGCTACGGCCTCGACTGGGCCGAGCGCTACCGCAATTTGCCGTTCATCGGCGTGGTGGAGGCCAAGTGAGCAGCAAGCGCCTCGCCGTCCTCGAGAAGATGACGGCCGCCGGATCGAAAGATCCCTTCGCCTGGTACGGCCTGGCGATGGAGTACTCGGGCCTCGGCCGCACCGACGACGCGCTCGCGACGTTCGAGAAGCTCCGCGCCCTCGACGCCGCGTACGTCGCCATGTACCTGATGTGCGGCACCATGCTGGCGAAGAGCGGCCGCGTCGACGACGGCCGCGCCTGGCTCGAGAGCGGCATCGCCGCCGCGAAGACCAAGGGCGACAGTCACGCCCTGTCCGAGCTACAAGACGCGCTCGCCGGCCTCGGTTAATCTGTCCGCTGCCTCGGTGAGCAGGGGCTCCCGATCGAAGCCATGAGAGACTCGACAGGCGCCCTCTGGAAGCTGCTGCGCACCGGTAGACCGCTCGCGTGCGTGCTCTACGAAGACTTCGCCGCGCGCGAGGCGCTGGTCGAGCTCTCGTACCTGATCGCCCCCAACGAGTACGAGGTCCGCCGCACCGAGGAGCTCGACGAGTCGGTGCATCTCGACCAGGAGAACACCGTCGTCCTCTTCGTGCCGCACAACGAGATCGAGGCCATCCGCGGCCTCGACGCGCGCCGCGAAATGCTCCTCCGCCGCACCGCGCCGCTGGTCCTCTTCCTCCTCCGCCGCGGCTCGGGCCTGCAAGAGCTCGCCGCGCGCCGCGGCCTCGCCGCGCTGCTCCACGAGCAAGAGATCGATCCCGACGAGATCGACCGCGCCTCGACCGAGCTCGAGCGCTCGCGCTTCGCCGCCGAGCTGCGGCAGACCCCCGAAGAGTGGCTGCTGGCCTGGCGCGAGGGGCAAAAGGCCGACTCGCCCGAGAACAACCTGGTGTTGCACCAGGCCTTGTTGCTCGAACGGGGTTAGCCTTCTCAGGGCCAGGCGAAGCCGCCCCGAAGGCTCGGCGCTCGACATCGCTCGCGAACATTGACCAGATGATTGACCAGCTCCTCGCCAACTACCGCAGCCACATCCAGATGCCACGGAGACCGAAGAAGGACTATCCCTGGTTCTGGTGCGAAGAGGAGCCGGGGGCTGATCCTGTCGGGGGCAAGGGCTTCGTGGGCAGCAGGTGGAACGATGTCCATCCGACGCTTGCCCGCAAGAGAGGGTCCCGCGCATGACCACCTTGCGGAAGAAACCAGCGCCCTTGCCGGCCAGGAAGAGCAAGCCCGCGCGGGACTTCACCGCCCTCGTGGACGCGGTGCGCCGCGTTCACGACGAGTGCGCCTCGGTGGTCAATCGCACGGTGAACACCACGCTCACGCTCCGGAACTGGGCGATCGGGTACTACATCGGAGAGTACGAGCTCCGCGGAGCGGATCGGGCAACGTACGGCGACGGTGTCATCGACGCGCTCGCCGCGGCGCTGTCCGAGCGTGGGATCCCGCGGTGCGATCGGAGGGAGCTCTATCGCTACCGGCTCTTCTACCGGACCTATCCGCAGATTGTGGAGGCAGTGACTCCCCAATTGCGCGGCAAGGTCGGGCTACCCGGAAAGGTGGCCAGACCTCGCTCCAGTATTGTGGAGACGCTGTCTCCACAATCCACCCTGTCGGGAAGACAGCTCGTCGAGCGCCTGTCGTTCAGCCACTTTGCCGAGCTCATCGAGATCGAAGACCCTCTGAAACGCGCCTTCTACGAGATCGAGTGCCTTCGTGGCAACTGGTCGGTTCGGGCGCTGGAGAGGCAGATCGCCACGCTCTACTTCGAGCGCTCTGCCCTCTCCATCGACAAGAGCAAGCTCTCGCGCCGCGCGCACGCCGCAGCGGAAAAGGCCGAGCCTCGGCTCGCGATCCGCGACCCCTACGTCTTCGAGTTTCTCGGTCTCCGGAGCCAGGACGCCGTCAGCGAATTCGACCTCGAAGCCGCCCTCCTCGACAACCTCCAGGCGTTCCTGCTCGAGCTCGGCCACGGCTTCTGCTTCGAAGCCCGCCAGAAGAGCATTGTCATCGGCAAGACGCGCGGCTTCGTCGATCTGGTCTTCTATCACCGCGTCCTGAAGTGCCACGTCCTCGTCGAGCTCAAGGCGGACAAGCTCACGCACGAGAGCCTCGGTCAGCTCAACACCTACGTGACCTGGTATCGCAAGCACATGATGACCGAGGGAGACAATCCGCCGGTAGGCCTCCTGCTCTGCACGCAGAAGGATCACGTGCTCGTGGAATACGCTACGGCCAGCATGGACAACCGCCTCTTCGTCTCGAAATACCGGCTCGAGCTGCCCAGGAAAGAAGAGCTCGAGCGCTTCCTCCAGGCCAAGCGAGACGAGCTCACCCTTGGCCACGACGAGACCCCATGACCGTCCTTGCGTCCTCGTAGCGGCCCTGCGCGACGCGGCCACTTACCGCGAGAGGCCGCGCATCAGCACCTCGAGCGTCAGCCTGGTGATGTCTCTGGCCTTGCGCATCGAGAAATGGGCGGCGTGGGTGTGCTCGATCTGGAGCGATACAATCCCGTGCACGCTTAAGTAGCGAGTGTCAAAGGGGATTTCGCGATCGGGGTCGATCGGGTCCCGCACCAGGCTTGACACGAGGGCGATCTCCGTATCAATGTCTCTCAAGTTAACAGCGTTAACATCGACAAAAGAATGACGATCTTCCTCAAGGAGCCTTCGATGCGAACCCTCTCTACCTTCTCTCTGGCCCTCCCCGTCGCCCTCTTCCTCGTCGCCTGCTCGGGCGGGGACACCTCCGGGACCGGCGGCTCGGGCGGATCACCGGGGCCGGCCGGCTTCCAGACCCCCGCGGCAGGCAAGGGGATCCAGCTCGCGCTCAAGCTCAAGGTCGCTCCGGGCAAGGAGGTCCATGTCTGTCGCGAGTTCGTGCTCCCGGGCAACGCGGACCTGGAGATCGCCCGGATGGAGCACCAGTATTCGACCGGCGGGCACCACGTCCTCGCCTACCGATCGAGCACGCCGCCGGCCGGGGTGTCTCCCGACGTCTTCGACTGTGGCAACGTCGCTGGCCGGCTCTTCTACGAGACCCAGCAAGAGACGGAGTCCACGAGCTACCCGGCGGGCGTGGGCGTGAAGTTCGACAAGGGCGAGGTGGTCCGGATCGAGCTCCATTATCTCAACACCACCAGCGCCGAGACCGAGCCCGAGGCCAAGCTCAACCTCTGGTTCGCCGAGTCCAAGCTCACCACCGAGGCCGGGAGCTTCTTCATGTACGATCGCGACATCGCCATCCCCGCCCACGGCAAGGCCACGACGAAGATGCACTGCGAGATCCCGGCCGACATCATGATCAACTCCATCCTCCCGCACGTGCACACGCGGGGCACGGCCGAGCGGATCTACATCAGCGGCAAGGGCCTCGACGCGCCCAAGCTGATCGTGAGCTCGAAGGGGTACGACGATCTCGAGACCCGCTCGTTCAAGGACGCTCCGATCGCGGTCAAGGCCGGCCAGGCCCTGGACTACGAGTGCGATTTCCAGAACGACACCGATCAAGGCATCGTCGAGGGGCCGTCGAAGCTGACCAACGAGATGTGCATGATCCTGGGCGACTACTATCCTCGCCTGCCCCCCGAGGCGGAGTGGTGCACCATGGTCGGCTCGGGCACGGTCCACACCGGCGCCCTCTCCTGTCCCGACGCCCTGAGCTGCATCCAGGCGAAGATGGGCGACGGCAACTTCGACGGGCAGATGTGCTTCGTCGACGTCTGCCCGGCCTCGTCGCAGGCCCTCGACGACATGACCAACTGCGGCTTCAACAAGTGCCCGAAAGACTGCCCCGGCGCCACCTGCGGGGACTGCGTCGCGCTGAAGTGCTTCGCGGAGTACGGGGTCTGTCAGGCGGCGACCTGCGCGCCCTGATCAGGAGGGCTCTTTGCCAAAATCCCGCGCGGTGAGGGAGAACATCATCGCGTCAATCACCTCTTCGCGCAGGATCAGGCGGCTCCGCAGTACGCCCTCGCGCGTGGCCCCGGCCTTCTCCGCGGCGCGCTGGCTCGCGACGTTGCCCAGCGCGGTGAGGATTTCGAGGCGGTTGAGGCGGATCTCCTCGACCCCGAAGCGAGCCACGCGCCGCGCCAGGGCCGAGCCGAGGCCCTGTCCGGCGGCCGTCGATCGCACCCAGTAGCCAAGGTTGGCGAAGCCGTGCATCCGGTTGATCTGGCTGATGCTACAGTCCCCCAGCACCTCACCCGTGCTCGCGTCGACGGCGATGAACGAGTAGTGCGTGGCCTTCTCCCACCCGTCGCGGCAGAGCTCGAGCCAGGTCGTGCTGTCCTCGAGCGAGTAGCCCTCGTGAGCCCAGGGCATCCACGTCGCCAGCTCGCGAACCGAGGAGCGCACGGCGTCGAGGACGCTCGGGGCGTCGGCCATCACCGAGCGGCGGATGTGCACGGTGTTGCGTGAAAGCTTCAAGGTCTCGTCGATATCCATCCCGTCATCCCTCGCCGCGGACCCGCCGGAGGCGCTCCGCGATCTGTTTTTCATAGCCCCGCTCGGTGGGCTCGTAGAAGCGCTCTCCGGCGATCTCCTCGGGCAAATACACCTCGCCCGTGGCCACGCCGCCCTCCTCATCGTGAGCGTACCGATAGCCTTCGCCGTAGCCCTCGGCGCCCATCAGCTTGGTGACCGCGTTGCGGAGCTTCATCGGTACGGGCAGCGCGCCGTGCTCCTGGACGGCCGCTTGCGCCTTGTGCCAGGCGGTGTTGCAGGCGTTCGACTTCGGCGCCGTGGCCAGGTAGAGCGCGGCCTGCGCGATTGGATACATGCCCTCGGGCATACCCATCCTCCGGAAGGCGGCGTCGGCAGCGACGGTGAGCTCCAGGGCCCTGGGATCGGCGTTGCCGACGTCTTCGCTGGCGAAGATCATCATTCTTCGCAGCAGGAACAGGGGATCGTCGCCGGCCTCGATCATTCGCATGAGCCAGTAAATGGCGCCGTCGGGATCCGACCCGCGCATCGACTTGATGAAGGCGCTGATGACGTTGTAGTGCTCTTCGCCGGCCTTGTCGTAGAGCAGCGTCTTCTGCTCGCCCGAGCCGGCGATGACCTCTCTCGTGATCGCCGTCTCGCCCGCCCGCTCGACCTCGGCGGCGGCGATCTCCAGGGTGGTCAGGGCCCTTCGCGCGTCGCCCTGCGCGAGCGCGGCGATGGCCTGCAAGGCGTCGTCGTCGGCCGTGAAGGCCCCGCCCAAGCCGCGCTCCGAGGTGAGGGCGCGGCGAAGAATGTCAATCAGCTGGCCTGGATCGAGGAGCTGGAGGCGGAAGACCTTGCAGCGCGAGAGCAGAGGCGCGTTGACGGCAAACGAGGGATTCTCGGTGGTGGCGCCGACCAGGGTGATGGTGCCGTCTTCCACGTGGGGGAGGAAGGCATCCTGTTGCGCCTTGTTGAAGCGATGGATCTCGTCGACGAAGAGGATGGTCCGCTGGCCCTCGTAGGCGCGGATCTTCTTCGCTTCGCCCAGGATCTCGCGCAGCTCGGGCAGGCCGCCGAGCACCGCATTGAAGGGCACGAAGCGCGCGTTGGTGGTGTGGGTGATGACCCGCGCCAGGGTGGTCTTGCCGGCGCCGGGAGGCCCCCAGAGGATCATCGACGGCACGCGATCGGCCGCGATGGCCCGGGCGAGGAGCTTGCCCGGCGCGAGGAGGTGGTCTTGCCCGATCACCTCGCCGAGCGTGGCCGGGCGCATCCGCTCGGCGAGCGGGACGGTGCTGCGGAGCTCGGGATCGTGCCGTGTCGCCGCCTGAAAGAGGGTCGGGTCGTCCACACCGTGGCGCGGTGGTTGCGCTCGTCGCGCCATGGTCACTCCGCGAGGACGACGTTGACGGCGCGGCGCACGTCGCCGGTGTCGCGCCCGATGAAGCGGACGATGCCCTTCCGGTCGACCACGAACGTGAGCGGGATGTTGCCGACGCGGTAGTTGCCGGCGATCCGCATGTGCGGATCGAGCACGATCGGGAACTTGGCGTGGAGGTGCTGCGCGAGCAGGAGCGCGTCGTCGGCCGACTCGTCGACGCTGACGCCGATGACCATCACGCCGTCGTCGCGCTTGTCGTTGTAGAGATCGTTGAGCGCGGGGATCGACTCCTGGCAGCCGGTGCACCACGAGGCCCAGAAATCGACCACGGTGACGCGCGTGCGGGGGCTGCCGGGGAGGCCGACGTCGCGATCGGACGTGGCCATTTCGTGGAACTCGGGCGCGGGGTTGCCGATGAGCGAGTGGCCGATCGAGGGCGGCATCGTGCCCGTGCAGCCGGCGACGAGGCCGAGCAAGATCGCGAGAAACGAGGCGCGCGCGAGGGGCATGGTGGGCGTGAGCATACGACGACGCGTCACGCGCGGGCCCCGAAGATCGCGGTCCCCACGCGCACCAGCGTCGCGCCTTCGGCGACGGCGATCGGGAAATCGTGGGACATGCCCATGGAGAGCTCGGGCAGCGCGGCGGCGCCTCCGTGCGCGTCGCGGAGCGCGCGGAGCTCGCGAAAGCGAGGGCGGGTGTGCTCGGGATCGTCCTCCGCGGGCGGGATGATCATCAGCCCCGCGGGGCGCACGTGCGCGAGCGACGCGAGGGTGGCGAGGAGCGCGCCGAGATCGGCCGGCGCACAGCCCCCCTTGCTCGCTTCGCCTTCGAGGTTGACCTCGACGAGCGCGCTCACCGTGACGCCCGAAGCCGCGGCGCGCTTGTCGATCTCGATCGCCAGATCGGCTCGATCCACCGCGTGAATGAAGCGCGCGTGCGGGACGACGAGCTTGACCTTGTTGCGCTGGAGCTGGCCAATGAAGTGCCAGATCAGATCGGGGAGATCGCGGAGCGCGGCGGCCTTCTCGGCGAGCTCCTGCGCGTAGTTCTCGCCGAAGTCGCGCTGGCCCGCGGCGTAAGCGGCGCGGATGGCCTCGATGGGTTTGTGCTTCGAGACCGCGACGAGGCGCGCCGATCCGGGCGCGCGCCCGGCCGACGCGGTGGCCGCGGCGATCGATCGCTTCACGTCGGCGAGGCGCTCGGAGAGGCCGGCCCGGTCGCTTGCATCGGTGATCACCGGCGCACCATAGAGCCTGGACCGGTGGCGCACCAACCGATCCCAGCGTCCGAACCCGTGCCAGCCTGTGCCGTGTCGGCAGACGACGCTGCGCGGATTGCAGGCGAATCCAGGGCGTTTGCGATGGCGCGCCCGTTGCAGCCCGTGGGTTTCCCTCATGCGAAACCTTGCCCTCGTCGCCTTGTTCGCGGTCTCTCTGGTGGCCGGCTGCATCTTCAACCCGCAGCCCGATCCTCCGGGTCTGACGGCGAGCACGGGGACGGGCAGCGGCGCCGGCGGCGGCGGCGCCACCGACGCGGCCACCGGCTCGGGAGCGACGGGCACCAGCGCGACCGGCGGCGGCGTGACGAGCACGGGGAGCGCGACTGGCACGGGCAGCGCGACTGGCACGGGGAGCGCGACCGGCGCGGGCGGCGGTGGAATGGGGGGCGGCGGCGGCTGCGGACCGATGAGCACCAGCACGTCGACGGGGACGAGCACCGGGACGGCGACGGGAGCGGGCGGCGCGGGCGGCGGCTGCTGAAGCGGCTCGTCGTGGTAGCGTGGCGCGGAAAACGAGGCTGATGATGCGCAGATATTCCGTTCTTGGCCTGGTGATCGTGGCGAGCTGCGTCTTCAACCCGCAGCCCGATCCGCCGGGCGTCGACGATTCGGCGATGGCGGGGGGCTCCGGAGGCGCGGCGTCCACGGGCTCGGGACCGTTTGGAACCGGGAGCGGCTCGACCGGCACCGGCGCGGTCGGCGCAGGGGGCTCGGCGACCGCAGGCGCAGGCGGGGAGTCTGGAGGCACGTCCACGGGCGCGACGAGCAGCGCGACGGGCGCGACCGGATCCACCGGGAGCTCGACGGGCTCGAGCTCGACGAGCGCGACCGGCAGCGGGACGGGCGGCGCGGGTGGCGCGGGCGGGAGCGGCACCGGCGCGGGCGGCGCAGGCGGGCACTGAGAGGCGCCCACCCCGGAGCGGCCGCGCTTCGAGGTGGGGTATCGAGACTGGCACTCTGGAGGGTGCCAGTCGTGCTTTGAGGCCCCGTTACACGGCGCTCAGGGTCGGCGCGTGAACTGGTCGAGCATGTTGCCCACCAGATCGGCGAGGAGGCCGTCGGCGACGCGGAGGCGCCGCGAGATCTCGCGAGCGATGTTGAGCACCAGGAGCGAGTACGAGCGCTGATCGCGGCGATAGAGCGCGTCGAGATCGTGAGCGCTGAAGCGGAGGAGCTGCACCGGGGCGACCACGCGCATGGTGGCCGAGCGCGGGAGGACGTCGAGGATCGACATCTCGCCGAACCAGTCGCCGGGGCCGAGGAGGGCCACCCGCGTCTCGTGGCCGCGCTTGGAGCGGCGGAGCACCTCGACCTCGCCGTCGAGGATCACGAAGAGATCGCGGCCGGCCTCGCCCTCGTGGAACACGCTGGAGCCCGGGGGGAGCTCGATCTGCGCGAGGACCGCGATGAAGGTCTCGAGGATGTCGTCGCCGAGGCCGCCGAAGAGGCCAATCTCGCGCAGACGTCCGACCGAGGGCGGCGGCGCCGCGGTGGGGGGCGAGGCTAGAGGGGGGGGAGAGGCTAGAGACATGCTCCGTACTCTTCGGCGCCGATGAGCTCGGGCGTCTGGAAAAAGAGGCACTGCGTACCCGCGGGACAGCCGTTGGGCGCGCTCATTTTACAGTTCTTCAGGCACTTCACGGCGGTGGGGTTCGTGGTGTTGTAGCAGCCGAATTTGGGGGCGCAGTCGGCGCCCGACACGCACGTATCGCCTTGTTTTCCGGCGCCGGAGGCGGTGCAGTGGGTGAGGAAGCGCATTTGCCCCGCCGACTCTTGCGCGACCTCGCAGGCGGTGCCGGCGGCCGGACACCCGATGTTGGTGGTCGGATCGCAGTTCTCGGTGCAGAGCGTGACCCCGGGGATGGGGTTCATGTTCGCGTCGTTGAGGCCGATGATGCAGAGGCCGCCCGGAGCCGTGCAGTCGGCGTCGGTGTCGCAGAATTTGCTGCAGGTGCTGACCATCGCCGCGGTGTTGACGCAGAGCAGGCCAGGGCTGCACTCGGGGCCGGCGCACGCCTGACCGTTGGCGGTGTTGCCGGAGAGGATGCACGCGCGGCCGCTCGCGTCGATCGAGCACTGCTGGCCCGCCGCGCAGCCGCACTGGGGGACGGTGAGCTTGCAAGGATCTTCGGCGCAGACGGGCCCGGAGCTCGTGGACGTGGCCTGGCTCCCCGTGCTCGTCGCGTCGCTGCCGGTGCTTGCGCCGCCCACGCCGGTGCTCGCGCCGCCGCTGCCCGTCGCCGTCGTCGGGCTGCTGCCGGTGCTCGTGGTGACGCCGCTGGTGGTGGGGTTGCCGGTGGTCGAGCCGCCGGGACCGCTGGTGTCGCCGCCTGCCCCGCTGGTGGCGGCCGTCGCGCAGCCGGAGATCAGCACGAGCAAGCTGCTGAAGAAAAGGAGGGATCGCGGTCGCATGGTGCACCTCGCGAACGAGAAAAAGCGTGTGCCGAGCCTACGCCCGTCACCTCAAAGGTCAACGTTCTGCGAGATCCTTGGTGAACACGATGCGCAGGCGACCGGGGCCCGCGTAGTCCTCGACCTCGGTCATGTGCCACCCGAGGTCCTGGTGGAAGCGGGCGCTGCCCTCGTTGCCGAGCGTGGTGATGGCCTTGAGGCTGGTGCAGCCTTCGCGGGCGCAGTCGCGCTCGAAGGCCGTGTAGAGCAGGCGCGCGACGCCGCGACGGCGGTAGTCCGGGTGAATGCCGACGAGGTGCACGTACCCGACCAAGGCATCGGGGCAATTGAAGCCCAGCAGGAAGCCGACGAGGATGCCGTCGCTCTCGACCACGCGCGCGAGGCGCCCGAGCTCGTAGAAGAACATCGGGTGCGCGAGAGCGCTGGTCGGACCGCCCCACCAGCGGTCGATCACGCGCACGATCTGGTCGTAGTCCGCCTTGGCGA
>JBDTXR010000161.1:0-17855 GCA_040006075.1 Byssovorax sp. | reverse complement strand
ATCACCCCGCTGCTGGGGTTGATTGGCCTCTCCGGCGCTCTCGCCTCCTGCGCCACCGACGTGTGGGGCCCGGACGAGGTCCTGCACGGCGCGGCGTCCCGGGAGGCGGCCACGCTCGCGCGAGGACGGGAGCAGTACTCCCTTTACTGCGTCGGTTGCCACGGCGAGAACGGGGACGGGGAGGGGAAAGCCGCGCGCTTCCTCGACCCGAAGCCGCGCGATTTCCGCAAGGGTCGCGTCAAGTTCGCCGCCGTGCCCGCCGGCACTCTCCCGCGCGACGAGGACCTCCTCGTGACGATCAACCACGGGCTCAATGGCACCTCGATGCCCTCGTGGCGGCTGATCGGCGAGGACGACAAGCGAGCCATCGTCGCTTACCTCAAGACCTTCTCCGAGGTCTGGCAAAAGGAGGCTCCCGGCGTCGTCGTGGCCGTCAAGCCCGATCCCTTTCGCAAGCACCCCGAGCGCGGCGTGGAGGAGGGCGAGCGCGTCTATCACGGCCTCGCGGCCTGCTCGAGCTGCCACCCGGCCTACGTGAGCATGCCGACGATCGCCGCGCACATGAAGGCCTACGACATCGAGCTCACCGGCTTCCGCCCCGATCAGTACGGGTCGGTCGAGAAGGACAGCGACTGGGGTGCTCCCATCCGCCCGCCGGATTTTCTGATCGATCGCACCAAGAGCTCGACGACCCGGGAAGAGCTGGTGCGGGTGATCGCGGCGGGCGTCGGAGGCACCGCGATGCCCTCGTGGGGCGCGACGCTGACTCACCAGCAGCTCTGGGGCCTGGCCTATTACGTCGAGTCGCTGATCCAGAAGCGCGACAGCCCCGAGGGCTACGCGATGAAGAAGGCGCTCGCCGATCAGCCCGCCTGGAGCCCACCTCCTCCGCCGCCCGCGCCGCCTCCCGCCGATACCGCCGCTCCGTCGGCCAGCGCCGCGACTCCCCCCAGAGGCAAGTAGCCGAGGACTCATGACCACCGCCGCCACCACGCTGCCCGACACCGAACCGCTGGTCGAGAGACCGATCGTCAAGGCGCACATCGTCGCCGGGTTCTCGTTCTTCTTCCTCTCGCTCTTCACGGGGCTGCTCTACGCCCTCCAGCTCAGCCGGCTCTACCCGTTCCCGGGCGTGGAGCTGCTGTCTCCCGGTCGCCTCCGGATGGTGCACACCAACGCCATCGCCTACGGCTTCCTGCTCAACAACTTCATGGCGGCGCTCTACTGGATCGTCCCCCGGCTCACGGGCCAGCGCGTCCTCTCGAAGAAGCTCTCCTGGGTGGTCTTCGTCGCCTGGCAGGTGATCATCGGCGGCGCCATGCTCGGCATCATCGGCGGCAAGGCGCAAGGCATCGAGTGGGGCGAGACTCCCACGTTCGTCGATCCCTTCGTGGTCCTCGGCGCCGCGCTCCTCATCGCCAACGTGGCGACGCCGATCCTGAAGATCCGCGCGCGCAAGCTCTACGTCACCCTCTGGTACTTCGGCGCCATGATGGTGTGGATGCCGCTCACCTACATCATGGGGAACTTCGTCCCGCAGTACTTCGTCCCCGGCGCGGGCGGAGCGGCGGTGACGGGGCTCTACATTCATGATCTCGTCGGCCTCACGGTGACCCCGCTCGGCTGGGGCATGATGTACTACTTCGTGCCGGTCATCCTCAAGAAGCCGGTCTGGAGCCACACCCTCTCGCTCGTGGGCTTCTGGGGCCTCGCGTTCTTCTATCCGCTGAACGGCGTCCACCACTTCTTCTACAGCCCGATCCCGATGTACGCGCAGTACGGCGCGGTGATGAGCACCATCGCCGTGGAGATCGTGGTCTTCACCGTGATCGTCAACTTCTTCATCACCCTGCGCGGCAAGGGCGACATGCTCCGAACGAGCCTGCCGATCCGCTGGTTTTACACCGGGATGGTGATGTACTTCATCACCTGCCTCCAGTGCGCGTTCCAGACGACGCTCACCTTCCAGCGCCTGATCCACTTCACCGACTGGGTCGTGGCCCACGCCCACCTCGTCATGTTCGGGGTGTTCAGCTTCTGGATCCTCGGCATGGTGGTTTACCTGTGGCCCAAGCTCACCGGCTTCGCCTGGTGGAGCGACCGCCTCAATAGCCTCAACTACTGGCTCAGCACCATCGGCCTCCTCCTCATGTTCCTGGATCTGACGATCGCGGGCGTGGTGCAAGGCTACCTCTGGCAGAACCTCGCTCCGTGGGAGCGCTCGCTGACGGCGTCGATGCCCTTCTGGCACACCCGCACCATCGCCGGTGTCCTGATCATCAGCGGTCAGTGCTTGCAGGTCTACAACATGTGGATGACGGCGCGCGGTCACGCCGGCGCGAAGGATCCCGTGGTCGGCGAGCCCGCCGTCGCGGCGAGCTGAACGAGGCCCACCATGGAAAAATTCGCCACCATCCTGCTCGCCGGCGGACTCGGCTGCTTCGCCCTCTCGGTCGTGGTCGAGGGCCTCTTGCCGATAACCCACCTCTCGAAGATCCCCTACAAGAAGCTGGAGGAGATCGCCCCCGAGGCCTCGCTGGAGTTCAAGGATCTCGCGCGCCGCTACCCCGCCGAGTTCAAGCAGTACTACGGTGAGGCCAATGGCGAGTCGTTCCGCGCCGCGCTCAAGCTCGGCCGCGACATGTACATCGCCGAGGCGTGCTGGCACTGCCACTCGCAGTTCGTGCGCCCCATCTCCAACGAGGATGGGCGCTTCGGCAAGGTGTCCTACGCGGGCGAATACATGAACGAGATGTTCCTGCCCCACCTCTTCGGCACCCGCCGGGTCGGGCCGGATCTCATCCGCGAGAGCGGGCTCCACGCCAACGACTGGCACGTGGCGCACTTCTACGATCCGACCCTCGTCGTCCCGTCGTCGGTGATGCCCAGGTACACGTGGTTCTTCGACGGCGAGGTCCCCAACAAGAAGGGCATGGCGGTGATCGCCTACGTTCAATGGCTGGGGAGCTGGGCGACGCCCGAGGTCCTCGCCCGCGAGGAGAAGCAGGCCAATGCAGAAGCAAAGTGACGATCGCTACGGCGCCACGGGGCGGATGGAGCACCGGGAGAAGGTCCTGCTCTGGGCGGTGATGATCGTGGGTATCGGCCTCTCGGGGATCGCGTTCGTCTACAAGATCGCCGAGTTCATCTTCACCCTCGGTGGCACCGAGGTGAAGGGGTTCGCCGAGGTGCCCGTGACGATCTACTTCATCGTCGCGGCCGGGTGGCTCAGCCTGCTGCTCTGGTGTTACGTGACCAGGCAGTTCGTCGACGTGGAGCGATCGAAGTACGAGATGCTGGAGATGGAGGCCGAGTATGAGCGCCGCGGCGAGTAAGGCGGATCCTTTGGCCGTCGCCGGTCCGGCGGTCATGGAGGCGGGCCTCCCCGATCTCGTGGAGAGCGCGACCGACAACCACGAGACGAAGATGACGTACGACCCCTCGTCGCGCCTCCCGATCCTCGTCATCCTGGTCTGGGTGTGCGCCTTCACCGGCCTCGGGATCTACGGTGCTTCGTTCTACTTCCCCGATCTGGCGGCCTGGCGCGCGCCGGCGCCGTGAGCCCTCCCGTGGACGCCGTCGACACGCGCTCTCCGTGCCGTCACTGCGGCCTGGGCTCGGCGTCCACCGGGGGATACTGCTGCTACGGTTGCGAGCTCGCCGCGCAGATCGCCGGCGAAGGGGAGCAGCGGAGGTCGGAGCTCTACGGGCTCATCACCTTCTGCCTGCTCCTCTCGATGATCGTGATGATGCTGTCGCTGTTCCTCTTCGCCGAGGACGTCTATGAGCCGGGGGGCAGCGCGGACCTCGGCTGGATGCGATCGGCCTATCGGGGGGCGTCGGCGCTGCTGTCCACGCCGGTGGTGTACCTGCTCGGAAAGCCCCTGCTCCGCCGGGCGCTGCGAGCGCTCCGCGCGCGGCGCCTCACGATGGATCTCCTCGTCGTGGCCGGCGCCGCGGCGGCCTACGCGCTCTCGATTTCCAACGTGGTCCGCGGTCGACCCGGCGTGTATTTCGACAGCGCGACCTCGGCGCTGGTGCTGACGACGCTGGGGCGCTATCTCGAGGCCAGCGCCCGCGCGCGGGCCAGCCGGGTCATCGCCCCTTCGCTCCAGCTCGTGGGGGGAGGCGTCCTCGCGGAGGGGGAAGATGGCGTGCTCCGGAGCGTCTCGCCAAGCACCCTGATCGCGGGCGCCCGGCTCCAGATCCAGGTCGAGGAGACCGTGCCGGTCGACGTCCGCGTCGCGGCGGACGGCGGCGAGGTCGAGGTCACCCTCGCGGTGCTCACGGGCGCCGCGGCGCCGGTGACGATGCAGCCCGGCGACGAGATCCCCGCGGGCGCCGTCGTGGTCGCCGGGCCGCTGCGCTGCACCGCGCTCCGCTCGGCGCGCGAGTCGACCCTGGAGCGGCTGGCCGATCTGGCGAAGAGCCTCAAAGAGCGTCCTTCGCGCCTCCAGCGCCTCGGCGACGCCTTCGCCGGCGCGCTCGTGCCCCTGGTCGCGGCGCTGGCGCTTTTCACCTTCGCCCTCACCGCGGCGCGCGGCACGCTCGATCACGCGGTGGTGACCGCCCTCGCCGTGGTCCTCGCGGCCTGTCCGTGCACCTATGGAGTGGCGACTCCGCTCGTCCTCTGGCTCGCCTTGCGAAAGGCGCTCGCCCACGGGGTCTGCGTCCGCAACGCCTCGGCCCTGGAAGAGCTCTCCGCCGTGCGCTCCGTGGCCTTCGACAAGACCGGGACGCTCACCGATCCGCGCCTCGCCGTGCTCGCCGCCGAGCTCACCTCCGAGGCCGGGACGGGAGAGATTGCCAGTCTCGTGGCCGCGCTCGAGGTCGGGAGTCGCCACCCGGTGGCGCGGGCGCTCGCGGCCTGGGCTGACCGCGGTCACCCCGAGCCGGCCGCGCTCACCGATCGAAGAGTGGTTGTCGGCCGCGGGGTGATTGGGCGCGACGCGGCGGGGCGGGCGCTCTCGCTCGGCGCGCCGCGCTGGCTCGACGAGGCGGGCACGGCGCCGCGAGGATCGGCTGCGGCGGCGCGGGTGGCGCTCGCACGCGACGGCGTGGTCCTCGCGCGGTTCTCGATCGGCGAGGCGCTCCGCCCCGAGGCGCGAGAGGCCATCTCGGCGCTGCGCGCGCTGGGGATCCAGGCCTCGATCCTCACCGGCGATACGGCCGAGGGCACGGTCGCCGTCGCAGCGGCGCTGGGGATCGAGGCGCTCTCGGCGCTCTCCCCGCTCGACAAGGTGACGCGCCTCGCGGCGCGGGGAAAGACGACGGCCATGGTGGGAGACGGCATCAACGATGCTCCGGCGCTGGCGGCCGCGGGGCCGAGCTTCGCGATGGACGGCGGGGCCGGCCTCGCGCGAGGGATGGCCCAGGTGACGTTGCTCCGCCCCGATCTGCGCCTGGTACCCTGGACCATCGCCCTCGCCCGCCGGGCCACCGAGATTGGCTATCAGAACCTGGTCGCGTCCACCGCGTACAACCTGATCTTCCTCGGGCTGGCGGCCACAGGCCTGCTCCGCCCGGTCTGGGCCGGCCTGAGCATGCTCACGTCGTCGCTGCTCACCCTCGCCAGCTCGCTCCGCGTCAGCTCGATCCCCGGCCTCCACGGCGAGGGGAAGGCTCCCCTCGACGAGGCGCTTTCCGCGCGCCCGGCCGCGCCCCTGGAGGCCCGGTGATCCTCGAAACCGCCGCTCTGACGGCGCTGGCGACAGGCGTCCTCGGGAGCGCCCACTGCGCCGCGATGTGCGGGCCGCTCGCGGTCGCCGGGTGCAGCGCGGGCGATACCCTCTCTCCGCGGCGCGTGGCCGGGTATTTCGTCGGGCGCGCGGTCGCCTACACGACGGTCGGCGCGGTCCTCGGCCACCTCGGTCGCCACGCGCTCTGCGTCCTGCCCATGGCGGCGCTGGAGGGCGTCGCCGTCGCGCTGGTCGCGGGCGCCGCGGCTTACCGGGGGATCACCCTGCTCCGCCGCAAAGCGAGGACTCCAGCGCTCGTGCAGCTCCACGGCCAACGACGCGGGGCGAGCGGCGCGCGCGCCACCACCATCGTGGGCCTCGTGGCCCAGCTCCTCCCCCGGCGCGGGCTCGGGCTCGGGCTGGCGACAGGCGTGCTCCCGTGTGGGCTCCTCTTGCCGGCCTGGGCGCTCGCAGCGGGCACGGCGAGCGCCCCCGCGGGCGCGGCTGTCATGGCGCTCTTCTCCCTCGCGACGCTGCCAGGGCTCCTCGTGCCCCTCGCCGGGAGACGCCTCCTCCAGCGGATGACGGCCCGGTTGCCCGCGTCCACCTATGGAGTCGCCTGGTGCGCGCTCTCGCTCTGGATCCTGGCCCGGCCACTGCTGCGAGCGACTGGCCACTGCCATTGACCGCGCGCCGCTACACCCGGCCAGTCCGCAGCGCGACGATCGGATCCATGTCCCGATAGGCCCTCTGGCCCTGGGCGACGGAGAGCAGGAACGCGAGGCCGCTGAGGCCGTTGCAGAAGGCGATGGCGGGATCTCCAGGCCCGCTGTTGGCGACGGCGATCCCGGCGTGGATGAAGAAGAACACCAGGCTCACGAGCTGCACGGCGCGGATGCCGGGGCGCTGGCCCCACACCGAGGCGGGGAAGAGCGTGAGCGTCAAGAGCAGGTGCCACCCCGCGGTGTGATAGCCCATCTTCATCGCCCAGGCGCTCTCGAGGGCGCGGGCGCGCACCAGGTAGAACCAGCTCGCCGCGAACCCGGCGGCGGAGCCGGCGAGGGCCAGGCAGGCGTGGATCCAGGCCGATCGCGTGGGTCGGGCCCAGACGCGATCCTCGCGTGGCGCGCGTCGGCCGGCGGCGTCGACCTCGATCCGGAGCGCGCCGTCCACCGTGACGAGGCGCATGGCGCAGGGCTCGCCGCCGGGGAGGGTGCCAGTGACGCCGCCCTCCAGAGCCGCCCGCGTCGGTGCCTGGAGGACGGTCACGCCGCCGGTCTCGAGCCGCGCCGTTTCGAAGCCAAAGTCGCTCTGGAACGAGGCTCTGGGCCAGCCATCCACTGGCAGGCGAAAGGCGATGGAAAGGCCGCAGCGATCGATCATCGCCCCGGCCACGACGGAGCGCGCTGGCCGGCGGCGGGCGCGGATCCGGTCGAGAGCATGTCGAGCACCGCAATTCCCCCCGCCGCGCAGAGGGTGCCAAGGAACACGACAATCAGGAATGTCGGTAATCCGCGCGGCGTCGCGCGTCGATTCCCGTCGTCCTCGCGGCGTTGACCGGTCGCCCCGATCCCCTTGCTGTCCACGCGTCCTCCTCGGCCGACGAGGGCCGCGAGGCCAACCCAGCACCCTGCATGCCAGGGGCTATTTCGTGGCGCGGGCGAGGAGGCTTGTCGGGGAGCTGGGTGACCGACGCTCGCTTTGCGCGGCGAGCGCCAGGGCTGCGCCGAGGGCCGGTCGTCGCGCCCCGCCTGCTGGAAATTTGCTCCGCCGCGGTAGAGCAGGAAGCGCCACTTTTTTCCCGGCGCCACCCTCTGCTATGACCGTGGTCTCGCCATGTCGAAAACCCTCATCGAACGCCAC
Organism: Byssovorax sp.; assembly: GCA_040006075.1. Classification (GTDB taxonomy): domain Bacteria; phylum Myxococcota_A; class Polyangia; order Polyangiales; family Polyangiaceae; genus JANYGI01. Next base: position 10,314 of record JBDTXR010000161.1, on the reverse strand, counting down.
AACATCCATGTCCTCGGTCGCGGCCCGATCGACATGATCTTCGCCCACGGCTACGGCTGCGATCAGAACATGTGGAGGCTGCTCACGCCGGCCTTCGAGGATCGCTACCGCATCATCCTCTACGATCTCGTCGGCTCGGGCCGCTCGGATCTCGGCGCCTACGATCGCAAGAAATACGGCACGCTCGAGGGCCACGCGCGCGACGTCCTGGCGATCGCCAGCGAGCTCGCGCGAGGCCCGGTGGTGTTCGTCGGCCACTCCGTGAGCGCGATGATTGGCCTGCTCGCGGGCGTCGCCGAGCCCTCGCGCTTTCGCGCCCAGGTGATGATCGGACCGTCGCCTTGCTACATCAACGACGGCGACTACCAGGGCGGCTTCGAGCGCTCCGACATCGCCTCGCTCCTCGACACCCTCGACAGCAACTACCTCGGCTGGGCCAGCGCGATGGCGCCGAAGATCATGGGCGCGCCCGACCAGCCCGAGCTCGGCGCCGAGCTCACCAACAGCTTTTGCCGCACCGATCCGGAGATCGCCAAGCACTTCGCGCGGGTGACGTTCTCGGGCGACAACCGCGCCGATCTGCCGAAGCTCACCACGCGATCGCTGGTGGTGCAGTCCTCCGACGATCTGATCGCGCCGCGCTTCGTCGGCGACTACCTGGCCCGGACGCTGCCCAACGCCACGCTCCGCGTCGTCGAGAACATCGGCCATTGCCCGCACCTCAGCGCGCCCGGCCCCATCATCGAGAGCATGCGCGAATTCCTCGAGCCGTGATCGAGCGCGCTCCCGGCGACCCATCCGAGATCGGCGACGCCTACGAGCGAGCCGCGTGCGGGTTGCTGACGATCAACGCCGAGGGCGCCATCGTGCGCGTCAGCGCGACGATGTGCGCCTACACCGGGTTCGCCGCGCCGGAGCTCGTGGGTCGGACCTTCCAGTCGCTGCTGACCATGGGCAGCAAGCTCTTCCACCAGACGCACTGGTCGCCGCTCCTCGAGCTCCAGGGCTCGGTCGCCGAGGTCCAGCTCGAGCTCAAGCACCGCGACGGGCGCGTGCTGCCGGTGCTGGTCAACGCCGCGCGGCGAGCGGCGGTCCCGGGCGTCCGGACGCTCGTCGACATCGCGGTGTTCGTCGCCAGCGATCGGCGCAAGTACGAGCGCGAGCTCCTCCTCGCCCGCAAGCGCGCCGAGGACCTGCTCTTTCGCGCTCGCGAGGCCGACGCCGCGCGGGCCGTCGCCGAGGCGCGCCTCCGCCTCGCGCTCGAGTCGGCGAACCTGCGCGTCTGGAGCGCGGAGCTGCCAGGCGGCGTGCGGCGCTACGAGCGCGGCGTCGCGGTGCTGCTCGGCCGCCCCGAGCTGGAGGAGATCACCGCCGCGACCTACGCCGGGCACATGCACCCCGACGATCGCGCGCGCGACGAGGCGGCCGTCGCCGCGGCCCTCGATCCGTCGGTGCGCGCCGCGTACTCGATCGAGTACCCGCTCGTCGGCGCCGACGGCGTCGAGCGCTTCGTCCGGTCGACCGGACAGGCCTTCTTCGACGACGACGGCCAGCCCGTGCAGTTCTCCGGCGTGCTCGAGGACATCACCGATCGCCGCCGCGCCGAGGAGGCGCTCCGCCATCAACAGGCCGAGGCGCAGCAGCGCGCTATCCTCGCGGAGCAGCTCATCGGCATCGTCAGCCACGATCTCCGCAACCCGCTCAACGCGGTGATGCTCGGCGCCGAGCTGCTCGGCGATCTCGATTCCGGCGACAACGCCCCCGTGATCCGTCGAATCACGGCCTCTGCCGCGCGCGCCAACCGGCTGATAGCCGATCTCCTCGACTTCACCCAGGCGCGCCTCGGCGGCGGCCTGCGCGTGGCGCGCCGGCCAATCGATATCCATGCCGTCGTCGCGGACTGCCTCGAAGAGGTGAAGATGGCCTGGCCAGGCCGCGCGATCGAGCACCGCCGCCTGGGCGAAGGCGAAGGCCGCGGCGACGCCGATCGCCTGGCGCAGGTGGTGACCAACCTGGTCACCAACGCTCTCGTCTACGGCACCCCCACCGAGCCGGTCACCGTCACGAGCGTCATCGCCGAGGCCACCCTCGAGCTCCAGGTCCACAACCTCGGGCCGCCGATCCCCGCCGCCCTCCGCCCCCAGATGTTCGAGCCGCTCCGCCGCGGCGATCAAGAGGCCAAGCTCGGCTCGCGCAGCGTCGGGCTCGGCCTCTATATCGTCCGCGAGATCGCGGTGGCCCACGGCGGCCACATCGCCCTGCGCTCCACCGCCGAAGAGGGGACGACGTTCGTGCTCACCGTGCCTCGCGGCTGATATGGAGAGCGGGAATTCAACGCGGAGGCGTCGAGACGCAAAAAGCGCAGGGGAGAGGGCTCGTGAGTTGATCCTCTCCGCGTGCGCCCTGGTTCAAGCCGGCTTGGTCTGGCTCTTCTCGGCGTTGGCAGCGGCCTTCTTGTTTCCCGGCCGGAGGCCCGCTTTGAATGCCAGAGGGGGATGGCGCGCGTCACGGCCTCGGCTCTCGCTCCAGGATCTCGATCTCCATCCTGCTGCGGCGGAGCAGAGGAGAATTTGACGGCAACGGCGCCAGGGTCGCAAGGGGCCGGAGAAACCGTGTCTTTTCGGGACTTGCGACCCTTGCGGTTGTCCGGGTCCGATTCGCGTGGAAGAGCGTCATCAGCAATGATTCCCAGGCCGAGCTCGACCAGGACAAGCCGAGGACGAGGGACGGGAGACGAGGACGAGAACCGTGAGGTAGACGTCGTTGCCCGCAGCAGATCCGGCAGAAACGTGCTGTTTCCTCGATTGCCTCCGCGATTCGGGTCCTGCCTCACAGGGGTCGGAGATCCCTGATTGACACCAATCGCGGGCCGTGCAATTGCCGTTACGACTTGACCGCACAGTCGGCGAGCCCAGCACGAGGCCTGCGACCCCGATGGCGATTGAGATCACCTCCGCTCCTCGTGTCTTCCCCGACCGGCGGGTGAATGCCTGTCTCGGGAGCCTGGCTCGAGGTCTCGATCAGCTCTGGATCCCGCCTGCCGCGCGCGTGGGCCGCGCGACGGACAGCCGGTGACGCGAGGCTCGTCGAGGGCACCGCCTCCGCGTCGGCGGGTGGTCATCATCGACGACAGCCCGGACGACCGGGCCGAGGTCCGTCGGCTCCTCTTGCAGGGGTCTCGATGCGTGTTCGACTTCGTCGAGGCGACCACCGGGGCGGCAGGGGTGCGGGCGATCCTCGACGCGCCCGAGGGGGCTCCCGACTGCGTCATCCTCGATTATCGCCTCCCGGACATCGATGCTCCCGAGGTGCTCGCGGAGGTCCTGGGAGCGGATGGGAACGCGGTCTGTCCCGTGGTGATCATCACTGGCGACGACTCGCCGGAGTCCGGCCGAGCGGTGCTGTGGGCCGGCGCGCATGACTACGTCGGCAAAGCCTGGATGACGGGCGAGAGCCTCACGCGCGCGGTCGAGAACGCCATGGAGCGGTGGGCCATGACCCGCGAGCTCCGGGCGAGCGAGGGCCGGCTGCGGCTGGCTCTCGAGGCCTCGAGGACGGGGATCTGGACTCATGATCTGACGTCCGAGACAGTCACCTGGTCGCCCGACTGCTATGCGATCTACGGAGTCGCGGAGGGATCGTTCGACGGCGCCGCGGCCGGGTTCTACCGGCTCGTGCACCCCGACGACCGCGAGCGGCTGCGGTCGGCGGAACGCGTCGCGACCGTCGATCACGCGCACTACCGCGTCGAGTTCCGCGTGGTCCTGCCCGGAGGGGCGGCGCGCTGGGTCGAGAGCCTCGGCCGCGCCAGCTACGACTCGCGAGGTGCTCCGCTCCTCGTGACGGGTACTGTCACCAACATCGACGAGCGAAAGCGGGTCGAGGCGGCGTTGAACGATCGCACCCGCGAGCTCTTGAAGAGGATGAGCTCGCAGGCCCAGCGAACGAACGAGAGGGTCGACGAGCTGGTCGACGCCGCCCAGCTCCAGGCGGGGATGCCGCTCTCGTTCCAGCTTCGAGAAATGGATCTGGTCGGCGTCACGCGCGCGCTCGTCGAGGAGACTCAGCAGCTCGCGCCGGAGCATCGCATCGAGCTGGAGCTCCCGGCCGAGGTGCTCGTGGGGATGTGGGATCCCAAACGGATCGAGCGTGTCGTCGCCAACCTGCTCTCCAATGCGGTCAAGTACAGCCCGGCTGGTGGGACCGTGCGTGTGGCCCTGAGCGCCGTCCGCGAGGAGAGCGCGAGCTGGGCGGTGCTGCGGATCCGCGACGAAGGCATGGGCATTCCCGTGGACGATCTTGCACGAATCTTTCATGTGTATTCGCGCGTTGAGAGCGCGCGGCGAGCCACGATCGAGGGGATGGAGATCGGGCTCGCCGGCGCGCGCGATATCGTCGAGCAGCACGGGGGCTCGATCACGGTGGAGAGCACGGAGGGGCGGGGGTCGACGTTCATCGTCAAGCTCCCCTTGGAGCGGACCGCGTCGCCGCAAATCGTCGATTGACGGAGAAGGGGGCGCGGCGTAGCGTCCGGCCCTTCAAACCGGGCCAATCCTGGCTCACAAATCCCCAAGCTCTCATGGATATCCCCCGTTCGCCGCCCGATGTGCCCGCCTCGGGCGAGCCGCGTGCCGTCTCTGCGCTCGGACGGGGGCCGCAGGCGGATGGAAAGCACGTTCTCGCCGCCCTGCGCGAGCAGACCCGGGACGAGCACCAGGCGATTGAGCAGACTCTGGGCCTCCTGGACGAAGCCCTGACGCTGGCCACCTATACGCGAACACTCCAGCGGTTTCACGGCTTCTGGCGCCCGGTCGAGGCGAGTCTGGGCCGGTGTGCCGGGCTCCGCGAGCTGGGCCTCGATCCGGCGGAGCGGGCGAAAGCGCCCCTGATCGAAGGCGATCTCCGCGCGCTCGGAGCGGGCGATCCTGCGGTGTTGCCAGTCTGCGACGAGGTGCCTCGGGTGGCCACCACGGCGGCGGCCCTCGGCGTCATGTACGTGCTCGAGGGCGCGTCGCTCGGCGGGCAGATCATCAGTCGACACCTGAGCGCGAGACTCGGGATCACGAAGGAGAGCGGCGGCCGCTTCTTTCACGGGTACGGCGAGCGCACCGGCGAGATGTGGCGCGCGTTCGGGGCCGCGGTCACCGGCTTCGCGCTCACGCGCCGGGCAGAAGACGAGATGGTCCACGAGGCCAAGGCCACGTTTCGTTTGCTGCGTCGGTGGTGCGAGCCCTCAAGGCCATGACGATCCCCCCGAGCCCCGCCGAGACGCTCCCCTGGGAAGGGCAGCCGTACAGCATCAAGCGCTACGGCACCACGATCACCAACTGTGACTCCGAGCCCGTCCAGACGCCGGGCTGCATCCAGGCGCACGGCGTGCTGCTGGTGCTCCGGCTCGCGGATCTCACCATCGCTCAGGTGAGCGAAAACGTGGATCGATGGCTGGGCATTCCGGCTCCGGCCCTGCTCGGGCAGCCGATCTCGGCGGTGCTCGGCGCCGGTGGCCAGACGCGGATCCGCGAGATCGTCCGGGCCGAGCCCACCGAGAACAACCCGCTCTACGTGTTCACCCTCGCAGCGCGGGGCGGCGCTCCTCCGCTCGACGTCATCGTTCACACCACCGGCGGCGTGATGGTGGTCGAGCTCGAGGCCACGGGGCGCGGCGAGGTGTCCCCCGAGACGGACTACTACGCTGCGCTGAAGAAGTCGGTGAGCCGGCTCCAGGGCGCCCGCAGCGTCCGCGACTTCTGCGCGAGCGTCAGCGAAGAGGTGCGCGCCCTCAGCGGCCTCGATCGGGTGATGGTCTATCGCTTCCACGAGGACGGCCACGGCGAGGTCGTCGCCGAGAGCCGCCGCGCGGATCTGACTCCATGGCTCGGGCTCCACTACCCCGCGGAAGACATCCCCCAGCCCGCCCGCGAGATCTTCAAACAGATCTGGATCCGCCCGGTCCCGGACGTGGGCGCCGAGCTCGCCGAGCTCTGCCCGCTCGTCGACCCGGACACCGGCAAACCCCTCACGATGACGTTCTGCGCGCTCCGCGGGCCGTCGATCATGTACACGGAGTACCTGCAAAACATGGGGGTGAAGGCCGCCCTCACCATGCCAATCCGGCGCGACGGGGAGCTCTGGGGCCTCATCGCCTGTCACCATTACTCGGGTCCCGCCGCCGTCCCCTACAAGATGCGGGCAGCGTGCGAGTTCTTCGCCCAGGTGGTCTCGCTCCAGCACAAGGCAGTAGAGGATCGCGAGCAGCTCCTCTACCGACTCCAGCTCGAGGGCGTTCATCAGCAGCTCGTCGCCGCCGCGGCCCGCGAGCAGGGGCTAGAGGCCATGACCGCCGGTGCTCCGACGCTCCTCGACGCGATGGACGCCGGCGGCGCCGCCGTCTACCACAGCAAGCGCTGGTGGCGAGTCGGCAAGACCCCGACCGACGCCCAGCTCGACGCCCTGGGAGCGTGGTTGTACGACCGACGAGAGCTGGAGTCCGCGGCCCTGCCGGTGTACGCGACCGACGCGCTCGCCCGCGACTACCCGCCTGCAGCGGCCTTCGCCGACGTGGCCAGCGGCCTGCTCGCGGTGCCCCTCTCGCCCTCGCGTCGGAATATCCTGCTCTGGTTTCGCCCCGAGACGATCCAGACCATCACCTGGGGCGGTAACCCCGACGACAAGCCCATGGTCACCGGCCCGCACGGCCCGCGCCTCACGCCGCGCAAGAGCTTCGAGCTCTTCGTCGAGTCGGTGGCGCGGCGCTCGCTCCCGTGGAAACCCGTGGAGATCGACGCCGCCGGTCGCCTGCGGATCCTGCTGATCGAGCTGGTCGTCGACCAGGCCGAGCGGCTCGCCGACATGAACGCCGATCTGACGCGGAGCAATGAAGACCTCGACACCTTCGCCAGCCTCGCCAGCCACGATCTGAAAGAGCCGCTCCGGGGCGTGCGCAAGTACGCTCATCAGCTCCTCGAAGAGGCCAGCGGCGTCAGCGAAGAGCACCGCAAGAAGCTCGAAGCGTTGATGCGGCTCACCGTCCGGATGGATAGCCTGCTCGACTCGCTCCTTCATTTCTCCAAGGTCGGGAGGGAGCTGCTCGATCCGAGCCTGGTCGACCTCGACGAGGTGCTCGGCGAGGCCCTGGAGATGGTCGAGGCCCGCCGGACCGAGCGGCGGACCGACATCGTCATTCCCCGCCGGCTGCCGTCGACGCGGTGCGATCGGGTGCGGGTGCGGGAGGTGTTCGTCAACCTGCTGTCGAACGCCATGAAGTACAGCGACAAGCCCTGTCGCCGGATCGAGATTGGGTATCTCGGCCCCGACGAGGCCGGGGACCGCGGACCGGCGCCGGCCGGGGCCGCGGGTCATGTCGTGTACTTCGTCGGCGACGACGGGATCGGCATCTCGTCGCGGCATCACGATCAAGTGTTCAAGATGTTCCGGCGGCTGCACGGGCGAGACGAGTACGGCGGCGGCTCCGGCGCCGGGCTGACCATCGTGAAGAAGCTGGTCGAGCGGCACGGCGGCCACGTGTGGCTCACCTCGATCCCGGGGAAGGGGACCACGTTCTTCTTCACCCTGGAAGGAGACCTGCAATGAAGGCCAGGATGCGCAGCGCGCTGGCCGACGCGTCGGGGCGCCCCTCGTGAGCCGACCGTCGGTCCCGTCGGCCGAGCCGCGCTGGCGGGTGGTCATCATCGACGACAGCGCCGAAGACCGGGCCGACGTGCGTCGCCTCCTCCTCCAGGGCTCGAGTCGACGCTACGAGCTGATCGAGGCCAAGACCGCCGAGATTGGCATTCGCGCGATCCTCGATCTGACCAGCGGGCCCCCCGACTGCGTGATCCTCGACTTTCACCTGCCCGACGCCGACGCGCTGGAGATCCTCGCGGATCTGCGGCGCATCGACGGAGACGGCGTGTGCCCGGTGGTGGTCCTCACCGGCGCGGGCGATCACGCGATTGGAAAGGCCGTGCTCCGCGCCGGAGCGCAGGACTACGCGGGCAAAGCGTGGATGACGGCCGAGAGCCTGAGCCGCACCGTGGAGAACGCGGTGGAGCGCTGGTCCATGGCGGTCGAGCTCCGGGTGACGAACACCCGGCTCCGGCTCGCGCTCGAGGCCTCGAAGACCGGGATCTGGACTCGCAATCTCAAGAGCGACGCCATGACCTGGTCGCCCGAGTGCCATGCTCTCTTCGGGATCTCCGAGCGCGACTTCGACGGCACCTTCGACGGGGTGCTCGACAGCGTCCACCCCGACGACCGCACGCGCGTCGTCGCCGCCGCGCAGGTGGCCATCGACGCGCATCAGCCCTACCGCGCCGAGTTCCGCGTCGTCCGCGCCGGCGGCGAGGTGGTCTGGGTGCTGAGCCAGGGCCGAGCCACCTACGACCGCGGCGGTCGGCCCGTGCGAAAGATGGGCACGTACACCGACATCACCGAACGGAAGCGGAACGAGGCCCTGGTCGAGGCCGGCAAGGTCGAGCTGCAAGCGGCGCTCGATCAGGCGAGGAGCGCGGTCAGCACCCGCGACGAGCTGATCTCGCTCGTGTCGCACGATCTCAAGAACCCGCTCAACACCATGGGGCTCGGCATCGCTCTCCTCGAGGAAGAGGTCGGGGCCGAGGGCCGCGAGGTGCTGAAGAAGATGGAGCGCCAGGTCCTCCGGATGAACAAGCTGATCGACGAGCTGATCGACGCGGCCCTGCTCCACGCCGGGATGCCGATTGGCCTTTCGCTGAAGCAAACCGACCTCGTCGCGCTCACCCGCGCCGCGGTCGAGCAGTACAGCGAGGTCACCGCCGATCACGTCCTCTCGCTCCGCGTGGCCACCGAGCCGCTGGTCGGCACGTGGGATCCCAAGCGGATCGTTCGCGTCATCGACAATCTCCTCTCGAACGCGGTGAAGTACAGCCCCGACGGCGGGCAGGTGCAGGTCGAGCTCGAGCAGATCCGCGAAGGCGCGACGACCTGGGCCTTGCTGCGGGTCACCGACGAGGGGATCGGGATCAGCGCGAGCGATCTCGGCCGGGTCTTCCAGTGGTACTCGCGCGGCGACAACGCCCTCCGCACCTCGATCCCGGGCACCGGCATCGGCCTCGCCGGGATCCGCGATATCGTCACCCAGCACGGAGGATCGGTGTCGGTCGAGAGCCAGGAGGGCCGCGGCTCGACCTTCACCGTGAAGCTTCCAACCGAGCCGCCCTCGGTGCCCGTGCGGTCGTCTCGGCCGTAGCCCCGCGGCGCGGGGCCGCCGTCGCGCCGGGGGCGCCGCGCCCGGAGACAAGCGGCCACGCGCCGTGGCAAGCTGCGACGGCATGAGCGACCCATCCGCCGAAGGACGCTTTGAGCGGCGACGCGTGCTGGGCGAGGGCGGGATGGGCGTCGTCCACGTCGCCTTCGATCGCGAGCGCGGCGCCGAGGTGGCGCTGAAGACGCTGACGCGCCTCGATCCGAACAGCCTCGGCGCCCTCAAGAACGAGTTTCGCGCCCTCGCCGATCTGACCCACGAGAACCTGGTCGCGCTCTACGAGCTGGTGTCGGAGGACGGCGCGTGGTTCCTGTCGATGGAGATCATCGACGGGGTCTCGTTCCTCGCGCACGTGCGCGACGGGCTCGCCCCGCGGCCGGCGCAGGCCGATCAGTCGACCGTCGAGGTCCAGAGCTCGCGGATGATCCCGGTGACGATGCGCTCGCCGCTGCCGCCGGGCGCGGCGTCGTCCACGTCGTCCACGTCGTCCACATCGTCGCCGTCGCCGCGGCTCGTCCAGCCGGCGTGCAACGTCGAGGTGCTCCGGCGGGCGCTGAGGCAGCTCGCGCTCGGGGTCGCGGCGATCCACGGGGCAGGCCAGGTTCACCGGGATCTCAAGCCGTCCAACGTATTGGTGACGACGGCCGGGCGGGTGGTGATCCTCGATTTCGGCCTGGCCACGGTGCAGAAAGGGCGCCGCGCCGCGCCGGTGTCGGGGCCGCGCCTGATCATCGGGACGCCGGAGTACATGGCGCCCGAGCAAGCGCTGGGCGAGGCCGCCGGGCCCGCGAGCGACTGCTACGCGATCGGGATGATGCTCTTCGAGGCGCTGACGGGGCAGCTCCCGTTCGTCGGCGATACGCGGCAGATCCTGCTCGCGAAGCGCTGGTCGGAGTCGCGCGCGCCCGCCGAGCTGGCGGCGGGGATCCCGGAGGATCTCGCGCAGCTGTGCGTGGAGTGCCTGCGCCGCGCGCCGGCGCAGCGGCCGACGATCGGCGAGATCCTGCGCCGCCTCGACGGCGAGCCGCCCCGGGTTTTCTCGGCCGATCCGGTCGCGCCGCCCTCGTCGCACG
>JBDTXR010000160.1:0-18057 GCA_040006075.1 Byssovorax sp. | reverse complement strand
TCGGCGCGATCGACCGAGGGCCGCGCGCCCCAGCGCTCGCGGAGCTGATCGACGATGGCGTCCTTGGTCTTCTGGGCCACGAACTGCGAGTGGGTGAGCCGGCTGTCGCGCGCCACCGATCGCACCGAGAGGGTGTGCTGCGCCGTGAGGTACGGGCTCCAGTCGATGGCGCGCACGCCCTCGTAGAGCGCGTTGCCGTCGATCGCCGGGAACGTGTCGAGGCGGTAGAGCACGCGGCTCGCGGTGCGCAGCTCCAGGCAGGCGCGCGCCCCCTCGGCGAGCTCGCCGCCGAAGCGGACGCCCCCGCGCTCGGCCCGCACCGCGCGAAAGCCGAGCTCGCGCAGCTCGTCGCGGAGCGCGCCCTCGGTCCCGCGCGCGGCGGTGGCGAAGAGCCGGGTCTCGGGCGCTTCTTTTTCGGGCGGCGGCTTGTAACCTTTTTCGGCCATGGATCGTGGTGCCCCCAGAAAGGCACGAACTCATGACTGGATCAATTGACCTCGTGGTCATCGGCGGAGGGCTCGGCGGGCTCACCGCGGCGGCAATGGCCGCAAAAGCAGGGCTTTCCGTGGTGCTCCTGGAGAAAGCGAGCGAGCCGGGCGGCCGCGCGGCGACCACCGAAAAGCACGGCTTCGCGCTCAACCTCGGCGCGCACGCGCTCTACCGCGGCGGGCCGGCCGTCGCCGCGCTCGACGCGCTCGGCGTCGCCTACCCCGGCCGCGAGCCGCCGGTCGCGGGCGGCTTCGCGGCGCTGGGCGACGGGCTTCACACCCTGCCGACGGGCTTCCTCTCGCTGGTCAGCACCGACGTGTGCGGCCTGACCGCGAAGCTCGATTTCGCGAAGCTGCTCGGCACGGTGGGCTGGATCGACGCGGCCGCGCTCGACGGCGTCTCGGTCACCGCGTGGCTCGATCGAGCGCTCCGCACCGCCGAAGCGAAGGCGCTGGTCTCGGCGTTCCTCCGCGTCTCGACCTACTCCGGCGACCTCGATCGGCTGAGCGCGGGCGCGGCTGTCGCGCAGCTCCAGCACGTGTACAAGCACAACGTGCTCTACCTCGACGGCGGCTGGCAGACCCTGGTCCGTGGCCTCCGCCGCGCAGCCGAGGCGGCCGGCGTGACGATCCGCACCGGCGCCCGCGTGACCGCGGTGGCCACGATGGACGACACCGTCAACGGCGTGATCCTGGCCGATGGAACGCGGATCGCCGCGAGCGCGGTGATCGTCGCGGCGAGCCCCGCGGCGGCGAGCGCGCTCCTCCCCGCGAGCGCGATCCTCGCCGGGTACGCACGCGATCTCCTCCCGGTGCGCGTCGCGTGCCTCGACGTCGCGCTCCGCTCGCTGCCCGCGCCGCGCGCCACGTTCGCGCTCGGCGTCGATCGCCCGCTCTACGCGTCGGTCCACACCGCGACGGCGAAGCTCGCGCCCGAGGGCGGCGCGGTGATTCACCTGCTCCACTACGCGCCCGAAGGCGACGCTCGCGCCGACGAGGCCGAGCTCACCGCGCTGCTCGATCGCCTGCAACCCGGGTGGCGCGAGGTGCTGGTGGAGAAGCGGTTCCTGCCCTCGATGATCGCCTCGAACGCGCTCCCGACGGCGGCGATGGGCGGCCTCGCGGGGCGCCCCGGCGTCGAGGTCCCGGGCGTGTCCGGCCTCTATCTCGCGGGCGACTGGGTCGGTCCGAAGGGCCTGCTCGCCGACGCCGTCTTCGCCAGCGCGAGCGCCTGCGCAGACCTGGTGAGCGAGCGCCTGGCGCTCCCGAGAGCCGCGTGAGCGTCGACGTCGCCGCGCCCTTCCGCGAGCACGAGCGCCTGCTCCGCGGGCTCTGCTACCGGCTCACGGGGAGCGCGGCCGACGCCGACGATCTCGTGCAGGAGACCTTCCTCCGCGCGATGGAGCGCCCGCCCGCGCGGACCTCCGAGCCCTGGAAACCCTGGCTGGTCCGCGTCGCGGTGAACCTCGGCCGCGACGCGCTCCGGAGGCGCCGCCGCACGGCCTACGTGGGCCCGTGGCTCCCCTCGCCGATCGAGGCCGAGGCCGAGGCCGAAGAGCCGCTCCCGTCGTTCGAGATCGCCGGCGAAGGCACCACCGAGGGCCGCTACGATCTCCTGGAGAGCGTCTCGTTCGCGTTCCTGCTGGCCCTCGAAGCGCTGACGCCGCAGCAGCGCGCGGTGCTCTTGCTCCGCGACGTGTTCGACTACTCGGTCGAGGAGACCGCCGCCGCGCTGGGCCTCTCGGCGAGCAACGTGAAGACCACCCACCACCGCGCGCGGCGCGCGCTCTTGCCCTACGAGCAGAGCCGCTGTCGGCCAACACCCGATCTGGTGGCGCGCTCCGCCGGAGCATTGCAACGCTTCCTGACCAGCCTGATGAGCGACGATGTCGCCGCCGTCGAGGCGCAGCTCGCGGAAGGCGTGGTGGCCTTGAACGACGGAGGTGGCCAGTTCTTCGCGGCGAGGCGCCCGGTCGTCGGCGCCGCGAACGTGGCCAAGCTCAACGTGGGAATCAAGCGCATGGGCCCGGGCGTGTCCCGCTGGGAGATCCGGATCCTCAACGGCCTCCCCGCCCTGGTGGCCGAGCGCGACGGCACCACCGTGAAAGAGGCTCCGCGGTTCGTGCTCCGGGTCGACATCGACGCCGCGGGGCGGATCACGGCGCTCCACACCATCCTGGCGACGAGGAAGCTCACGGCGGTGCGGGCGATCGGCGCGAGCGGGTCGCCCGCGTGAGGCCGCGAGGGCGCGGGCGCGCGTGCTAGGCTCGGGCCCCATGAGCGCAGCGACGCCCAAAGGCCTGGATCCCGCGCGCAATTCGCCCGAAGTCGAGGCGGCGTTCGAGGCCGTGCCGCCCGAGATGGTCGCCGAGATCCTCGACGGCGAGCTCTTCAGCTTTGCGCGGCCGGTGCGCCCGCATACGCGGAGCGCGTCGCGCTTGACGATGAAGCTCGGCGGCCCGTTCGACCTCGGCGAGGGCGGGCCTGGTGGCTGGGTGATCCTCAACGAACCGGAAATTCACCTTGGCCAAGGCCCTGATAAACTGGTGCCTGATCGCGCTGCCTGGAAGCGCGAACGCATGCCCGACGCGGTCGGCGACGAGGCGACACCCGCGTTCTACGACGTCGCTCCAGACTGGGTGTGCGAGGTGATCTCGCCGCGCACCGAGCGCGTCGATCGCGGCAAGAAGATGCGGATCTACCGGCGCGAAGGCGTGAAGCACGTGTGGCTGCTCAGCCCGCTCCTGCGGACGCTCGAGATCTACCGGCTCGAAGGCGCGCTGTGGATGCTGGTCGAGACCTACGAAGACGACGCGAAGGTGAGAGCCGAGCCGTTCGACGCGCTGGAGCTCGATCTGGCGGCGATCTGGTCGCAGTAGCGACCGCGGCTCAGTTATTCAGGCGAAGCCCGCACGCCTGAAGGAGCTGTCTTGCAAACATAGAATACATGGAATAGTTACTCGGCGTGGCCCAGACGGTTCTCACCGCTCCCTGAAGCAAACGACGACGTGCGACAGGTCGAGATCGTCACCGAGACCGGCATCGCTTACCAAGCATGCCTGCGATCTGGCACGTCGGCGGATCGGGCCGACCTGGAAAAATTGTGGTTGCCCATGCTGGAACGTGGACCCGAGACCTGGCTCGACAGAGATTGGCCCTGGCGGACGTTCGGGATCAGCGACCTCCACCTGGATGAAAATTCGGACTGGCTGGTGCTCGCTGATGAGCTGGAAGCAGGGGCATCCGGCGAGTTGTTTGGTGTCCTCGTGACGACCGGCCCAGCGACCACACAGCAGCTTGGGCTCGACGCTCTCCTACCCGCGAACCACCGCTTGCTCTGGCTCGAATACGTCGCGATTGGCCCAAGCATTCGACCGGACTGTCCCTCCCGCGACCGTCGGCAGCAACGCGTGAAGGGTGTCGGACGCCAGCTCATGTGCGCGGCGATCGATCGAAGCTTCGACCTGGGCGTCGACGGGAAGATCGGTCTCCACGCCGAAGGACCGAGCGCGAACGTGTATACGGGCTGGGGCATGCGTCGGATAGGTAACGCGGCCCATCGCGCGGGCGGCTCGTTTCCGGTATTCTTCGGAGACGCGACGTGGGCCGCTGGGTTCAGCGGTCGCACACGCTAGGCAAGGAGGTACGCAATGACCCAGCAGGATCGCGCCATCGAGCGCGAGCGAGTGCTCGAGATGATCGAAATCGAGGAAAAATTCGGCCCGGTCGTGTCGGGCGGGCCTTCTCGCGGCGCGGTCGCTCCTGCACGCGAGACTGGACCAGGCCTGCGCAGAACTGCGCATTCCGCCTCCCAGCGCGCGCGCGGGCGCGTGCGCTTTCTAGCTCACGCCGTCCCCGCGCAGCAACCTCGGGCAGCATGACCGACCTCGTCCGCACCGTCCCCTCCGGCAGCGTTGGCCTCGACCTCGTGCTCGGAGGCGGGGTACGCTTGCTCCGGCGCATCGCTGGCTCGAGCGCGGAGAGCGCGACACTCCTCGTGCGTGGAGGACCCGGAGCGGGCAAGAGCGTACTCGCCACCGATATCGCCTTGCGCATGGCGCGTGCCGTCGGCGGAGATGTGCTTTATGTGTGCATCGAAGTGCTGCCGAGCGAAGTGATCGCGCAGTGTATGGGCTTTGATAGCTTCGACCCGAAGACAGCAATAGATCTCGCGCAGCCAGAAGCGCGCAAGGCCAGCGAAGATGGCCCAACGCTCGTCGTAGGCATGACCGAAATGGGAATGGTGGCAGCCGATGACGGGGTCGACCCGGACCTCGGGCAAATGATCCTCGATCTACTGCGCATCAGCGACGGCCGCGGATGCAGCCCGTGTGTCGTGGTCGTTGACTCACTGAGCGATGGCTACAACCTGGGTGCGAGCGTACCGCGTGAAACAGTCGACGGACTGTGTAAGTTGGCAGTCGAACAAGGATGGATGCTCATTCTGGTCGAGGAAGCCGTCGATAACCGCGCCTCTCCATGGTCATTCGCTGTCGATACTGTGCTTTCCCTGGAGGTCACGCCCGAAGGACGGCGCGAAGCGAGGGTAACGAAGCACCGCTTTGGCCCTTGTCAGCCGGGGCCCCATCGTTTGCTCGTCGAGCGCGAAGGGGTGCGCGTGCTGCCATGCTTCGCAGCATACCGCAATGCAGTGCGGGATCTGGCGCTTCCGGAGCCGGCAAAAAATCGTTCCCTTCGCGTGGCCATCGTCGGCGAAGCGTCGGTGGCGACCAGCTTCGATGTTCCGGATGGGCAAGGGCGGGTCGTGCTCGTGCGTGACAACGACATACCAGCCCCCATGAGGACCGACGCGTTCGTAGCGACAATCGGTGCGACAGCGCAAGATGACTTCGCCAATCCAGGAGCGCTGGTAACGCTCCGACTGTCTGAATCTCACAAAGCTCCCGTCGACACAGACTCGCTCGGATTGCGCATCAACACGCTTCACGAGATGATTGACGGCGAGGAGTGGTTGGAAGCGGTCCTGTCCACGCTGAGCACCATCACAAGGCCGATCGCGCGCATCTTGATCGGGCCGACCGGATCGCTCAGCAGCTATAGCTATACTCATTATGACCATCTTCAAGATGCTCTCAAAGCACTCAGAACGATCCTTGCGCGCAAAGGGTTTGTGGTCGTCATATATGGGTCCCAGAACCCCCCAGCGTCCGGTGTAATTCCCCACGAAAGCTGGGTACTTTCGCCGATCAATCGCGGTTCTGCGGAACAGATAAAGGTCAACCGGAGCGGCATTGATATACCACTCAGCGAGTTCAAGTCGTCGCTCAGCTGATCGCAAGTCGAGGTGCGCGGGCCTCAGATCATCCGGACGACACGCTCCCCGCACAGCGTCTCCCCGCCCCGCGCGGTGTCCCGACCGCGTGGATCCCGCACCGATATGAGCTTCAGACCCGCCGGACCATACTCAGTTCCGTTCGAGTAGCGGCTTCGGGTCCGCTGACCCGCCCCGACCCCACCCCGCCAGATTGGTCGAGGCTGGTCGCACGCGCCGACCGGACCCACGACACAAATGTCCGTGAGACAAGTCACCGCGACCGCGGTAGCCTCGCCGGATCATGGCCTCCCGGCGCGTCGCAAAGGTGTCTCGTTCCTCGTTCGAACCCCGAGAAATCGAGGAGATCGAGCAGAAGATCCGCGCCGCCGTCGCGCTCCCGCTCGCCAGGATCGTCAAGCTCTGCCCGGCGGATCTCGATCCGGACGCCCGCGCCCGCCTGATCGCCGACCTCCCGACGCGAGGTCTGGAGCGGACCGCGAAGCTCGTGCGGATCCCCCTCGCCGAGCAGCTCCGCGGGCTCCTCGCGCAAGGAGAGCGGATCCCGCTCAAGCTCGTCCCGAAGCGGCTCAAGGGCGCGACCGGCCCCGAGATCAAGGCCGCGCTGGCGGCGCAGATCAAGGCCGGCGCGGCGCACGTCGTCGTCCGCGGCAAGAACGAGGTGCTCGTCGGCGGCGGCGAGCGGATCGTCGGCCGAGACGGGTTAGCCCGGCTCGCAACACTCCAGAAGGCGCTGACCGAGCTGGGGAAGAAGGTCTCCGCGAAGGGCGGCCCGCGCGCCGTGCTCGTGGAGGATCTCGAGCTGCTCCTGGAAGGTCTCGATGGCCTGATCGAGCCGAAGTCGAGCGACGATTCTACGCTCGCGCTGCGAGAGGCGCTCGCGCGCCTCGGACGAGCGCAGCATGGCCTGGTGTCGATACCGGCTCTGGTGCGAGCGCTCCCCGGGATGCGCCCCGCGGCGATTCATGCGTTCCTGATCTCCGAAGAGAAGGCGGGGAACGTGGAGCTTCGCGCCGAGACCAGCGTGGGGACGCTGCTGTCGGCCGAGGATCGTTCGCTTTGCCTCGACTCGTCCTCGGGTGATCTCCTGAGCTATGCGCTGCTGATCCGCGGGGGTCCGTCATGATCGATCCGTTCGCGTCCGTGATCGCGTCGGGGACCGCCACGGAGCTCCATGATGTTCCGGCGATCAACGCCGAAGCGAGCCAGGAAATCTTCGATCGGATCGAGGACGCGCGCTGGGGTCGGGACGGCGCCGGCGCGACGAAGGTCCCGCCCACGCGCTGCATTCTGGTCCTTGGATCGGCCGGCGCCGGGAAGACTCACCTCGTCGATCGGGTCCGCGCCAGATACGGTGAAGGGAAGTTTGCCGTACCGGTCCTGTATCGACCCGAGACCGGGGCCGACGGCACGCTCCGGAGCGTCCACACTGCGCTGTTCGACGCGCTCCAGCACAAGCCCGGTACCTGGACGCAGGCCAGCCTCATCGCCGGATCGATCCTCGCGGGAGCGAACGGGGCCAATCCCGAGCTCCCCACCTCGTTTCTGAATCAGCCCAAGCCGATCGACCAGGCCCTGGTGAACAAAGGCATCGAGGAGGTCCGAAGGCGATCCCGCGAGGTCTGGCCCGAGTACCTCGATCGATTCCTCAAGCTCCCTTCTCTCACTGGCCCCGACGCCTGGGCCCACGAGACCTGGCTCGCGGCGCGGGAGCCGAGCGAGGCCGAGCTCGGGCGCGTGGGCGAGGCGGTGCGCCCCGAGGGCGAGCGCAACGGCATCTCGGACGCCGAGGTCCCGAGAGCGCTGAGAACGCTGGTGGCCGCAGCCTCCACGGTAATGCCCGTGGTGATCTTCGCCGATCAGCTAGAGCTCCTGGTCGAAGCCGGCGGCGACGCCCAGCGCATCCGCGACCACGTGAAGCTGTTCACCACCCTTCGCGACACCGTCCCTGGCCTGGTCCTCGTCCAGATGGCCCTCGAGCGCGAGTGGCTCGATCGGATCCGGAGCCACATGAGCCGGGGCGAGCAAGATCGCCTGGAAGAGAGCGTTCATCACCTGCACTATCCCACCCTCGATCAGCGAAGGGCCTTAATCCGGGCGCGGATCGACTCGATCCCGGAGGAGCTGCGAGAGGGGCAGTTCCCCTGGCCGCTCACGCCCGACGAGCTCACCCGGATCCTCGCGGTCGAGCGGCGAACGCCGCGCGCCGTGCTCCAGCTTTGCTCGGCCGCGGTGCGCGGGCAGGCCGCGCCGACGACCTCCGCGAACGGCCCGGAGCCTCCGCGCGCCGAGCTGCGAACGGCGCGGCTCGACGAGGCCTATCAGCGCTACACCGACGAGGCTCGGGCCCAGATCGATCTCGCAGGGCTCCATGGTCGAGGCGTGGACGCGCCGCTCCTCCAGGACTCGATTCGCACGGCGCTGGGCCTGGTCGACGGCGTGGAGACGCAGCCGCTCAAGCTCTCTCTGGGGAGCGCGGTGGCCTTCGGCGTCCGCCGCGGAGATCACGGCGTCGAGGTCGTCGTCGGCCAGCACAGCAACGGTCGCTCGTTCAGCGCGACGGTGGATCTGGTGCTGCGCGCGCTCACCGAGAAGAAGAAAACGGTGCTCGTGCGCGAGCACGACGTCGGCGTCCCGCCCACGTGGGACAAATCGGTGAAGACCCTGGGGAAGATCCAGGCGAGCTGGCCGGGCGCCTTCCTCGAGCTCGGGCGCCGCGAGGTGACGGCGTTGCTCGCGACGCAGCGGCTGCTGGCCGCCGTTCAATCGCAAGATCTGCTCGACGACGCCGGTGATCCAATCCCGACCGCCGCTGCGCGAGAGTGGCTGAAGGCGAGGCCCGATACGCCGTTTCCCGCCCTCGCCGACCAGCTCCTCGCGTCACCGGTGCCGACCACCGGAGAGGCGGAGAGCCCGCCAAAGCCACGCCCGAGGTCGCCCTCCCGGAAAGACTCCGCGCCCGAGCCGCGGAAGGCTGCGGCGCCCTCGCCCGGCGATCCAATCCCCCTGGTCGGGGACCTGCTTCGGGAGCTGCGCGTGGCGTCCATCGACGGCCTCGCGCGGCGGCTGATCGAAGCCGGGTTCGAGGTGCCGCGCTCCGACGTCGTGAAGGCGCTCCGGGCTCGCGCCGACGTTCGCTGGTTCGGCGAGACGCTGGTCGCCGTGAAGGAGCTGCGGTGAGCGCGGCGCGTGGTCCGGGCCTCCGGCGAACAGACGCCATCTCCGTCACCGAGGTGCGCAATGCGCTGCGCTGTCCAAGGTTGTTCACCCTGGGCCGCAGCACGGGAAAGACCGTGCAATTCCCGGTCGCTTCGTCGGCGCTGGGGGCCACGTTTCATCGCCTGATCGAGCAATTCTCGCGTTCGCTGGATAGCCCTCCTGCTCCGGTCGCGTCGCTCGCCGAGGGGAGCACGGCCGAGGCATTGCGGGGCGCCGTGGTCCGCTGGCTCCTCGACGATCACCTCGTGCCCGAGCTCGAGCGCAACCCGGTTTACGCGCGCGCCCCGGGCGAGGTCGAGGATCTGGCCGAGGCCATGCGGCAGTTTGCGGGCTTCCTGGCCGAGCGCGCGGCGAAGATGACCGGGCGTCCTGCATTGTCGCTCTCGCGTCTCGTGGCCCGGTCCGAGCTGGTCCTGGAGTCGGTGATCGATCTCGCGTCGATCCCCGGCTCGCCCGAGGGAGCCGGCACCGTCCGGATCACCGGCCGCGCCGACGCGCTCTTCCAGGACGATCACCTGGCCGCGGAGATCGTCGAGTACAAGCTGACCAGCTCCGAGAACGCGTTGCTCGACGTGGCGCAGGTCGCCCTCTATCGCCGGCTTCTCCGCGACGCCCAAGGCATCGACGCCACACCGATCGTGCTTCGTTTCGAGCCCGAGCTCACGGTGACGCGCACCGAGGCCGCCGCGGCAGATCGCCTGGTCGACCAGCGGATCCTCCCGCTGATCCGCGACATGGTGCGGTGGCTCGACGAGCCGGGGCAGACCCCGGCCACAGCGCGACTCGATATCTGCGCCGCGTGTCCAATGAGGGATCCGTGCCGCGAGGCGCACCCGGCGCGTGTTTCGGCGCGAGACGCCGCCACGCCCTCCCCGCTTTCGCCGACTCCCGAGGGCCTGATCATCGCCGCTCCGCACCGCGTCGCGAGCTTGCTCGAGGGAGCCACGGCGGTTTCGCCCCCGTCGCGGTCGTCCGAGAACGAAGCGTCGCGGTCGCCGGAGCCAGCGACGGACAGCGACGCTCGAGGCGAGGCCGAGGCCCAGGCGCTCGAGGCGATGGTGCTGGAGGAGTTCAAGCGGCGGGGCGTCAACGCCCGGATCCAGAAGCGGATCATCAGCGCCCGGCTCGTGCGGATCGAGATGTCCGTCCCTCCGCGGAGCTCGCTCAAGCACCTCGATCAGCACGCCGAGGACGTCTGTCATCACCTGGCCCAGCGGCTCGGCGACGCCAAGCTCCAGCCCGTGTACGAGAGCGGAGAAGGACAGCGGGTGTTCATCGCTCCCCGACGCCAGCCGCGCGCCGTCGAGCTCGAGGTGCTGCTCCGGCGCGACGAGGACTATCTCCGGAGGCGACCAGGTCGTTTCGTCGTCGGAGAGGGCCTCGACGGGGCGCCGGTGCGCGGAGATCTCTCCGACGGCGCGACACCGCACCTCCTGGTGGCCGGCCAGGCCGGGAGTGGAAAATCGGTGTTTCTCCGGGCGCTGGTGCTCGGGATGACAGCCTATCACCCGCCCTCGCAGCTCCAGATGGTCCTGGTCGATCCGAAGCTGGTCACGTTCGCGGATCTCGAAGCGCGCATGGGCGCTCACCTGCAAAGCCCCGTGCTCAACGACGTGGAGGAGGTGCTCCCGAAGCTCGACGAGCTGGTCGACGAGATGGCGCGCCGGTACGAGCTCTTCAAGCAGAAGAAGGTCCAGGACCTCCACCAGTACAACGACGTGGTCTCCGCCGAAGATCGCCTGATCCGGACCGTGATGGTCGTGGACGAGTTCGCCGATCTGCTCTTTGTGAAGTCGTCCCGCGCGCCGTTCCTCCAGGCCATTCAACGCCTGGGCGCAAAGGCGCGCGCCGCCGGGATCCACCTGATCCTCGCGACGCAGCACCCGACCGTGAAGATGATCCCGGGGGAGATCAAGGCCAACCTCGGAGGCAAGATCGCGCTCCGGGTCTCGTCGGCGGTCAACTCTCGCGTGGTGCTCGACGTCGGGGGCGCAGAGAAGCTCCTCGGCGCCGGCGATCTCATCGCGGATCTGGGTCGAGGACCGGTCCGCGCACAGGCGCCGCTTGCCTGAGCTCACCGCAGAAGTATCGCGTTCGCCTCCCGGATCCGCCCCCACCCCCGCGGCCCTCGCCGCCAGCGTCGGGCGCCTCCACATCGTGGCCATCGCCGCGCTCGGCACCTTCACCTTTGGCTGGCTCTTCACCGGCCATTACCCCTGGCTCCTCGCCGGCGTCACCGCGTTCGATTGGTTCCTCGTCAACCTCCTGAACCGCGTCGTCGATCTCGCCGAAGACGAGCAAAACGGCATCGTCGGCACCGATTTCGTGCGCGCCCACCGCCGCGCGATCCTCGCCGCCGGCGTCTCCGCGCTCCTCGTTTCCTTCGTCCTCGTTCACCTGATCGCGCCGGAGATCACGCTGCTCCGGCTCGCCGCGCACGCGCTCGGGGTCGCCTACAACTGGCCTCTTTACCCGGGCGCGCGGCGGATCAAGCAGCTCTATTTCTGGAAGAACACCGCGTCGGCCACGGGCTTCCTGCTCACGGTCTTCGGCTACCCGCTCGCGTATTCGGCGCGCCATGGCGGCCTCGCGCCGGCGATCCACACCGCGACCATCGTCTGCGCGGGCGTCTACTTCTTCACGTTCGAGCTCTCGTACGAGGTGATCTACGATCTCCGCGACGCGCCCGGCGACGCGCGCGAGGGCGTGCGCACGTATCCCGTGGTCCACGGCGAGCGCGGCGCCGCGAGGATCATCGACGGCCTCCTCGCCGCGTCGATCGCGGCGCTCGCGATCGGCTACGCGGCGCGCGTCGTGCCCTGGCGCCTGGTGATCATGATCGTCGCGCCGGTGATCCAGCTCGTGCTCTACAAGCGGGCGATCCGCCGCGGGATCACCTCGGCGGACTGCGTCCGGCTCACCTGGCTCGGCGCCGCGCTGCTCGTCACGTACCACCTCTGGATCCTCGCCGGCCTCCCCGGGGCCTGACACCGATGCTCGTTCTTCAGCTCTCGTGCGCGGCGATCCTCGGCCTCTTCGTGGTCGTGCGCGTCGGCCGCGATCCCGATCCGGCGCGCGTGCTCCGCCGCCTCGCGCTCCTCGCGGTGGCCTCGTGGATCGGCGAAGAGAGCTGCATTCACCGCTACGGCTTCTACTTCTACAGCCCCGACTGGTCGCTTCCCATCGACCGTGTCCCGCTCTTGATCCCCCTGATCTGGCCGATCGTGATCCTCTCCGCGCACGACCTCGCCAGGTTTGTTTCACGCGTGAACAATCGACCGCCGCGCGCCTTCGTGGTCCCGCTCCTCGGCGCCGCCATCGTCCTCGCCGACGCGTCGTTGATCGAGCCGATCGCCGTCGCCTCGGGCCTCTGGACGTGGACCCACCCGGGCCTCTTCGCGGTCCCGCTGATCGGAATCGCGGGCTGGTCGTTCTTCGCCGGCGCGGCGATCGCCGTGTTCGATCGCGTCGATCGCGCGCCCTCATCGCGTGCGCTCCGCGAGGCCGCGGTCCTCGTCGTCGCGCCCGCCGCGACGCACGCGCTCCTCCTCGCGACGTGGTGGCTCCTGTTTCGCTGGATCCAGGGCCCGGTCGCGCCGTGGCCCGTCGTCGCGCTCGCCTGGGCGCTCTCGATCGCGCTCGCCGCTCACGCGTGGCGCACCGAGGTTCGCCGCCGGATCCCCGCTGTTTTCATGTGGCTTCGCGTCCCGGCGGCCGGCTTCTTCTTCGCGCTCCTGGCCCTCCACGGCCGCTCGCTCGCGCCCCTCGTGGCCTACGCGCTGGCCTTCGCGCCGCCCTATCTGGCGATGACGGCGTGGGCCCCACCGCGACCTTCGTAGCGCGGATCTGCTTGCAGATCCGGCCCGGCGGCCGTAGTCAGGCGCCCATGCTCAGCACCTCCGCGACGCGGGCCCTCTCGGCCCTCCTCCTCGTCGGCCTCACGCCGCTGCTCGCGGCGGCCTGCTCCGGCGCCCCGATCGAGCCCGCGGTCCCGCCGCCCGTCGCCCCCGGACCGCCCGCGCCCGCGCCCTCGCTCATCCCGAGCGCGGGCCCCGTGGCCGATCTCGACGCGGGCAGCGACGGCGGCGCGAGCGACGGCGGCGGGGCGCTGGCTGCAACCGACGCGGGCGCGGCCGACGCGGGCGGCCCCACGGCCTGTCCCGAAGGCATGCTCCTCGTCGACGGCGAGTACTGCACCGACGTCGAGACCAAGTGCCTGCGCAGCACCTACGCCAAGCAGAACAAGAAGACGATCTGCCACGAGTTCCAGGCTCCCTCGGTCTGCGTCGGCAAGAAAGAGCACCGCCGCTACTGCGTCGACACCTACGAGTACCCCAACAAGAAGGGTGAGCGCCCGGAGGTGATGAACGACTTCCCCCACGCTCAACGCCTCTGCGCCGCCCAGAGCAAGCGAGTCTGCACCGAGACCGAGTGGACGATGGCCTGCGAGGGCCCGTCGTACAAGCCCTATCCCTACGGCTACAACCGCGATCCGAACAAGTGCCGAGGCGACCGCGAGTACCGCTTTCCCAACGTGAAGGCCACCGTCTCGAAAGACAAGAAGAAGGCCCACGCCGAGCTGGAGCGCCTCTGGGACGGCGTGGTCTCCGGCTCGCAGCCCGACTGCGTCAGCGACTATGGCGTCCACGACATGCCGGGCAACGCCGACGAGCTGGCCTCGTCCGAGACCCACGAGCCCCACAGCAAGTTCGACAACGTCACCACCGGCGGCCCCTGGCTCGACGGCGTGCGCAACCAGTGCCGCCCGAAGATCTACACGCACAACGAGGGCTTTGCCTACTATTACCTCAGCTTCCGCTGCTGCGCCGAGGCCGACGGGAAGCCCACGGATCCTCGCTCTCCGAAGCAGATCGAGCGCAAGAACACCTGGAACCCCGACCACACCATGAACTACTGAGCGGCCCGGATCACATCACCCGCGCGAGCACCACCACCGCATAGCCCACGGCCGGCTTCGCTCCGGGGTTGTGGTACGAGTGCCGTTGATCGCCGCGGAACACCACCACGTCGCCCGGCGTCAGCGACCAGCGCTCGCCGCCCGCGACGAGGTCCAGCGTGCCTGATTCGCAGGTGAGGTATTCGCGGGTCCCCGGGGTGTGGGGGACTCCGGTCATCTTGCCTCCCGGCTCGATCTCCATTCGATCGATCTCCATCCCCGGGATCGGATCCGGCAGCAGCTTGCGCACCAGGACTTGCCCGGGCGAGCGCGTGGGCA
The DNA here is from genome assembly GCA_040006075.1 of Byssovorax sp. GTDB lineage: Bacteria > Myxococcota_A > Polyangia > Polyangiales > Polyangiaceae > JANYGI01. The sequence continues at coordinate 3,821 of JBDTXR010000160.1, read as the reverse complement.
ACGTCCCTGCGGCGTAGAAGCGCGCCTGGGCCCGGGGAGTGGAGATCAGCTCCTCGATCGACACCTGGAGCGCCAGCGCGGCGCGGTGGAGGACGCCCAGCGTGGGGTTGGCGACGCCGGACTCCAGGTGCGCCCAGGTCGCCCGCGGGACCTCGGAGAGCTTGGCCATCTGCTGCTGCGTCAGCCCGCGCGCCTCGCGGAGCTGCTTGATGTTCTTCGCCAGGCGCGAGGCCAGCTCCTCGGGATCGTCCATTCCCGAAGAGTAACCGTTTGCTCACGGATTGGCAGACCTTCCAAAAGGTGGGAAGCGCCGGGTTACGGTGGAGGAACAACGCAGAGCACGGGAGGACACACCATGAACCAGAGCGAGAGCAGCGGGGATCAGGCTTCAAATGGCGGCGCAGGGCCGCTCGCCGGGCGCGCCGTGCTGATCACCGGGGCGAGCCAGGGCCTCGGCAAGGCGCTCGCCGAAGAGCTGGCGCGGCAGGGCGCGCACGTCGTGATGGTCGCGCGCGATCCAGCGGCGCTCGAGGCCGCTGCGCACGCGATTCGACGGAGCGGCGGGGTCGCTCACGCGCTCGCCGCGGACATCGGCGACAAGGACGCGGTCTATCCGCTCGCGGGCGCGGCGGCCGCCGTGGTCGGGCCGATCGATCTCCTGATCCACAACGCGAGCACGCTCGGAGCGACGCCGCTCCCGCTCCTGCTCGATACGGCCTGCGAGGATCTGGAGCGGGTCCTGGCCGTCAACGTGATTGGCCCGTTCCGGCTCAGCAAGATCATCGCCGGATCGATGGCGCTCCGCGGCAAAGGCCTCCTCGTCCACATCAGCTCCGACGCGGCGGTGAATGCCTATCCCGGCTGGGGCGCCTATGGCCTCTCCAAGGCGGCGCTCGACCATCTCTCGCGCACCTGGGCCGCCGAGCTCGACGGCACCGGCGTGCGATCGATAGCCATCGATCCGGGGGAGATGAACACCAGGATGCACGCCGACGCGATCCCCGACGCCGATCCGGCGACGCTCACCGATCCCGCGGTGATCGCCGCGCGGATCGCGGCGCTCGTGGCCCGCCCGGAGGCGATCGTCAACGGCGCTCGAATCGAGGCTTCGAGCCTCGCGATCCCGCAGGAGGCGTCATGAGCCCCGCGACCTGGCCCCGCAGTAACCCGCTCGCCGAGCGCTTGCTCCGCATCGATCCGCGCGCCGGGAGCATCGCCGACGCCCACGTCGCCGATCTCCCGAGCCTGCTCGGCCCCGGCGATCTCCTGGTCCTCAACGACAGCGCGACGATGCCCGCGTCGCTTCAAGGCACCACCGACGACGGCGCGCCGGTCGAGGTGCGGCTCCTGGGCGAGCCGGCGCTCGGCCGCTTCTCGGCCCTGCTCTTCGGCGCCGGCGACTGGCACGCTCGCACCGAGGATCGCCCCCTGCCCCCGGCCCTCGCCGAGGGCGCCGCGATCCACTTCAGCCCTGATTTCTCGGCCCGCGTGGCCTCGGTGTCGGCGGCGTCACCGCGCTTCGTCGAGCTGACCTTCGACGCCGAGGGCGCCCGCTTCTGGTCCGCGCTCTACCGCGCCGGCCGCCCGATCCAGTATGCCTATCTCGACGCGCCGCTCCCGCTCTGGCACGTGCAGACGGCCTATGCCTCCCGCCCGTGGAGCGCCGAGCTCCCCTCCGCGGGTCGCCCGCTCGCGTGGGGGCTCTTGCTCGAGCTGCGCTGTCGCGGCGTGAAGGTCGCGTCGCTCACCCACGCGGCCGGGCTCTCGTCGACCGGCGATCCAGGCCTCGACGCGCTGCTGCCGCTGCCCGAGCGCTTCGACATCCCCGAGGCCACCGTGCTCGCGGTGCGCGAGGCCCACGCGGGCGGACACCGCGTCATCGCCGTCGGCACCACCGTCACCCGCGCGCTCGAAGGCTCGGCCGCGCAGCACGACGGCGAGCTCGTCGCGGGGAGCGGGGTCACCGATCTCCGCCTCCACGGGGCGTTTCAGCTCCGCATCGCCGACGGGATCCTCACCGGGATCCACGATCCCTCCGAGAGCCATTTCGATCTGCTCGAGGCCTTCGCGCCGGCCGCGCTGCTCCGCGAGGCGCTCGCGCACGCCGAGGAGACTGGCTATCTCTGCCACGAGTTCGGCGACTCCAGCTTGATCCTGAGCTGAGCCCGCCCGCCGGCCCGCGTCGTCGTCGCGACGCTGTGATCGCGGGCGTCTTCGACTATGGTCGCGCGCGTGCGGTCCCGCTTTTCCCTCGTCGCGACGCTGTTCCTCGTCTCGGGTGCCACGGGCCTGCTCTACGAGGTCGCGTTCTCCAAGCTCCTCGCGTACATCTTCGGCGCCACCGCGTACGCCGTGAGCACGGTGCTCGCCGCCTTCATGGGCGGCCTCGCGCTCGGCGCGCATTTCGGCGGCAAGAACGCGGCGCGCGTGGCCCGGCCGCTCCTGGTCTACGGCGCGCTCGAGGTCGTGGTCGGCCTGGTCTGCGCGGCCTCGCCCGTGGCGTTCACGTTCCTCACGCGCGCGTACGTCGCGCTCGCGCACGCGGCGCCCGGGTCGCTCGCGGCGGTCACGGCGGCGCGCGCGGCGCTGACGGCGCTCACGGTCGTCATCCCCACGGTGGCCATGGGCGCGACGCTGCCGCTCCTGGCGCGGGTGATCGCCCGGCGCGTCGGCCCCGATGCGGTGCCCGATCCCGAGAGCGGCCGGCGGCTGGCGACGCTCTACGCCATCAACACCGCGGGCGGCGCGTTCGGCGCGCTGGCCTCGGCCTACGCGATCCTCCCGCTCCTCGGCGTGCGCGGGACGATGCGCGCGGCAGCGCTCGCCAACATCGCGATCGGCCTCGTGGCCTTCTTCGTCGGCCGCGGCGCCGCGGCCGAGGGCGGCATCGACGCCGCGGCGAACACCCGGCGATCACCCGACGCGAGCGACGCAAAACCCCTCGAAAACGAGCGTTTGCTGCTCACGCTCGCTGCGGCCTCGGGCTTCCTGGTCTTCGCCGCGGAGGTCGTGCAGACCCACCTCCTCGCGCTCCTGATCGGCAACAGCGCCTACGCCTTCGGCCTGATGCTCGCGGTCTTCCTGGTGTGCCTCTCGGTCGGCGCGGCGCGCTCGCCGGCCTTCGCGCGACGGCACGGCGCGGCGGCCCTCTCGCGCGGCCTCGCGTTCGCGGCGATCGCGCTCGCGGCGACGCTGCCGCTCTGGGATCAGCTCCCGCGGCTCTTCCTCGTCGCCGGCAAATTCGTCACGTCGTGGGGTGGCCGCGAGATCTGCCGCGCCCTCGCGGCGCTGGTGATCCTGGTGCTGCCCACGCTCTGGATGGGCTCGACGTTCCCGCTCCTGCTCGAGCGGATCGCCGGCCGCGCCGACGTGGCCTCGCGCGTCGGTCGCCTCACGGTGGCCAACACTCTGGGCACGATCGCCGGCTCGATCCTCACCGGCTACGCGCTGCTCCCGCTCCTCGGATCGCAGCGCGCGCTCGCCGCGGTGGCCGTCGCGTTCGCGCTCGCCTCGCTCGCCGCAGCGCGCGCCGAGGGCGTCGCCGCGGCCGAGCGCACCCGCTCGTACGCGACCGCCGCGGTGGCCGGCGCGCTCGCGCTGCTCCTTCCGAAATGGGACATGGCCCGCCTCACCAGCGGGGCCAACGTGTACTTCACCGTGGGCCCGCCGCCCGACAGCATCGACTTCGTCCGCGAGGACGTGCACGGCGGCGTCACCACCGTGGTCCATCGTGGACCGGTGACGACGATGTACACCAACGGGAAATTCCAGGGCGACAACGGCAAGGAGATGAGCGCCCAGCGCCGCTTCGCCCACTTCCC
>JBDTXR010000159.1:0-18166 GCA_040006075.1 Byssovorax sp. | reverse complement strand
CCGCAGAGCAGGAGTTGGAGAGGCGGAAGTTGGCGATGTCGCCGTTCTTCATGAACAGGACCTTGATGTCCTGGCCGCCGATGTCGCAGATGACGTCGACGTCGCCGAAGAACTTCACCGCGCTCATCATGTGGGCGACGGTCTCGACGATGTTCACGTCGGCGCGCATGCACTCTTGGAGCACGTCGGCCGCGTAGCCGGTGCCGCCGAAGCCGATGACGTCGAGCGTCGCGCCCTGGCCCTGCACGTAGCCGCGGATCTCGGCGAGCAGCTCTTTGGCGTCCTGGATCGGGTTGCCCTTCGAGAGCTGGTAGGCCTTGCAGATGATCTCGCCGTCCTCGCCGAGGAGCACGGCCTTCGACGAGGTCGACCCGCCGTCGAGGCCGATGACCCCGCACACGACCGCGCCCGGCTCGAGCTTCTTCGGGAAGAACTTCGGGATGGCGTAGAGCTTCTTGAAGTCGGTGATCTCGTCGGCCGTCTTCGCGAGCGGGGGGCCCGCCGTCTCGCCGAGGCGCGCCTTGCGGCCGTTGGTCATGTACTCGACGAGGTTCTTGGTCCCCTCGTAGAGGCCGACGTTGGCGGCTTCGTGTAGACCGTACACACAGGCACCGAAGGCCGCGTAGTACTGGGCGTTCTCGGGGACGAACACCACCTCTTCGATCGGCTGATCCTTGGGCCAGTCGTAGCCGCGCTCGGCCCAGACCTGGGGGATGCGCAGGCGCCAGCACTCCTGCAAGAAGGGCAGGTAAGTGTTGGGCCCGCCGAGCAGGAGCACCTTGTGCTTCAGGGTTGACCCGCGCGTCAGCACCGAGAGGTTCTGCAAGACGATGGCGTCGGCGAGCGAGCAGAGCACCTCGGTGGCGGGGATGCCGTTCTTGATCAGGTTGACGATGTCGGTCTCGGCGAACACGCCGCACTTCGCGGCGACGTGGTGGAGCTTCGAGTCGTCGAAGTGAATTTGCACGACCTCGGCCGGCGGGAGGCCGACCTTGAGCATGCACTTGTCGATGGTGGCGCCGGTGCCGGAGGCGCACTTGTCGTTCATCGACGGGGCGGCGGTCTTGTCGCCGGTCTTGGCGTCCTTGTGGAAGATGATGATCTTGGCGTCTTGCCCGCCGAGCTCGATCACGCTGCCGACGTCGGGGTGGAGGTTCTCCACGGCGAGGGTGACGGCGTTGACCTCTTGCACGAACTTGGCGTTGAGCGGGACGCAGAGCGGCGCGGCGCCCGAGCCGGTCATGAACATCCGCCACTCGGCGCGGGGCGAGTCGGGGAAGGCGGCCTCGATCACGTTCAGGAGCTCGAGCACCTTCTCGGGCTGCTTGGTCTGGTGGCGCTGGTAGTCGCTCCAGAGGATCTCGAGGGTGCTCGGATCGAGGACGACGGCCTTGACGGTCGTCGAGCCGACGTCGACGCCGACCACCACGGCCCGGGTCATCTTCTTCGGCTCGGCGGCGGTGTCGTTCGACTCGGTGTGGTTCACGGTTCCCATGAGAAGGCCCCTCTGGTTCTGCTTCTGAAGCGATGGCGTCTTCGTCTTCGAGGCGCGCGCTCTGAACGCGGCGAGCGCCCCCGAATTCCCGCCCTCGGCGACTGACTGGCCAGTCAGTCGTCCAGGGGTACACCGATCGACCGAGCAGAGCAAGAACCGGAAGTGACCTGCTGGAGCAGAATTCTCGCGGCCTCCTCGGTTATGTCTTGGTAGTTGGGGAGAAAGCGTGCAGATGGCCTGATCAGTCCGCCGACAGGGGCATGGGCGATGCTATGAGGCTGGCGCGATGGGCAAGATCGAGCGCCGAAAAGAGCTGATGCGCGCGGCGCGTGAGGTGTTCTCGACCAAGGGCTACCACGACGCCAAGGTCGACGACATCGTGGCCCTGGCCAAGGTCGCCAAGGGGACGTTTTACCTATATTTTGCGGACAAGCGCTCGATCTTCGTCGAGCTCGTGGGGACCCTGTTCCAGCGCATCGGCGCGGCGGTGCTGAAGGTCGATCCGCGGTCCGACGTGGAGGAGCAGGTCAAGCACAACATCCGGGCCATCGTCGCCGCGCTGCTCGACGATCCGGCGCTGACCAAGATCCTGTTCTCGTACGCGGCGGGGCTCGATCCGGCGTTCGTGACCGCGATCCGATCGTTCTACGACGGCTCGCGCGCGATGCTGGAGGCCAGCCTGATCGAGGGGCAAACCCTGGGGATCGTGGCGCCCGGCGACGCCCGGCTCTTCGCGACGTTCACCCTCGGCGCGCTGAAGGAGCTGGTCTTCGAGAACGTGACCGCCGAGAAGGCCATGCCGCGCGAGGAGATCGTGAACGAGCTGTTTGCCTTCTTGCAGGGCGGCTATCTGCGGATCGGGCCGCCGCTGCGCGAGTCGGGCCCGCCGCCCGCGCCCCCGCCGCCGACGACGAAGGCGAAGAAGAAGGCGCCGCCCGCGGCGAAGAAGAAGACCACGCCGGGTCGGTGACTCGTCGGTCAGCGGAGCGTCGGCGCGAGGGCCGAGGGCGCGCTTGACAGGTGGTTTCACGGGGCGCTCTCCTGAAGGCTGACGCCTCCTGCGAGAGACCTCTTCTATGCGCTTTGCCCGCACGCTACCGAGCCTTTTGCTGCTCGCGCTGGTCCTTCTTTTCGCGGTCGCTCCAGGCTGCGGCGCCGATCCCGAGCCGGCCGCCGCGGCGCAGCTCCGGACGAGCTTCCCGGAGCAGGCTGCGGCGGTGCTCGAGCACCGCGACGCCTTCGTCGCGGCCGACGCGGCGTTCACGCTCCGCGCCGCCGAGGCGACCGGCGCGACGCCCGCGACGGGGACGGTGCGAGCGGCGCTCCCGCGGCTCGGCGAGGGCGCGATCCGGCTGGATCTGGGCGCGCCGGGCGACTTTTCGGTGCGGGTGCGCGAGCTCGATCTCGATCTCGAGGGCGAGGGCGCGCTGGCTGGAGGCGCCGTCGCCTATCGTCGGGCCGGCGGGACGGCGTTCTGGGCCGCGCACGACGCCGGCGTGGAAGAGTGGCTGATGCTCGACGCGGGCCTCGCGGTGGCCGATCACGTGGTGGCGACGTGGGAGGTCGAGGGCGCGCGGGTGCAGCAGGTGGACGGCCGCGTCGAGATCGTCGACGACGCCGGCGCGGTGCGGGTGCGGGTGACCGCGCCCCACGCCTACGCGGCCGGCGGGCGCGAGGTCACGGCGAAGCTCGCGGTGGACGGCGCGCAGATCACGCTGAGCGTCGACGCCGGCGGGGACGCGGTGCTGGTCGATCCGGCGTGGCTGCCAGCGGGGACGATGAACGTGGCGCGCTGGGCGTTCACGGCGACGCTGCTCGCCAGCGGCAAGGTGCTCGCCGCGGGCGGCGGCAACCCGCCGTTCACGCCCACCGCGGAGCTCTGGGATCCGGCGACGAACCTCTGGACCCCGACGCCGACGACCATGGTGAGCGGGCGCGCGTACCACACGGCGACGCTGCTCAACAACGGCAAGGTCCTCGTCGTCGGCGGCGGGTATCCCCCGTTTGGCGTGGCCAACACCAACAAGTGCGAGCTCTACGATCCGGCGACGAACACCTGGGCCAACGCGCCCTCGATGGTGAACCCGCGCGGGAGCCACGTCGCCGTGCTCCTCAGCAACAACAGCGTGCTGGTCGCCGGCGGGGGGACCGCGACGGCCGAGATCTACAACCCGCTGACCAACGCGTGGACCACCGTCGGCTCGATGAGCGTGGCGCGCGACGGTCACGCGGGCGTGCGGCTCGCCAACAACAAGGTGCTCGTCTCGGGCGGGACCGGCGGCGGGATGACGCTGGCGACGGCCGAGATCTTCGACACCGCGACGAACGCGTGGACCCTCGCGGCCTCGCTCGCCACGGCGCGGACCAACCACACGATGACGCTGCTCAACACCGGCAAGGTGCTCGCGGCAGCCGGGTTCGGCGCGGCCGAGCTGGCGAGCGCGGAGCTCTACGACGCCACGCTCAACACCTGGAGCGCCGCGGCGCCTCTGGCGATCGCCCGGCAGCAGCACACGGCGACCTGGATGCCGAGCCTGAACCGCGTGCTGATCACCGGCGGGAACAACCCGGTGCAGAACACCGCGGCGCTCTACGATCCGGCGACCAACACCTGGGCCGCGACGGCGTCGATGGCGGCGGTCAGGAGCCTCCACACCGCGACGCTGCTCAGCAACGGCCAGGTGCTCGTGGCCGGGACCGTGGGCGGCGCGACGGCGGAGATCTACTCGGTGGCCAACGGGACGCCGTGCGCCCTCGGGAGCGAGTGCGCGAGCGGCTACTGCGCCGATGGATTCTGCTGCAATACGGCCTGCGCGGGCGTGTGCCAGGCGTGCAGCGCGGCGAAGACCGGCGGCGTGAACGGCACCTGCGCGAGCGTGACCGTCGCCACCGATCCCGACAACGAGTGCGCGGCGCAGGCGCAGTCGACGTGCGGGACGACGGGCTCGTGCAGCGGTGCGGGCGCGTGTCAGCAGTTCGCGAGCGGGCTCACGTGCCTGGCGTCGTCGTGCAGCGGGAGCACGCTGACCAACGCTTCGACGTGCAACGGCACGGGCACCTGCGTCGCAGGCAGCCAGGTGAGCTGCGGCGCGTACCAGTGCTCGGGCGCGGCGTGCGGGACCACGTGCGTGCTGCCGACGGACTGCACGGCGGGCAACGTGTGCATCGCGGGCAAGTGCGTGGCGCCGCTGCCGGTCGGCTCGGTGTGCACGACCGCGAACCAGTGTTCGAGCGGCTTCTGCGCCGACGGGTTCTGCTGCGGAACGGCGTGCGGCGGGCTCTGCCAGGCGTGCAGCGCGGCGAAGACCGGCGGCGCGAACGGCACCTGCGGGAGCGTGATCGCCGCGACGGATCCGGACAACGAGTGCGCAGCGCAGGCGACGTCGACGTGCGGGACCAACGGCTCGTGCGACGGCGTGGGCGCGTGCCAGAAGTACGTCACCGGGACGTCGTGCGTCGCGCCGTCGTGCTCGGGGAGCACGCTCAACAACGGCTCGGACTGCAACGGTAGCGGGACGTGCATCTCGAAGGGGACGACGCCGTGCGACCCGTACGTGTGCGGCGTCGGGGCGGCGTGCAAGACGCTCTGCGTGAGCAACGCGGACTGCACGGCGGGCAACCTCTGCATCGGCGGCAAGTGCGGATCGCCGCTGCCCGACGGGTCGATCTGCCTCTCGGCGGGGTCGTGCCAGAGCGGCAACTGCGTCGACGGCGTCTGCTGCAACACGGCGTGCAACGGCGGCGCGTGCGACGCGTGCTCGAAGCTCGCGGGCGCGCCGAGCGACGGCGTCTGCGCGATGCTGACCGGCAACAAGTGCAACGACGGCGATCCGTGCACCCAGACGGACACCTGCATGGCCGGCACGTGCATGGGCCTGGCGGTGACGTGCGCGGCGCTCGACGCCTGCCACACGGCGGGCACGTGCGATGCGACGACGGGCGCGTGCACGAACCCGGTCGCGAGCGATGGGACGACGTGCAACGACGGTGACGGTTGTACCCAAGCGGACACGTGCATGCTCGGCACGTGCGTCGGCGGGAGCCCGGTGGTGTGCGTGGCGCAGGACAGCTGCCACGGCGTCGGCGTGTGCAACCCGAAGCTCGGGGCGTGCGACAACCCGACGCTGGCGGACGACACGCCGTGCGACGACGGGAACAAGTGCACCCAGAGCGACAAGTGCACGGCGGGGATCTGCGCGTCGGCGACGCCGACCGACTGCCCGGCGATCGACGCGTGCCACCTGCCGGGGACGTGCGATCTGGCCACGGGGATGTGCCCGAACGCCGAGACGCAGACCGCGAAGGACTGCACCATCGTCGGCGAGTGCGACACCGGCGGCGCGTGCGATCCGGCGTCGGGCGCGTGCACGAAGACCGCGAAGCCGGACGGGAGCCCGTGCACGAACGGCGTGTGCCTCGCGGGCACGTGCGACGGTGCCGGCACGGGCAGCGCGAGCACCGGCAGCGCGAGCACGGGCAGCACCGGCAGCGCGAGCACGGGCAGCGCAGGCACCGGCAGCGCGGGCACGGGCAGCGCAGGCACCGGCAGCAACAGCACGGGCGCCGGCGGCTCGACGAGCGGCGGCGCGGGCAGCGGCGGCACCGCGGGCGATGGCAGCGTGTCGCCGGCCGGCGGCTGCGGCTGCACGACGGTGGGCGAGACGTCGGAGTCGCGCGCGCCGTGGCTGCTCCTGGGTTTGCTGCTGGTCGTGAAGCGTCGGCGCCGCGCCGGCGCAGGCTGATTGTCGATCGCGAGGCCTCTCGCGCGACGCGCCGCGACCCGCGCGAATCGAGGCGGATCGCGGCGCGTGATCTGCGTCCGAGCGACCTCGACGGTGCTTGACACCTGGTTTCGTTGGGCGCTCTCCTTCGAGGGTCCACACCTCTCGAAGGATCCTTCTTCATGCGCCTTACCCGCACGCTTCCGAGCCTCTTGCTGCTCGCGTTCGTCCTGCTGTTCGCCGTCGCTCCGGGGTGTGGAGCCGGGCCCGAGCCGCCCGCCGCCGAGCAGCTCCGGCGATCGTTCCCCGCGCAAGCAGCCGCGGTGCTCGACCGCCGCGAGGCCTTCGCGCCGGCGGCCGCAGGGTTCGTGAGCCGGGGCGCCGAAGGGGAGGCCGTCGCCGCCGCGGGGCTCCGCGCCGCGCTCCCTCTGTCGGCAGGCGAAGCGATCACGCTCCAGGTGCCCGCCCACGACTTCGAGATCCGCGTGCGCGAGCTCGACGCTGCGGGCGAGAGCGCGCTCGCAGGGGGCGCGGTCAGCTACGCGCGCAGCAACGGCTCGTCGTTCTGGGCCGCGACCAGCGTCGGCGCGGAAGAGTGGCTCCTGCTCGACGCGGGCGTCGCTCGCGCGGGCCACGTCGTCGCCTCGTGGGACGTCGACGGCGGCGCGCTCCGGCAAGAGGGCGACACCGTCGTCATCGACGACGCGGCCGGCGCGCCCCGCGTCCGCGTCACGGCGCCCGCGGCCTTCGCCGACGGCGGTCGCCGCGTGACCGCGACGCTCGCGATCCGCGGCGCGACCATCGATCTCACGGTCGACGCCGACGACGAGGCGGTCCTGGTCGATCCGCTCTGGGTCGCGGCGGGATCGCTGAAGGTCGCTCGCTACCAGCACTCGGCGACCGTGCTCCCGAGCGGCAAGGTGCTCGTGGTCGGCGGCTACGGCGGCGCGCCCGCGGCGCCCCTCGCCAGCGCCGAGGTCTACGATCCGGCCACCGACGCGTGGACGCTGCTCGTCCCGTCGCTCATCACCGCGCGCAACGACCATCGCGCCATCTTGCTCGGCAACGGCAAGGTGCTCATCGTCGGCGGCTCCGGCCTGGCCGGCACGCTGGCCTCGGCCGAGCTCTACGATCCCGTCGCCAACAGCTTCAGCCCGGCAGGCGCAATGACGCTCGCGCGCTCCGCGCCGCAGCTTTCGCTCGTCGGCCCCGGCAACGCCAAGGTCCTGGTCACCGGCGGCGTCTTCAACGGCCTCCCGACCAACCTCGCCGAGCTCTACGATCCCGTCGCCAACACCTGGGCCGCCGCGGCGCCGATGCTGGTCGCCCACTCGACGCACACCAGCACGCTGCTCAGCACCAACGAGGTCCTCGTCGTCGGCGGCCGCTCCAACGCCAACATCAGCGTCAGCACCGCCGAGCTCTACAACGCCGGGACCAACACCTGGATCGCGACGGCGCCGCTCCCGTCACCCCGCGCCGAGCACCTGGCGACGGTGCTGCTCGGCGGCAACGTCGGCGTCACCGGCGGCATCAACTGGTTCACGCCGAGCAGCGGCCAGGGAGTGCAGTCGATCGTCGTCTACGATCCCATCGCCAAGACATGGACCCAGGGCGGGGGCACCGGCTATCACGATTATGCTACGGCGACGCTCGTCGCCAGCGGCGGGCTGATGCTCGCGGGCGGCAACGTCAGCCCGACCCTGGTCGACTTCCTCGATCCGCTCGGCGTCGCCTGGACGAACGCCGGGCCGCTCCTCGGCGCCGGCCGCGCGTACCACACCGCGTCGCTGCTCGCGAACGGCAAGGTGCTCCTGGCCGGCGGCTACAGCGGATCGACGAACACCATCCTCCAGACGGCCGAGCTCTACTCGCCTTACGCGACGTCGACGGTGTGCACCGTGCCCGGCGAGTGTCAGACCGGCTTCTGCGTCGACGGCTTCTGCTGCAACACCGCGTGCACCGGGCTCTGCCAGGCGTGCAGCGCGGCGAAGAAGGGCAGCGGCGCCAGCGGTACCTGCGGCAGCATCGCGGTCGCCACCGATCCGGACAACGAGTGCGCGACGCAGGCCACGTCGACGTGCGGAACCAACGGCTCGTGTAACGGCGCCGGGGCGTGCCAGCAGTACGCGAGCGGGACCTCGTGCCTGGCGGCGTCGTGCAGCGGGAGCACGCTGACCAACGCCTCGACGTGCAACGGCACGGGCACCTGCGTCGCGGGCAGCCAGGTGAGCTGCGGCGCGTACCAGTGCTCGGGCGCGGCGTGCGGGACCACGTGCGTGCTGCCGACGGACTGCACGGCGGGCAACGTGTGCATCGCGGGCAAGTGCGTGGCGCCGCTGCCGGTCGGCTCGGTGTGCACGACCGCGAACCAGTGTTCGAGCGGCTTCTGCGCCGACGGGTTCTGCTGCGGAACGGCGTGCGGCGGGCTCTGCCAGGCGTGCAGCGCGGCGAAGACCGGCGGCGCGAACGGCACCTGCGGGAGCGTGATCGCCGCGACGGATCCGGACAACGAGTGCGCAGCGCAGGCGACGTCGACGTGCGGGACCAACGGCTCGTGCGACGGCGTGGGCGCGTGCCAGAAGTACGTCACCGGGACGTCGTGCGTCGCGCCGTCGTGCTCGGGGAGCACGCTCAACAACGGCTCGGACTGCAACGGTAGCGGGACGTGCATCTCGAAGGGGACGACGCCGTGCGACCCGTACGTGTGCGGCGTCGGGGCGGCGTGCAAGACGCTCTGCGTGAGCAACGCGGACTGCACGGCGGGCAACCTCTGCATCGGCGGCAAGTGCGGATCGCCGCTGCCCGACGGGTCGATCTGCCTCTCGGCGGGGTCGTGCCAGAGCGGCAACTGCGTCGACGGCGTCTGCTGCAACACGGCGTGCAACGGCGGCGCGTGCGACGCGTGCTCGAAGCTCGCGGGCGCGCCGAGCGACGGCGTCTGCGCGATGCTGACCGGCAACAAGTGCAACGACGGCGATCCGTGCACCCAGACGGACACCTGCATGGCCGGCACGTGCATGGGCCTGGCGGTGACGTGCGCGGCGCTCGACGCCTGCCACACGGCGGGCACGTGCGATGCGACGACGGGCGCGTGCACGAACCCGGTCGCGAGCGATGGGACGACGTGCAACGACGGTGACGGTTGTACCCAAGCGGACACGTGCATGCTCGGCACGTGCGTCGGCGGGAGCCCGGTGGTGTGCGTGGCGCAGGACAGCTGCCACGGCGTCGGCGTGTGCAACCCGAAGCTCGGGGCGTGCGACAACCCGACGCTGGCGGACGACACGCCGTGCGACGACGGGAACAAGTGCACCCAGAGCGACAAGTGCACGGCGGGGATCTGCGCGTCGGCGACGCCGACCGACTGCCCGGCGATCGACGCGTGCCACCTGCCGGGGACGTGCGATCTGGCCACGGGGATGTGCCCGAACGCCGAGACGCAGACCGCGAAGGACTGCACCATCGTCGGCGAGTGCGACACCGGCGGCGCGTGCGATCCGGCGTCGGGCGCGTGCACGAAGACCGCGAAGCCGGACGGGAGCCCGTGCACGAACGGCGTGTGCCTCGCGGGCACGTGCGACGGTGCCGGCACGGGCAGCGCGAGCACCGGCAGCGCGAGCACGGGCAGCACCGGCAGCGCGAGCACGGGCAGCGCGAGCACCGGCAGCGCGAGCACGGGCAGCGCGAGCACGGGCAGCAACGGCACGGGCGCGGGCGGCTCGACGGGGAGCGAGCCGAGCGGCGTCACCGGCAGCGGTGGCCACGCCGGTGACGGCAGCGTGTCGCCGGCCGGCGGCTGCGGTTGCACCACGGCATCGACGTCGGAGAGCCGAGCGCCCTGGCTGCTCCTCGGCCTCGTCCTGGTGGCGAGTCGTCGTCGTCAGCGGCGCCTCACGGCCTGATCGCCGACGCCAGGGGCCCTCGCGAGAGGGCCTCTCTTCACGCGGCGCGACAGCCCATCGAAGCAAAAGAAAAGCGCGGACGAGGTCTTCTCGTTCGCGCTTTTCTCGTCGAGCCGGCGTCGCTTCCACCGAGCGTTCATTGGCTCGGTGAGAGGGCAATCATCGCTTCATTTCGGCTTCGCGACCGCCATCACCGAGCCGTCCGACTGGCCCGTCGTGCCTTCGTTCACCCAGTAGATGCTCGTCGCGTCGACGTCCATCGCGCCGGGCTTCGCTTGTCCCTTGGCGATCTGCACGACGTTCTTGCCGTCGTTGTCGACCTGCCACACATCGTTGCTCCCTTGGTCGGTCCAGTAGACGCGATGGAGTGAAGCGGGGGTGTTGTCGACGGCGATGCCGTGCGGGTGCTTCGGCCCTGGCGGGGACCACCCGGCGACCTCCGTGATCGTGCCACCGGCGATCGTCGCCTTGTGAATGGATCCCTTTCCCGGCACCGGCATTCCCATGCTGTCCAGCGTGTCGGGGGCCAGGTTCGCCCAGTACACGGCGGTCGCGTTCTCGCCGACGATCTCGAGCGCGAGATCCCGCGGCACCTCCTGCTTCATGATGATCGAGTCGGGCAGCGGGTTCATGGTGCTGAGGTCGTGCATCACGATGGCTCCGGTCGGCCCGCCGGCGGTGCCTTCATTGGTCCAGAAGGCAAAATGGCCGTCCGTCGCGATGCGGTAAGGGTTCGTCTGCGCCGTCGACGGGAACTTCGTGAAGACATTGCCGGTGGACAGCAGGAACACCGAGTTCGCCGCCTGCGAGGTGACGAGCAGATCGTTTCCGAAGAACGTGAGGCCGCTCGGCGAGGCCGATCCCTCGAGCGTCAGAGTCACGTCCTTGGTTCCCGCGAGCGTGCGGTGAATCACCGTCTTGTCGACCGTGTTCGACCAGGCGATGTGCGTCTCGGTGCTATCGACAGCGATGTCGGTCGGGTACGCCTGCATCGCCAGCACCTCGAAGGGGGTGCCGCCGTCGATCTTGATCCGGTTCACGGATCCCTTCGTCGTCTGGTCGAACGAGCCCAAGTTCGTCCAGTACATGTTCCCGTTGCGCACGGCGATCGACGCCGGGCTCGGCTGGCCGAAGACGAGGCCATGGACCACCTCTGCCGCCGGCCCCGACGACGGCTTGCCCGCCGACGACCACGGCCCGCAAGCGGGGATAGCGTTGGTCTTGAGCGGGCAGGCGCTGGTCACGCTCGACACCGATACACCGAGGGCCGTGCCCATCGTCACCCGGTCGCAGACGGCCTTGGGCAGCTTGATCTTCTTGTCGCCCGGCTGCCAGCCGAACTCGCTCTTCGCGTCGATCGGGACGAAGCAGCCGTTGGCCCCGCAAATGCCAGCGGACTTGACGCGGATCGCCACGTTCATGTCCCCGGTTGCGTCGATCGTGCAGTCGGTCCCGGCGAGGGTCGTCGGCGCGTCGGTGGCAGATGCAAAGCACGGTGCGGTGTCGAAGCACGTCCCGTCGTTGTTCGTCCCGGTGCCGCCGCCAAAGATCTTGTCCGCCGAGTAGTCCTCGAGCGTCGCGGGATCCACCTTGTTGTCCGCGCACGTGCCCGCGATACAGGTCTTGCCGTCACCACAGCTGCTCGCGACGTTGCCCTCGGCGTCGGGCGTCGAGACCTGGTCCCAGCAGAGCCACTGAATCGGCATCTTCAGCGCGACCAGGCGGTCTTTCGGGATCGTCGTCACCACCTCGCGGAGCACGCGGGCCTTCGTGTCCTGGAACGCCGTCACCCGGAAGGTGATCGGGGTCGACGCCTCGGTGCCCACGTCGAGCGTGAGGCCGATGGACGCGGGAATCTGCAAGGAGCTGGAATCGCCCAGCTTTTCAAAGGTGTTGAAGTGACGTCGGTCGCCGCGGACGAGCACCTCGATCGTGACCTTGTTCACGTCCTTCGGGAGCGACAGATCCGTTTGCAGAACGATCATCGTCTCGCCAACGGGAAGGGGAGTACACGACGGCGCCGCGGCCAGCCCCAGAATCAAGGCACTCAGCGCAACCCGCGAGATTCGTTTGAAGCCAATCATCAGTTTCCGCCTCCGAATTTGAAGCCGCCGCTGCCGAACCTGACGGGAATGAAGCCCGGCTCGATCGTCCCGCTGACCGGGTCGCCCGAGGGTCGCGTGAGGATCACCGCGGCGACGACGCCGCCGATCACCAGGATCCCGCCGCCGCTGATGAGGAGCCATTTCGTCGGGATCCCGCCGCCTTTTTGCTCTTCCAGGGTGATCGGGAGTCGACGCAGCTTGTCGTCCTGGATGTTCACCTCGGACTGATAGGCGACCATCCCCGGGGCCGTGACGCGGAGCGAGTGGCCGCCGCTCGGGAGCACGCCCTCCCACTTGCCGATGCCCATCGCCCGGCCGTCGACGAAGATCGCGTCCTTGGCGCCGGCCTCGACCACGAGGTGACCCTGGTGGATCTCCTTCGCGAGGTCGGCCTTCACCTTGACGTCGCCCGCGCCGGCGATGGCCTCGACGACCACGAACTCCTTGAATCCCGGCTTGCTCACGCGGATTTTGCGGTTGCCGACGTCGATCATCACCGGGCCGGGCAGGGGCGTCGTGCCGATCTTCTCGTCGTCGACGAAGACCTCGGCGCCGGGCTCGTTCACCGTGACCTGGAGCGAGCTCACCAGCGTGCGCACCGTGGCCGTGAGGTCGACCGCGTCTTGCTTGTCTTGCTCGGTGAGGACCGCTCCGCCTTCCTTCTGGTACTTCTCCAGGGCCGCGAGGACGCGCGTGTAGTGGCGCAGGTTCTTCTCGCAGGCGGCGATGTTCCACTGCAAGCGCGCGTCGGTCGAGAGCTCGTATGCGTGCTGGAACTTCACCAGCGCGTTCTTGTGATCGCCGTCCTGGTAGAGGATCTTCCCGGCCTCGTACTCGGCCTTGGCTTGCCCGGTCAGGGTCTCGGACAGGGGCCTTATCGCGGGGGCCTTCGCGGCGGCGGCCGCGGGCTTCTTGCCCTGCGCCAGCGCCGCGCCGGGCGCGGAGAGCAGGGCCGCGGAGCAGGCGAGGATCGCGACGATTCCAGGGCGAACGAAGGGCGAGCGAGGGTTCAGGCGCATCATGATCTCTTCTACTTCAGCTCCATGCCGAGGCCGGTCTTCTTGCTCGGTGGATTGATCGGGGTCGGGACCGCGGCCGCCGTCGGCGCGGGGAGCTTGCCGGGCGCCACGGGCCGCGCGGCCACGGCCGAGGCGGTCGCCGTGGGGGTCGCGGCGGGCGGAGGCGCCGCGGCGCTGGGCGTGACCGCGGGCGCGACGACGATCGCCGCGCTCGGCACGACGGCGGCGACGGTCGCGGTGTCGACGGCGACGGGGCGCCCGGGATCGGCTGCAGCCGGGGCCTCGGGGTGACGCGTCATCAGCGCGAAGGCGGCCGCCGCGCCGACGACGATCGCCGCGATCGCGCCGACGATCGGGACGAGGCGCCCGCGCCCCTGCGGCTCGATCGGAGCGGCCGCAGAGCTCGACAGCGCGGTGATCGATCCCGCGGTCGCGGGCTCGGCGCCCGTCGCGCGCAGGCTGCGCGGCCCGGTGCTCGCGAGGCCCACGGCCTCCAGCGTGCGCGCCACCCGATCGGCCGAGGCCTGGGCCTGCGGCGGGCCGTACGGCGCGACGGCGAAGGCCAGCTCGGCCACGTTGGCGAAGCGGTTGTCAGGCTTCTTTTCCAGGCATTTCAGCACCGCGGCCTCGAGCCCGGGCGGCACGTCGTTGCGGATCGTGGCGATCGATCGCGGCGCCTCCATGTTCACCATCAGCACCAGCTCGGTGAACGTCATGGCGTTGAACGGGACGCCGCCGGTGAGCAGCTCGTAGACGATGGCGCCGAGCGACCAGATGTCCGATCGCGCGTCGGCCGACCGCGCCGACTTCATCTGCTCGGGCGACATGTAGAGCGGCGATCCGAGCACCGCCGTCGTCTTCGTGAGCGACATCCCCTCGCCCTCGGCGCCCTCGGCCTCGGCCGTCTTCGAGATCCCGAAGTCGAGCACCTTCACCGTGCTCGTGCCGTCGGCGGCGCGGGTGAGGAAGAGGTTCGCGGGCTTGAGATCGCGGTGAATGATGCCGATCGAGTGGGCCTCGCCGATGGCCTCGCACGCGTGGAGCAGGTAGAGCACGGCCTCGTGCACCGAGAGCGCGCCGGAGGCCCGGACGATCTGCGAGAGATCGTTCCCCTCCAGGTACTCCATGACCATGTACGGCGCGCCGTTCGGGAGCTCGCCCACGTCGATCACCCGGGCGACGTGCTGGCACTTGAGCCGCACCGCGGCGCGGGCCTCGCGCTGGAAGCGCTCGACGACCTCGGCCGTCGCGCCCTCGAGCAGGAGCTTGATCGCCACCCGCTGGTTTAGCTGCTGGTGCATCGCCGCGACGACCACGCCCATGCCTCCTTGCCCGAGCACGCGCTCGATCCGGTACTTCCCGGCGAGGACATCGCCTTCGGCGACGGGGGCGCTCACGAGCGCGCACCGCCCCGGCTCTGCTGGATCGACGTCACGGGCTCTCCTCTCGGCGACAAGGCGACCCGATGATACCCGATCGAACGAAAAATCTGGCGTTGATGTGTCCTATCGAAGCCATCGGCCGCGCCGATGGAATCAGTCACAGGAAGCGCTGGACGAAGTTCTGGAGGGTGCGGCGACCGGGGTCGCCCTCGCCGATCTCGAGGAGCATGGCGTCGACGTCGAAGCCCTCCGAGGCCAGGATTTCTCGCCGGGTCTCGACGTAGCCGCGCATGACTTCGGCGTCGATTTCGGGGTGGAACTGCACGCCGTAGCAGGTCGGGGTGAAGCGGATCGCCTGGTAGTCTTCGAGCGGCGACCGCGCGAGGCCGACGGCGCCCGGGGGCAGGCGGACCACCGTATCGATGTGCGTGACGTTGGCGGTGAAGCGCGTCGGCAAGCCCTCGAAGATCGAATCCTCGTCGGTGCGCTCGACGGCGATCGTCCCGATTTCGCGGCCGCGCGGGTTCTTTTGCACCTCGCCGCCCAGGGCCTGCGCCAGGAGCTGGTGGCCGAAGCAGATGCCGAACACCGGGGTCCCCACGGCCACGACCTCGCGGAGCCAGGCCTCGGTGCGGAGGATCCACGCGTCGCGGTTGGGCACGTTGGCGGCCGAGCCGGTGATCACGATCGCGTCGACGGTGCGCGGGCTCGGCGCCTCCTCGGTCCGCACGTCGACGACGGCGTACTCGCCGGCGAACATCGGTCCGATCGATCCGGCGATGAGATCGGCGAACTGGCCGCGTTTCTCCGCGATCTTCGGCACGGGCTCGCCCGTCTTCACCACCAGGATCTTCTTGCCCAGGCCTCTACCGGACGCGCGCGCCATCGCGCGACCATAGCAGACCGCGAAGCCTCGTTGGCAGCCACGTCGCCCTCTGCGAAGATGCGCGGCGATGAGCGCTTACGAGGTCGTGCGACCGATCTGGCGGAGCTTCAAGCCCGCCTATTTGCCGCGTGCCGCGGCCCACGTCCGCGCCGGCGGGCACGCGGTGATCGTCCGCGACGACGAGAAGCTCGACATGATCCTCGGCGTCGACGAGGCGGGGAAGATCACCGAGCTCGGCCTCTGGTCGATCCTGGCGATCGAGCAGCAGCGCTGGCGCCGGGTCACCTCCGGCCCCGCGAAGGGCCTCGCCACCGCGCGCGTGAAGGTCGACTACGAGGGCTCGGTCCTCGACTGGTGCGAGCGCGACAGCGTCCACCCCGGCCCCGCGCGGCGGATCCGCCTCGATTGCCTCGAGTGCGCCGCGTGCTGCCACGAGTCGAACGTGGTCCTCGACGAGGCCGATCTCGAGCGCTTCACCGAGGGAGGGAGATCGGATCTGCTCGGGCGCGCGTACCTCAAGCGCGCGCGCGACGGGAGGATCACCCTGCGCTTCGCCGAGACGGGGAAATGCCAGCACCTCGGCCGCGACAGGAAGTGTCGGATCTACACGATCCGGCCCGACAACTGCCGCGCCTTCGTGGTCGGGAGCGAGGCCTGCCTCGCCGCCCGCGAGGACACGCTGGGCTATCGCGACGGCTGAAGCGGAGAGCGCGAGAACGCGCCGGTCAGTGCGCCGGCGCGGTCGTATCCATCGCGCAACGAAACCCGATCGTCACGTGCGCCATCACCGGCGCGGCGGGGCTCCGCGTCGACGCCCGCAGCTTCTCCTCGGTGTCGAGGAAGCTCGCGCCGCGGATCACGCGCAAGGGGGCGGTCGGATCGCCGAGAGGATCGACTCCGCCGGCGGGGCGGGTGCTGAAGCCGTCGGACACCCACTCGGCTACTCCACCGCCGAGATCGAAGACGCCCTCGGGCGTGCGATCGGTCGCGTGGCTCCCGGCTCCGCACGTCGACACGGCGGCTCCGCGATCGAGGCAGCTCCCGTTCCGGTCGTAGCAAGCGCGCCCGCAGTCCGGCGCGTCCGCGCCCCACGCGTAAGCTCGGCCCTCGGGCCCGCGCGCGGCCAGCTCCCACTCGGCCTCGGTGGGGAGGCGGCGGCCGCGCGATTTGCAGAAGGCGTCGGCGCCGGTGAAATCGACGCAGTTGATCGGGCCGTCGAGGTCTTTTCGCACGGCGTTGCAGCGGCTCGTCCAGGTCGCGATGAAGTCGGCCGCGGCCGCGGAGGCGACGGCGCCCTCGGCGGTCATCGCCACGTGATCGGCCGGCGAGCACTGGCGCTTGGTCACGCACTCCTGGTAGGCGCGCACCGTGACCTCGGTTTGATCGAGGTAAAACGGCCGGGAAATCGTCACTTTCGGTCCGCCCTTGGCCTCGCCGAAGGTGAAGGTGCCGGCGGCGATCAGGGTCATGTCGCTCGGGATCGGCACGGGCACGAGCGGCGCCGCGGGCGCCGACAGGACCGGCGGAGGCGCCGCGCTCGGGGCGATCGTCGCGCTGACGCTGGCGCTCGGGAGCGCGCGCACCGGCGTGACCGTGGGCCGCGTGCTCGCGCTCGACGAAGGCTGAAGCGTGATGTGCAGAGGCTTCGGCGGACCGCTGAGCACGTAGGCGCCCGCGCCCCCGCCGATCGCCGTTGCCACGAGGATCCACGGCCAGATCGGGCGGCTCTTCGCGGGCTCGGCGGCCGCCCGGTTCGCGGCCGGCGTGGTCGTCGACGAGGGCTTCGCCGCGACGATCGCCGCGTCGTCGGGGGCCGGCGCGAGGCGCGCGAGCAGCGGCGTCTCCGACATCGGATCGTCCTTGGCGAGCCGCTTCGCCGGGGCAGGCGCGGGCGTCCCGCCGACGACGAGCGCCGTCCTCGCCTCGGCGCTCGTCGTCTTCACCACCACGGGCATCGCGCCGCGCAGGGGGCCGCTGGCCTCGGCCGGCATCGTCGCTCCGAGCGCGCCGGGCGTGAGCCCCACGTCGAGCTCGGCCTGCTCCGCGAACACCCCGGTCGCGAGCAGCTCGCTGTCCTCCGCGAGGGCTGCGGCCCTTGATTTCCCGCCCTTGCTGCTCGTCGGTCGCCCGCTCACCGCGCCGCCCAGGCCCGCGGCGAGGACCAGCGCGTCCCAGAGCTCGCCCGCGTCGGCGTAGCGCTGCCGCGGCTCGACCGAGAGCGCCTTGCTCAGCACCTCTTCCACCGCGTCGGACACCGCCGCGCCGCGCCCGCGCGCCGTCGGTCGCAGCGTCGGATCGGCGGCCGCGATGTAGAGCTGCGTCGGATCGTCGCCGTCGAGCGCCTTTTGCCCGGTCACCAGCTCGACGAAGATCAGCGCCAGCGCGAACACATCGGTCCACGGGCCGGTCGCGCCGCGCTGCTTGTTGAACTGCTCGGGCGCGCCGTAGCGCGGGGTGAACGCCGTGGGCCCGGCCTTGGTTTGCTCGAGCGCCGAGGTGAAGCTCGGGTAGTCGACGAGCACCTTGGCGATGCCGAAATCGAGCACCTTCACCGTGCGCTGCCCGTTGCTCTCGACCACGAAGAGGTTCGGCGGCTTCACGTCGCGGTGGGCGATCTTGTTCTGGTGGGCCACCGCGAGCGCGCGCGCCGCGG
>JBDTXR010000158.1:0-18176 GCA_040006075.1 Byssovorax sp. | reverse complement strand
CGCCTCCGCGGCGTGATCCAGGAGCGCTGGTTGCGCCAGCCCAAGGCGAGCTTCGTGTACGCCGTCGATCGCTGATCAGCGCCGCGGAGGGTCCGGGCGCGCTTCGGGGCGCCCGTACACCGTCGTCCGCCTCAGCGTCTCTCGCACCGCCGCGAGCTCCTCCACCAGCTCGGCGGACGGCACATAGAACTCTGCGGCTTGCGGCAACACCGTGCCATCGTCGGGGCCCATCACGGCCGAGTCCAGCAGCGCGGTCTCGCTGGGCAGGAGCTTGTTCTGGATGTAGAGGCAGAGCGCCGACGCCGAGGCCGGGAGGCGCGAGGAGTACGAGCACCACCCGGCCGCGTCCGGCTGCGGGGTGGTGGCCTTGACGCCGTGGCCGATCACCAGCGTATCGCACGTGGCCATCACGCCGGAGACGGTGGTGCAGGGCTTCGTCGGAGGGACCTTGGCCCAGAACGAGACCATGTTGCCCTTCGCGAGCGCCGCTGCGGCGCCGCGGAGCAGGAAGGCCGTCTTGGGCGCGAACACGGCGCAGCGCAGGCCGGAGCGGCAGAGACCGCCGGTCTCGAGCGCGAAGCCCACGTCGCCGCCGCCGGTGGTGGCGAAGGCCCGCGCCCCGTACTGGCCTGTTCCCTGGGTGGTCGAGAGCTCGAAATCGCCGTCGGCGAATTGATTGGCAGCCGGGCCGCCAAAGGGGTTCCGCGTCATCACCGTTCGTCGGGCCGTGCCGGCGTCGACCTCGACAGGCATGCTCGCGTCGGCGTCTTCGGGAGCGTCGGGGCCGGCGTCGGCGATGGCCACCGGCGCGGTGGGCGCGGGCGCGAGCTGCTCGTCGGTGCTGCACCCGAGGAGCGCCATCGACGCCGCGGCGAGCGTGAAGACCAGCGATTTCAAGGTGCAGCCTCCGATCGCACCCAGGCGAGCGCGGCCTCGAACAGCGTGTCTTTGCCCGCCAGGAGATCCGATTGCCGGGGCAAGAGCACCACGTCGGGGACCACGCCGTGGCCGATCATCGTCTCTCCGGTAGGAGAGAGGGATTCGCCCGAGCCGAGCTGGAACCCGAGGCCGCTTCCCGAGAACTGGATGAAGGTGGAGAAGGCCCCCGCGGTCTGATGCGGGCCGAAGAGGCGCACATGCGGGGCGCCCTTCATCGAGAAAGGAAAGTAATCGCTGCTCGATCCGTCGCGATGGAGGATGAGCGCGACAGGCAGGCTCGGCAGCCAGTCGGGCGAGCCCACCGCGAGGCCGGTGGTGGGCTTGAACGTCGTGAAATCGGCCAGCCCGTCGGCGACTGTCGCCGGGCCGCCGACGCCGGCGATTTCGATCGGGATCCGGGTGACGAGGGACGTCCCCGGGGGGCGAACCAGGGTAGTGAAGGCCGTGACCGTCTCGTTCGTACCGCCGTTGCCGGCCCGATGATCGAGGATCACGCCGTGGGCGCTGGTCCTGAAATCGTCGAGCGCGGCGGCGATGGACTTGTTTACGTCGCTGTTGGGATCGCCCCCGCCATAGAGGGTGTCCCAGACCAGCCCGTGAATCGCCTCGGCCGGCGTGGTCCCGGTGATCGGGCCCAGGAAGAAGCTCCCGAAGACATAGTGCTTGGCCGGATCCGGGACGTTCGCGCCGTCGAGGTGATAGAACGGGCGATTGTCACAGGCCACGTCGGGACCGCCGCCGCCGTCGGGCAAATCGGTGACCAGCAGAGTCTCCGGCAGGCCGCACTCGCCCTTGGCGTCACACCGGATCACGGTGAAATTGGTCGCGTAACGCTGGATGAACGCGCCGCCCGACCACGGCGGGCCGCCGAGCCCCTCGGCGTAGTCGGCGAAGTTGTCGGGATCGGTGGCCACGTGAAAGCCCCAGTCGATCGAGACCAGCTTCGTCGCCCACTCGAGCGGGTGGAGGCCGTCCACGGCGACGAGCCGATCGCCCGCCTTCAGCCCCGCGGCGCCGGGGCCCACGTGGGAGACCAGGATATCGGCGTACTTCGCGTCTTTCGGCCAGTTGCCGTGGGAGAGATCGGCGTCGCCCTCGAAGAAGCAGGCGTTGAGTCGGTGCACCGAGCCACGATTGGTGTGCGGGCCACCGTAGCTGTCGGTGTGCCAGTCGTGGAGGCGATGAATCCCGGTGGCCCAGGCGTTCCAGAAGCCGAACGCCGTCTTCGCGGTGCGCATCCCCTCCATCGCGTCGAGGCCGTGAGCGAGGTAGAGATCGCGCGAGCGGCGTCCACCGTAGAAGAGGCGGGCCTTGGCCTCGAGCGCGTCGACAACCTCGCCGCGGAGCCCGTCGGGTGGGAGCGGAGGGACGGAGAGCTGCCCCGAGATACAGCGGTTGTCGATGCAGATCTCCTCGGATCCACAGGTCGGATCCGAGATCCCGACGCAGTCTCTCTGGGGCCGGTAAACGCCGGACGGGACCACCTCGAAGGAGTCGAGATCGACCCCGTCGGTCGAGGCGTAATTCACGACGCGCGCATAGGCATGCTCGACGTGGGCGCCGTCGACCGAGAAGTCGTTGGTGGCCAGCTCGACCCAGCCGTCGCTCGTCGTCCGCCCGGTGGGCGCGAGCAGCGCGTCGACGCGATCGAGGCCCGAATCCGCGGCGTAGGTGATGATCACGGTGGCGTCGAGCGCGCCGTGGCGCGTCCACACCGTGGCGCGGTACGAGGCCTCGACCGGCGGTAACGTGACCTCGAAGCGCTCGGCGCAGCCCCCGACCACGTTGAGCCGGACATAGCCCTGGCCGTCGACCGCGTCGTCTCCGAGCACCGGCGCGAACATCGGATCCATGCACTTCGGATCGGCGTCCGAGGGGAGATAGCGCACCGGATCGGCCTCGAACCCGACATGGGCCGTGGCGGCGGGATCGGGGTGATACTCGCCCAGGCCGTCGAACTCTCCAGCGTACGCCGAGCGAGTCAGGAGCCCTGCGAGCAGCGCCGCCGCGGGAACGATCCGGAGCCTCATTGGCGGCCTCGCCAGGTTTCGAAGGCGCGTTGCGCCGGGCTGGGCGGCGCGTCGTGCGGCCCGCGGAGCGCGAGGATCTCGATCCGGGCCTGGGCCACGGCCGCGAGGTCTTCGCTGGTGGGCGCGAGGTATTTGACCGAGAGCGCGGTGCTGGGAGGAGCCTTCTTCAGGATCGCGTCGTCGATGAGGATCTCGTCCCCGGTCTGGTTGGTGATCAAGAAATAAGGCTTGGAGGTCCGCGCGGGGATCACCGACTCGTAATGACACCAGCCGTCCGCGCCGGGCTGCGTCTGCTCCGCCGTGACCGGCGCGCTGGGCTCGCCGCCCTGCTCGATCGAGATGATCGAGGCCTTGACCAGATCGCACGTGCCCTTCTTCACGTGGGCCCAGCACGAGGCGTCGAGCTTGCTGCCGACGACGGCCACGCCGATCGCGGCGAGGTTGCCCTTCTTCTTCACCGCGGCGCACTTGATTCCAGAGTGGCACTCTGCGCCGATGCGCACCCCGCTGAACGCGTAGCTGAGCGGCGGGCCCGAGAGCCACCCGTACTGATCGGAGAACGGGCTCGTCCACTCGAAATCGCCGTCCCAGAGCAGGTTCTCCGTCTCGGCCACGTTGCCAAAGGGGTTCCGCTGCGAGATGGTGCGCTTGGGCGCGCCCGCGTCGTCCTGCGGCGGCGGCTCGGCGTCGGGGCCGGCGTCTTCGGGCGCCTCCACGTCGGGGCCGGCGTCGGCGGGCGGGGCGATCACGCCGAGAGGATTGACTTGCTCCGCGTCGCTGCACCCCGCGAGAGCCAGGGAAAGCAGCGTGATCGCACTGGATCGTGCCATGACGCCCCTCATGGCTTCTTCCACGCTCGGACCCACGACAGGCCCGCTTCGAAGACCGTGTCCTTGCCGATCAGGAGATCGGATTGCTTCGGCAAGACCACCTGGTCGGGCTGGACTCCGCGGCCGTTGTGCGTGGTCCCGTCGGGCAGGATGTCGTCGCCCACCGCGGCGATGTAGCCGAGGCCGAGCCAGTAGCCAAACGCATACCGGGTGGAGAATCCCCCGTTGGTCTGGAACGGAGCGAAGAGCCGGACGCTGGGGCTGCCCTTCATGCCCTGAGGGAGCCAGTCGCTGGCCGAGACGTCTTCGGTGAGGAGCAGCGCCACGGGCACATCGGTGTTCGGGCTGCCGGAGCCGGCGTACTGGACGAGAGGACCGCTCAGGGCCGCCTGGAAGCGGGCCTGCGCGGCGGCGGGATCGGGCTGCTCTTCGCTGGCAAAAATCCGGTCGACGTAGAGATCGTTGGGGTGGGAGAGCACCGAGAAATTCCAGAGGATCTCCGGCGCCAGGATGGTCCCGCCAAAGCCGGTGCGGTGATCCAGGATGACCCCGGTGGCGTCGGCGGTCCAGGCGCTCACCGCGGCGTGGAGATCGGGGGCGACGCCGTCGCTGCCGTTGGTGGTGTAGAGCGACTCCCACTCGAGCCCGTAGATCTTCTCTCCCGGATTGGCCTCCATCACCAGGCCGGAATAGACCGCGTCGCCCGTCGCGTGATTCTTGGGCGCGCCGGCCAGGTGGCGGATCGGGCGGTTGTCGCAGGTGACCCCGTCGAAGGGTGTCCCGGGGGCGTCCTCGGGGAGACTGCCAATCTCGATCGTCTCCGGGGCGCCGCAGGTCGAGGTCGCGGCGTCGCAGCGGATCACCTGGATGGTCTGCGCGTAGCGCGAGATCATCCGCTGGAGCGTGGACGAGAGCTCGGCGAAGGTGCTGTGATTGGAGATCCCCGGCTGGCTCCAGTTGACATCGATCAGCGCGCGCATCCAGGCGATCGGGTGCTGCCCGTCGACGCGCACCAGGCGATCGCCCGGGTGGAGACCGAGGTTGTGATCCGCGCCGGTGTGCGAGACCAGCACGTCGAGGTAGTCGACGTCCTTCGCGGCGGCGGCGTGGGTGAGATCGGCGTCGCCTTCGAGGAAGCAGATCGCGAGCGGGCGCGGGTTCTGGACGACGAAATCGGCGAGGCCGCTCGTGGTCGTGTGCCCGTCGTGGAGCTTGCGCACGGCCGTGAGGAAGCCATTCCAGAACGTGTAGCGATCGGTCGCGTGGCGCATCGAGTCGGTCGCCACGAGCACGGCGGGGAGATCTTGCGTGCGCTCGAGGTACGGCCCGAAGAGGAACTTGAGCCTGTTTTCCAGGTAATCGGTGACGTTGGCGCGATCGCTCGGGATAGCGGGGACCCAGCCTCCGACGTTGCGGCACGACGACCACACGCAGACTTGCTCGACGCCGCACGAGCTCGGATCGTCGGCGCCGGTGCACGGCGCATTGGGCACCGCGGGGAGGCTGGTCGCGTCGCCGTCGGGCACGATCTCCACCGCGTCGACCACCGCGCCATCCGAGGAAAAGAGCCCCACGCTCGCGCTCTTCAGGCGCGGGCCGTCGACGCGCAGGTGATCGTTGGCGACCTCGACCCAGCCGTCGCTGGTGATCCGGCCAGTGGGGTAGAGCGCGGCGACCTCATCCTTGTGCTGCGAGTAGGTGAGCTCGAAGCTGACGGTGGCCTCTGCGCCGCGGATCCAGGCGCTGACGCGGTACGTGGCGCGCGCTTGCGGCAGCGTGACCGGGAGATCGATCCCCTGGAATTTGGGGACGTTGATGACGTGTCCACCCTCGAGCGCGTGGTCGTCGGGCGCGCTTCCCGGGCCGGCGTCGTCGGGCGCGGCCTCCTCGAATCCGAGGCGCGCGACGGCGCGAGGATCGAACTGAAAGGTGCCGTCGTCGGTGAAGCTGCCCGCCCGCGCGGGCGCCGAAGCGCCGACGGCCGCGAACAAAACCGCGGCGCCGATCGAGCGAGATCCAGGAAAACGGCCGCGAAGCATCCGCTCGCACGTTAGCCGTCGGGCGCGTGAGGGGGAAGCGCCACGTGCAGCGCGAGCGCGCGTTTACACGGCCGGCAGTGGGCGCTTTTTTGATATAACCTGCCGCGCCGCAGCATGAACACGAGCGATCCTTCCTCTTCGAATCAGCCCGACTCGACCTTCGCGAGCCGCTTTCTCACGCCGCTCAACGTCGGCACGATGGCGGCCTACCTGATCGGCGTGCTCTGGCGCTGCCTCCACATCCTCAAGCTCCACAGCCCGCTCCAGTACGTCGACTCCGACATGGCGATGTACGTGGGCCTGGCGAAGAAGTTCGCGACGCCCGGGTTCACGCCGAAGATCGGGGACATCACCCATCCGCCCGCCACCGGGATGCTGTTCTCCTGGTTTTACCAGCGCGACCCCGGCTTCCACTCGCTCATCAATTTCCAGCTCGTCATCACCTGTCTGGTCCCGCTCGCGGTCGGGGCCTTCGCGCTGGCGGTGTTCGACAAGCGCACTGCGAAATGGGCCCTGATCGCCAGCTGCTTTTACTATCCGTTCATCGACTACGGCGGATACTTCCTCTCCGAAGTCTACATGATGCTGCTGAACCCCCTGGCAGCAGCCCTGTTCGTCGCGGCGGCGCGGCAAAAGACCATGGCCCGGGTGATCGTGGTCGGCCTCGTGGCCGGCGTGGTGTTCTGGCTGGCGATGTCGTTCAAGATGGTGGCCTTCCCCTCGATGGTGGGCTTCTGCGCGCTCTACTGGCTCTTCTCGAACGACGCGGCGCGGGACGGCGAGGCTTCGCCCGCGATAGACGAGGGCGCGACGAAGGCCGGGCCGAAGCCGCGCGGATCACGCAAGCTGAAGACGGTGGCGATCCTGGCGCTGCTCCTCGGCGCGGCGCCGGGGACCGCCGCGCTCAGCGTCCGCTGCACCGCGGCCAACGAGGGTCATTTCTGCCTGGTCTCCAACAAGGCTCCTGCCGACTTTCTCCTCGGCCACTATGGCCGCATTCAGGGCCTCTCGTGGAGGGACTCCAAGGGGCGAGTCACGGTCACCTTCGGCAGCCCGGCGGCCTACCAGCGCGGCTATCGCGAGGTGCCCAGCGTGCCTTTCCTGATCACCGACGGTCCGCAGAACAGCGCCTATGCCTGGTCGTGGATTGGCCAGCACCCGATCGACGCGCTCATCCTCTCGTGCGAGCACGTCTACGACAGCTTCTGTGGCTCGCTGCCCTGGCCCTCGGTGGCCAACGGCTTCTGGGCCCTGTCCGAGGCGTTTCATTTCATTTTCCTGCTCTTCTTGCTGCTCCCCAGCCTGATGCGCTGCCTCGACGTGATCCGCCGGCAGGGGTTCCGCGCCTTCCTCGAGAGCCGCGATCTGCTGGTGCTCTCGCTGGTCTTCGGCCTGGTCGCCGCGGTGTTCGTCGCCACGGGCGAGGAGCGCTACCGGATGCCCTACGACAGCGTGTTCATCCTGCTGGCGGTGCGCTTCTATCTGGGCTTCAAGCTGCCTGGCTTGAACCCCGCCGAGGTCCGCGCCGAGGCCACGGGCGAGCCGGTCGCCGAGGCTCCCGCCCCCGATGCGCCCGGGGACAGCGCCCCCGAGCCGGAAGAGGCCTCCGAGCCCGCCCCGGAGCCCGCGCCCACCGCCGAGGCCGAGCCGGCCTGACGTGGATCTGCACCCCGGCGCGACCCCCATGGTGAAACGACTCTTCGAGCGCTATCCCCGACTCCCCACCATCAGCACCTGGGTCATCTTCGCGCTCGGCGTGGTCTGGCGCTGGTTCCACATCACCACGTGGCACGATCCGCGGAAGTTCGTTTACTCCGACATGGCGATGTACGTGGGGCTGG
The DNA here is from genome assembly GCA_040006075.1 of Byssovorax sp. Classification (GTDB taxonomy): domain Bacteria; phylum Myxococcota_A; class Polyangia; order Polyangiales; family Polyangiaceae; genus JANYGI01. The sequence goes on along the minus strand of JBDTXR010000158.1, from coordinate 10,497 downwards.
CCAAGCGCCTCGCGAAGCCGGGCTACGTGGTCAACATCGGGGACATCACCCACCCGCCGGGGAACACCTGGCTGCTGATGTTCTTCCAGCAGCGCGATCCCTCGCAGCAGCAGCTCGTTTACTGCCTGTTCGTGGTCTGCGCCCTGCTCCCGCTCGCGGTGGGCGCCTTCGGGTGGATCACCTTCGGCAAGCGCACCGGCCAGGGCGCGCTGGTGGTGGCGAGCCTGTATTTCTCGTTCGTGGACTACGGGGGATATTTCCTCGCCGAGATCCACATCGCTTTGGTCGCGACGCTGACGTTCGTGGTCTATCTCCTGGCGATGAAGCTCGCCGATCGGAAGCGGTCGCGGGCGCGAACGGCCCAGTTCGTCGCGGTCGCGGCGCTGGCAGGGGTCCTGTTCTCGGTGGCCATGGCCCTGAAGATGGTGGCCATGCCCGCCGTCCTCGGCTTCTGTGGGCTGCACCTGCTCTTCTCGCGCGCTCCGAAGCTGCACAGCCGCCTGCTCGTGCTCACGGTCTTCCTCTTCGCGGCGGCTCCGCTCACGGCCAAGCTCGTTCATCGCTGCACCGTGGCCAACGGCCATTTTTGCACCGGATCGAACAAGAGCGCGGCCGATTTTCTCCTGGGCCACTACGGGCGAATCGAGGCGATCGAGTGGCGCGATCCGGCGGTCCCGGGCCTGGTGGCCTTCGGCAGCCCCGCCGCGTACCAGCATGGCTATCGCGAGAGGAAGGTGGTCCCGTTCCTGATCACCAACCAGAAGAAGAACGCTGAATACGCCTGGAAATGGATCGGCGAGCACCCCTTCGAGGCCCTGGTGCTCTCGTTCGAGCACGTCTGGGACTGCTTCGGCGGCAGCTACCCGTGGCCGGCGAACTCGACCGGTGTCTGGCCGGGCGCCTACGCGTCTCACTATGCGTTTCTCTTCTTGATCATCGTCCCGGCGATGGTGCTCCTCGTCGATACGCTCCGGAAGCGCGGCCTCATGGGCTTCCTGGGCTCGATCGAGCTCCTGATCTTCTCGCCGATGATCGGGGTGTGCGTGGCGGTGTTCGCCGCGTCGGGCGAGGTGCGGTATCGCATCCCCTGGGACGGCGTGTTCATCGTGCTGGCGGTGGAGCTCTATCGCCGGACCACGTTCCGGTTCGGCGAGGTCGCTCCCGCACCGGAGAGCGTGCCTGTCGTCGCGCCCGAGCCCGAGAGCGTGCCTGTCGTCGCGCCCGAGCCGGAGCCCATCGCCGCTGAAGAGCCCGTGGCGCCCTGACTCAAACGATCACGAACAGGGCCGTTCCCAGGGCGGCCGAGAGGATCGACCAGCCCATCACGATCATCGCGCTGCGGCGCACCCGCGCGAGCTCGTCGCGGTCGGCGATGGGCGTCGGGCCGTCGCCGGTGTCGCGCATGCCCTGCGAGGCGAGGCCGACGCAGGTGCGAAAGAGGCCCTGGTAGAGGAAGTTGGCGCCGAGGAAGAACGGGACGGCGAGCAGGAGCCGGAGCGCCGGCGGCGCGCCGAGCTTGAGCATGGCCACCGCGAGCACGAGGCCGAGCGCAAATGCCGTGGCGCCCACGCGTAGCCGGAAGTCCTGCGGCCCGTCACCCAGGTTGCTCTCGCGCGGGATGCTGCACTGCATGCCGGGGAACATAGCACCGCGGCGACGGGCCGGTTACCCTCCCGCCGTCCGATGCGCTGGCTCTCGAGGTTCATGGATCTGCGAGAGGGCGAGGCGAGGCCCGCGATCGAAGCCTTCCTCGCGCTCTTCGGGATCATCGCGGGTCACACCATCCTCGAGACCGCGCGCGACGCTCTCTTCCTGAGCAAGCTGCCGCCGAGCCGCCTGGCGATCGTCTACGTGCTGCTCGCGGCGCTGACCCTGGTGGTGACCGCGGGCAACACCCGCTTCGTGCAGCGCTTCGGGCAGCGCAACGCCCTGATCTTCACGCTGCTCGCTGCGGCCTACGGCACGACGGTGCTGCATTTCGTGACGCTGACGCCGGCCGCGCTCTTCGTGCTCTACACGTGGAGCGCGCTGATCGGCACGGTGCTCGGCGTGCAGTTCTGGATGTTCGCGGGCCAGCGCTTCACCGTGACGCAGGGCAAGCGGCTCTTCGGGCCGATCGCGGCCGGCGGCGTCGGCGGCGCGGTCACGGGAGCGAGCGCGGCCGCCGGAGCGCTGGCGGTGGTGCCGGTCACCTCGCTGTTGCTGGTCTCGGCGGGGCTCTTCCTGATCACCGCGGTGTTCCTGACCACGGTGCGCGCGACCGATCCGCAGATCGAGGTCGCGGCGACCCCCGCCGACGCGCCCGCGCCGCCGCAGCAGAGCGTGAGCGAGCTCTTCCGTCGCTACCCGTACCTGCGGCAAATGGCCGTGCTCGCCGCGTTCTCGTCGGCGGCGCTGCTGGTCGGCGACTACCTGTTCAAATCGATCGCCGCGCACCGCGTGCCGCCGGAGCAGCTCGGGGCCTTCTTCGCCCGCACCTACGCGGTGCTCAACGCGCTCTCGCTCGCGGTGCAGCTCCTGATGACCGGGCGCGTGCTCCGGCAGGTGGGCGTGGTCCCGGCGCTCACGATCTTGCCGCTCCTGATGCTCGGCGGCGCGACCGGGGTGTTCCTCACGGGCGGCGTGCTGACGATGGCGCTGGTGATCAAGGGGGCCGACGGATCGCTGCGCTACTCGCTCCAGCGCGTCGCGGGCGAGCTCCTGTGGATGCCGCTGCCGAGCGAGGTGCGGACCCGATCGAAGGCGCTGCTCGACTCGGTCTTCGGTCGGCTGATCCAGGCGATCGTCGCCAGCGTTCTCCTGCTCCTGGCCACGTTTCACCTCGCGCCGCCGCGGGTGCTCGCGGCGATCGTCGCGGCGCTGACCGTGGGCTGGATGGGGACGATCGTCGCGATGCGGAGCACCTACTTGGACCTCTTTCGCCAGGCCCTCTCGCGCGGCACGCTCGATCTGGCGATCGAGGCTCAAGAGCTGGATCTGGGCTCGATCGAGGCCGTGATGGACGCGCTGTCGAGCCCGGATCCGCTCCGGGTCACCGCGGCGATTGGCATCATCCAGGACAAGGGGCGCGCGCGGCTGGTGCCGGGCTTGATCCTCTTTCACGACGCCGAGCCGGTGCTGCTCCGCGCCCTCGAGCTGGCCATGGAGACCGATCGGCGCGAGTGGATCCCGCTGATGCAGCGGCTCCTCGGTCACCCGGCCGAGGCGGTGCGCGCGGCGACGGTGCGGGCCCTGGTCCACCTCGGCGAGACCGACGCGGTGCGGGCGGCGCTCGACGACGTGAGCCCGCTGGTGCGCGCCCACGCCGCGTTCAACCTGGTGACGCAGAGCGCGGCCGAGCGCCCCAGCGACGACACGACGATCCAGGATCTGCTGGCGCTCGACGGCGACACCGGGCGCGCGGTGGCGATCGCGCTGCTCGACGCCATCCGCGATCACGCCGACGCGCGCTGGGCCGACGTCCTGCTGTTGCTCGTCGACGACGACAGGCTCGACGTGTCCGAGCACGCGGCGATGGCCCTGGCGACGATCGCGGCCCCGGTGGTGATCCCGAGGCTGATCCAGCGGCTCGATCAGCGGAGCGGGCGCGACTGGGTGCGGCGCGCGCTGGTGCACCAGGGCGAGGCGGCGTTCGAGGCGCTGACCGAGGCGCTCGCCGATCCGGCGACCCCGCTGGCGCGACGCGGGCATTTGCCGCGGACCCTCGCTCGCTTCGCCACCCAGCGCGCGGTCGACGTGCTCACCGAGCTGGTGGTGAACGATCGCCAGGGCTTCGTCCGCTACAAGGCGCTGCGCGGGCTCGGGCGCCTGGCCGCGGGGCAGGACGCCGATCACCGGGGCACCGGCAACACCGCCGCGCTGCGGTTCGATCGCGCGCGGATCTCCGGCGAAATGCGGCGTAACCTCGTCGAGCACCTGCAGCTAATCTCGGTGGCCGCGGCGTTCGATCAGCGCGCCGGGTCGCGGACGAGCGGAGCGGGCAACGCCGACTCCTCGCTCGTGGTCGGGCTCCTCGGCGACAAGCAGCGGCAGTCGCTGGAGCGGGCGTTCCGGCTGCTGCAGATCCTCCACCGCGACGAGGACATCCGCAGCGCGCACTCGGCGCTGGTGACCGGCGATCGGCGCCTCCGCGGGCAAGCGATGGAGTTCCTCGACACGCTGACGCTGCCGCGCCGGCGCGCCTCGACCGAGGATCGCGAGGCGCGCGAGCTGCTCCGGCTCGTGGCCGACGATCTCCCGACGGCCGATCGGATCGAGCGCGCGTCACGCTTCATTCCTCGGCCTCCGGCGACCTACGAAGACGCGTTGATCAAGCTCCTGCGCGACGGCGACGAGCTCCTCTCCACCTTCGCGGCGTACCACGCGCTCGACCTCGGGACGGCTCGCCTGCTGGACGAGGTGGCGCGGGTCTGCGTCGAGCGGCCGTACCTCAACATCGCCACGCCGATCGGGACCCGCGCCGCCGCGCCGCCGCGCGCTCCCGGCGCCGCCAAGGAGATCGAGATCAACGCCGAGGCCGAGGCCGAGGCCGAGGTAGCGCATGGCCCGTGAGCCCGCGCGCCCCGCGGCGCCGCTGATCACCATCGAGCGCGAGCTCTTCCTCCGGAGCATCTCGGTGGCGCTGCCGCAAGGCGGCGGGGCGCTCCAGCTCGCGCGCGCCATGCGCGACGCCTCGTTCCGCGCCGGCGAGATCATCTACCGCGCGGGCGATTTCACCCGCCTGATCCACTTCATCACCCACGGCGAGGTCGAGCTCACCGGGGTCGACGTCGAGCCGTGGAAGCTCGCGGCGCCCGCGGTGATCGGCATCCTCGACGTCAACCAGCGCCGCCCGTTCTCGCGCACGGCCAGGGCGCTCACCGACGTCCGCGCGCTGGTGCTCCGCGAGGACGACTGGTTCGAGGTCTTCGAAGAGCACTTCGAGTTCGCGCGGGCCTCGCTCCGTCGCGTCGCGGGCGACGTCCACGAGCTCCACCTCGCGGCGTCGCCGGGCGGCGGCTTCCCCCAGCCGCCAACGCCGACCGATTTCGACGCCCACGCGCTGAATTTGCAGGAGCGCACCCTCGCGCTCCGCGCCGTCCCGGCCTTTCGCACGGCGGGGATCCAGTCGCTCGCGCTCCTGGCCGCCGGCGCGACCGAGCTCGCGCTCGGCCCCGGCGAGCGCCTCTTCGCGCGCGACGAGCCCTCGCTCTCGCTCTTCGCCGTCGCCCGCGGGACGATCCGGATCGAGCGAGAAAACCCGGTGATTCGCGCGCGCTTTGGCCCCGGCTCGCTGGTCGGCGGGTGCGCGTCGGTCTCGTTCGTGACCCAGCCGTACCACGCCGAGGCCGAGGTGCCGTCGGTGGTGCTCGAGCTCCGCCGCGAGGCGCTGATCGACACGCTCGAGGACCACGTCGAGATGATCCACGCGATGTTCTCCGGCCTCAGCGTCGAGCGCGAAGAGATCCTCGACGACCGCGCGCGCCGAGCGCGTCTCGCCCGCGGCTGAGCGCTTACGGCGTCGGTCGGCGGTGACGACGACGCCGAGAAGAACCGCCGCAGCTCGGGCGGCCGATCGCGGCCTCGTGGTAGCTCATTTCGAATCGGCTTTCTCGGTCGAGGGGGGCTCGCCGTTCGGCGAAAGGAGCGTCATTTCCAGCGCCGCAGCGAGGGGCGACGTCCGCGGCGTGACCACCGGCGGCCCGCTCTGATCCGTCGATCCATCCAGGTCCGGCACCACCAGCGACGACGGGAGCTCGATGTCGATCAGCGGGATGTCCACCGAGGGGATCGGCACGCTCCACACCACCGGGATCTCCACGCTCACCGGCGGATTGGCGGCGGCAGGCGGCGCGCTCCGACCGCGCGGCAAGGTCATCGCCGCGCGATCGATCGCGCCCTCTTCCTCCATGAACCGCAGCGCGTGGAGCGGGCGCTTGCGCTCGCGCACCGCGCGCACGTCGTCGAGCATCTGCGCGGCGTCGGCGTAGCGACGATCGCGATCGAACGCGAGGGCGCGATCGATCACCAGGCAGACGTCGTGAGGCATCCCCGGCAGCACCGAGGCGATGGGCGGCGCGGGCTCCTTGGCCATCTTCATAAGCAGATCGAAGTCGGTCGCGGCGTCGTGGATGCGGCGCCCGGTGAGGAGCCGGAACATGGTCGCGCCCACGGCGAAGAGGTCGGCGCGGCCGTCGATGTGGCGCCCGCGGGCCTGCTCGGGCGGCATGTACGGCGTGGTCCCCAGCGTCGCGCCGGTCTGGGTCCAGGCGTTGGTGCCGTCGGGATCGAGGACGCGCGCGAGGCCGAAATCCAGCACTTTCAGGCGCCCGTCGCGCAGGAGATAGAGGTTCGCGGGCTTGATGTCGCGGTGGATGATCCCCTGCGGGTGCGCCGCGGCGAGCACGTCGACGGTCTGCTCGGCGTAGGCCAGCACGTCGGCGAGCGGGATGGTGCGGAGCCGCTCGACCCGATCGAGGAGCGACTCGCCGTCGAGCAGCTCCATCACCAGAAACGGCGCGCCGTCCTCGGTCACGTCGATGTCGCGGATCTCGACCACGTTGGGGTGGCGAAAGCTGTTCACGGCCTTCGCTTCGCGCTCGAAGCGCTGGCAGACGTCCTTGCGCTTCGCGGCCTCGGGGTGGAGGATCTTCAGCGCGTCGCGCCGCCCGATCCGGTGCAGCCCGACGTACACCGCCGCCATCCCGCCCACGCCGAGGATTCGCTCCAGCGTCCATTTGTCGCGCACCGTGGTGCCGATTCGGCGTTCAGGGCCCGGGGTCGTCATTGGCGCGATCCTATCATCAGAGCTTCCTTGCTCGGTCGCGTCAAGCCGCGCAGAAACAGCCTTTTCAGGGGTGAATCGACACCCGGAGGCGGGGAGGGTAGCCTCGCTCGGGTGAGAATCCACGCGGCTTTGCTGGTGTCGTCGCTGCCTCTCGTGGCGATGGCGGCCTGCTCGATCTACGACTCTTCGCTCCTGGGGACCGGGGGATCGACGGCGACCTCGGGCCCGACCACCGGGCCGGGATCAACCACGAGCGGGACCACGAGCACGAGCGTGACCGCGAGCAGCGGCGCGACGACCAGCGGCGGTGTCGGCGGCGACATGAGCACGGGCGTCGGTGGGGACAGCACGAGCAGCGGGACCGGCGGCGCCAAGCCCTGCGCGACCGCGGGCGAGTGCCCCGGCGCCGACACGGAGTGCAAGACGCGCACGTGCAAGGCCGGGGTGTGCGGCCTCGATTTCGCGGCCGCCGGCAAGGCGCTCGCCGCGCAGACCGCGAAGGACTGCCTCCAGGCGGTGTGCGACGGCGCGGGCGCGACCAAGTCGATCCCCGACGGCGCCGACGCGCCCGACGACGCCAACGACTGCACCGACGACACCTGCGCCGCGGGCGTGCCCACGTTCACGCCGAAGGCCACCGGCGCGGCGTGCACGATGGGCGGCGGGAAGAAGTGCACGGCCATGTCGACGTGCGTGGAGTGCGTCGTCAACGGCGACTGCGCGAGCGGCGTGTGCGATCCGCAGGCCAACACCTGCTCCCCCGCCGGCTGCGGCGACGCCGTGAAGAACGGCACCGAGACCGATCTCAACTGCGGCGGCGCCGCGTGCCCGCCGTGCACCACCGGGAAGATGTGCAGCGTGGGCACCGACTGCGTCGGCGGGACCTGCGTCGCCAACCTCTGCGTGGCCACCTGCACCGACGGGATCAAGAACAACGGCGAGGCCGACATCGACTGCGGCGGCCCCTGCGCCAACAAGTGCGACCTCACCAAATCCTGCGCCACCGGCGCCGATTGCAAGACCGGGAGCTGCGTCGCGCAGGCCTGCTCGTGCGCCAACGATCACCTGATGATCAGCGAGATCCGCAGCCGCGGCACCACCCCGATGATGACCGCGGTCGACGAGTTCATCGAGCTCTACAACCCCACCGCCGCCGACGTCGTCCTCGACTCGAGCTGGACAATCGAGGCGCGCAGCACCACCTCGGCGAGCTACGGCGTGCGCTGGACGGGCACCGGAAAGACCATCCCCACCCACGGCCATTTCCTCATCGCCAACACCGGCTACGTGCAGATGCCGACCAAGGACGACAGCTCGGCGAGCTCGGGGATCACCGACGCGTCGAGCGTGGTGCTGAAGAAGACCGCCGTGGTGATCGATGCGGTCTGCTACGGCTTCAACGCCGCGACCAAGGCCACGCTCGGCGGCGTGGGCTACGTGTGCGAGGGCGCGCCCGCCGACAACCTGCCGCACAACAACACCCCGGGCGTGGGCGACGCCGACGTGAGCATCCAGCGCCTGCCCGGCGGTGCGCTGGGAAACTGCATCGACACCGGCGACAACGCGGCCGACTTCTTCACGACGACCCCCGCGGCGCCGCAGAGCTCCGCCAGCGCCAAGACGCCCTGACCCGTTCGCGAGAGGCCCACGTAGCGCCGCGACGGCGGGCGAGATCGCTGCCCGATCGTTGACGCCCCCGGTGTTTCGGCGGACGTTTCAGCCTGCCGAGGTGCGGCGATCGCCCGCGGTGTTTTCCTTTGCTGCAGGGTGATTCATGCGCGCATCAACACTTCCCATTCTCTGGTTCACCGCCGCGGTCTTCGTCGGCGGCGTCGGCTGCGGCTCGAGCCCGGGCACCGGCGCCACGGGCGGGGCCGGCGGCCGAGGGAGCGGCGGCGCGACCTCGAGCGTGACGTCGGCCGTGAGCTCGACCAGCACCGGCACGAGCGGCGCGGGTGGATCCGGCGGAGCGGGCGGAGCAACGGCGAGCTCCACGGCCACCGGCGCGGGCGGCGCGGGCGGCGCGGGCGGCGCGACCAGCAGCAGCGTGGCTTCGGGCACCGGCGGCGGGGGCGGGATGGCGACCACGTGCATGACGCCCGGCGACTGTCCGCCTCCCGCGGGCGAGTGCCTCCTCGCGGCCTGCACCGCGGGGGTTTGCACCACGGCCAACGTCGCGGCCGGCACCCCGACGATGATGCAAACGCCGGGCGATTGCCTGAAGAACGTGTGCGACGGCAACGGCGCGATCGTCCCCGCGAACGACGACACCGACGTCAACGACGACAGCAACCCTTGCACGAACGACGGCTGCGGCGGCGGCGGCGTCGTCACGCACATGCCCGTCGCAGCCGGCACCGCCTGCGGCGCCGGACAGGTCTGCGACGCCGCCGGGAGCTGCCTTGGCTGCGTCACCGCGGCCACCTGCGCGGGCGTCGACGACGAGTGCAAGACCCGCACGTGCATCGCCAACGTCTGCGGCTTCTCGTTCACCGCCGCGGGCACGGCCACGGCCGCGCAGACGGCCGCGGACTGCAAGAAGAACCAGTGCAACGGCGCCGGCGCGATCGTCCCCGTCGCCGACAACACCGACCTCCCCGTCGACGGCAACCAGTGCACCAGCGACGTGTGCACCGCGGGCGTGCCCTCGAACCCGCCGACGGCGTCGGGCTCGGCCTGCAGCCAGGGCAACGGGACGACGTGCAACGGCAGTGGACAGTGTGTCCAGTGTGTCACGGCGTCCACGTGCCCCGGGATGGACACCCAGTGCCAGACCCGCACCTGCGTCGCGAACATGTGCGGCTTCTCCTTCGCGGCGAGCGGGACGCCGACCGCGGCCCAGACCGCCGGCGATTGCCAGAAGAACCAGTGCAACGGCGCCGGCGCGATCGTCGCGGTGGCCGACAACACCGACCTTCCGGTCGATGGCAACCAGTGCACCAGCGACGTGTGCACCGCGGGCGTGCCCTCGAACCCGCCCACCGCGTCGGGCTCGGCGTGCGCTCAGGGCAACGGGACGCTGTGCAACGGCAGTGGACAGTGTGTCCAGTGTGTCACGGCGTCCACGTGCCCCGGAATGGACACCCAGTGCCAGACCCGCACCTGCGTCGCCAGCATGTGCGGCTTCTCGTTCACGGCCGCGGGCACGCCCACGTCCGCGCAGACCGCGGGCGACTGCAAGCAGAACCAGTGCAACGGCTCGGGCGCCATTGTCTCGGCCAACCAGAACGCCGACGTGCCGGTCGACGGCAACCTCTGCACGAGCGACGTCTGCACCCAGGGCGTCCCCTCGAACCCGCCGGTCCAGGCCGGTAGCTCGTGCGGTGGTGGCCTGGTGTGCAACGGCTCGGGTACCTGCCTCGGCTGCATCACCGGCGCGGACTGCCCCGGCCAGGACACCGAGTGCCAGACGCGCACCTGCATTGCCAGCGCCTGCGGCGTCTCGTTCACGGCCGCCGGCACGCCTACCGCCGCGCAGACCGCGGGCGACTGCAAGCAGAACGAGTGCAACGGCTCCGGCGCCATCGTCGCCAACGTGCACAACGCCGACGTACCGAACGACGGCGTCCAGTGCACGGCGGACAGCTGCAACAACGGCGTCCCGAAGTTCACGCCGGTCGCCTCGGGCACGGCCTGCAGCCAGAACGGCGGCACGGTCTGCGATGCCATCGGCGACTGCCTGCAATGCAACACCGCGAGCGACTGCCCCGGCAGCGACACCGACTGCCACA
>JBDTXR010000157.1:0-18248 GCA_040006075.1 Byssovorax sp. | reverse complement strand
GGTGACGCGTGCTGCGCCCCCGGGAAGAGCTGCTGCAACACGCCCGGGCTCGCAGCGCCGAAGTGCATCGACATGGACGCCGGCGCCTGCCCGACCACGTGCGCCGGTTGCCAGTAGCCACTCCCGGTGGCAACTGGAGCGACCGAGTTACCATTTCGCCATCGAGATCGCGCGAATTTTCGGCCATTTCAGGGTATTCTCGCGCTGGCCCATGTTCTGCAATGAGGGGCGGCGGAGGCACTCTCATGGCAACTCACTCGATGCTTGGCATTCTTCTTTCGACCCTCACGGTGACCACGCTGGCCGCCTGTGGAAGTGACGTGAGCGGCGGAGGATCCGGGGATCCGGTCGCGCCCACCACGCCCACCACCGCGCCGACGACGCCGCCTCCGGGCGCGGGGCTCGCGTACCCGGGGCATGGATTCATCGTCCACGAGTGGGGTACCAACACCATCGTCGTCGGCTCGGATGGGTCGCTCCAGCGCGGGTTGCACCACGAAGAAGAGGACTTGCCGAAGTTCGTTTACGATCGCGTCAAGGCCGGTACCGAGATCGGCGGGCCGTCGGTCGCCGTCTCGAAGATGGAGACGCCGGTCACCTACTTTTACTCGGACAAGCCGCGGAGCGTCGATGTCGCCGTCGACTTCCCCGCCGGCGTGCTCACGCAGTGGTATCCGGCCGTGGTCCAGTTCAGCCCGCCGATGCTGATGCACTGGGGCGGTCCCCAAGGAGAGCAGGTGGTCGATCCGGTGCTCGATCCGACGGTGAAGTTCGATATCCCGAGCTGCAAAGAGCAGTACTCGCACCCGGCCACCGGGAGGCTCGACTGGGGCCAGGTCAACGTGCTCGCGCGGGACGCGGCGAGGACTCTGCCGACCGCGCCGCTCACCGAGTCCACCTGGTCGTACGCGCGCGGCGTCGCGGCCAACACCGTGGAGATCAGCACGGCGACTGGCCCGCAGGACGAGCAGTTTCTCTTCTATCGCGGCCTCGGGAACCTCGATTTCCCGCTCCAGGTCGGCTCGCTCCCGGGCGGGAAGATCGCGGTCTCGAACCCGAGCAAGATCCCGATGGGGCGGCTCTTCGTGATCAACGTGGGGAACGGCAAGGGCGCCTTCACCGTGAAGGAGAGCGGGATTGTGGGAGGCGAGGTGTTCGAGCCGGCGATACCCTCGCTCGACGGCGCGCTGGACGTCGCCGCGTACTCCGATGCTCTGGCGGTCAAGGTGACCGAGGCGCTCGACGCGACTGGCCTCTACCACGACGAGGCGCGGGCGATGGTCAGCACCTGGAAGCGGCAGTGGTTCGGGACCCCGGGCGTGCGCGTGCTCTACCTGATGCCGCAGTCGTGGACCGACGCGGCGATCCCGCTGACGATCACCCCGCCGCCGGACGAGGCGCTCCGCGTGATGATGATCCGGGTCGAGGTGATCACGCCGGAGACGGAGCAGGTCGACGCGATGATGGCCAAGCTGCTCGGCGACGCGAAGACCGCGGCCGAGGGCGAGGCGCACTTCCAGTCGCTCGGGCGCTTCGCCGAGCCGCGGCTCCGGCGCGCGCTGACGATCGTGGGCGATCCGGCGCTGGGGCAGGCGTTCCTGGCGACGGTAACCTCGGCCGAGACGCGAGCCGGCGTGGGAGAATGAGCCCGCGATGAAGCGAAACGACGGCGCGCGCACCGCCTCCTCGACCTCCGAGGCGTTCGAGCACCCCCGCTACGAGGCGGGCGAGGAGCTCGGTCGCGGGGCGCAGGGGGTGGTGGTGCGCGTCGTCGATCGCGAGGCCAGGGCGCGCGTGCTCGTCGCCAAGGTGTGGCGCGGCGAGGCCTTCCGCGCGCAGGCGCTGCTCGGCGAGTACGCGCTGCTCTCGCGCGCGAGGATCCCCGGGCTGGTGCGGGCGCACGATCTCGCGAGGTGCGCGCGCACCGGGGCGGTGTTCCTGGTCGAGGATTTCATCGACGGGCCCGAGGCCGCGGCGTGGGTGAACGCGGCAAAGGAGACCGCGCGCGCAGGGCGGCTGCTGGCGATCCTCACCGGGGTGGCGGCGACCCTCGCGCTCCTGCACGACGCGGGGTTCTCGCACGGGGATCTCAAGCCGGTGCACGTGCGCGTGCTCGGCGAGGGCGCGACGGCGCGGCCGGTGCTGCTCGATCTCGGCGCGGCGGTCGGGCGCGCGCGCGATCCCCACGCGGCGCACGCGTTCACGCCGGCGTTCGCGGCGCCCGAGGTCCGCGCGGGCGGGGCGCCTTCGCCGCTCGCGGATCTCTACGGGCTCGGCGCGCTGGCCTGGGCCATCGCGGGCGGGAGGCCGCCTCTCGCCGCAGGAAACACGGCAAAACGGCTGCGGGAGCTCGCGCCTTGGGTGCCGCCTTCGGCCGCGGATCTGATCCAGGCCCTGCTCGCCGAGCACCCGCGCGATCGCCCGGAGGACGCGCGCGCCGTGCTCCTCCGCGCGGGCGCGGCGCAGCGCGCGAGCGGCCCCGCTGTGGGTCGTCCCGCCGCGCCGATCGGCCGCGATCGCGAGCTCGCGCTGCTGCTCGCGCCGCCGCGCGCGTCGGTGCGCTACGTGGTCGGGCCGAGCGGCGTGGGCAAGAGCCACCTGGTGCGCGAGCTGGTGACGCGCGCGCTCCTGCAAGGTCGGAGCGCGCGGCTCCTGCGGCTGCCCGGCGAGGCGGCGCCGATCCTCGCGCGGCTGACGGCGTTCCTGCGCGATCGCGATCTGGCCCTGCCGTTCGCGGAGGCCGGCGCGGGGCCGCTCCTGCTGGTGCTCGACGATCTCCACCTCGCGCCGGCGGAGCTCGCGGCGGCGGTCGACGCGTACCGCTGCCGGGGTCGAGAGCGCGGCGTCACCCTCGTCGCGACGGCGCCGAGCGCCCCCGACGGGGCCGAGGCGATCGCGCTCGGACCGCTCGATGAGCCTGGTTTTGAAGCGCTCTGTCGCGCGCTCGGGATCGAGGATCCGGCGCGGATCGCTGAGGCGCGCGCGGCGAGCGGCAGCGTGCCCGGGTGGCTCGTCGCGGCGACCGCGGGCGTGCCGCTGACGCGCGACGCGGTGCTCGATCGGGTGCGCGCGCTCTCGCCCGGAGCGACGGCGCTGCTCGGCGCTGCGGCCCAGGTCGGGGGCGAGATCGATCCGGGGTTCTGCGCGCGGATCGCCGGGGAATCGTGGGAGATCTGCGTCGCCGAGCTGCTCTCGGCGTCGCTGCTCGCGCGCCGCGCCGCGACGCTCTCGCTCCGCTACGCGCTGGTCGCGCCCGCGCTCGCGCGCGATCTCGCGGCGGCGCTCGTCGATTTCGATCTCGCCGATCGCGTCGGCGAGGCGCTGCTCGCCGATCCGGGGGCGTCCGCGAGCGCGCTGCTCGCCGCGGCGAGCGCCGACGCGCCCCCGTCGCGGCGCGAGGATCTGCTGGCGCGCGCGGCCGATCAGGCCCGGGCCGAGGAGGCGCGATCGCTGGAGATCGAGGCCCTGTTCGCGCTGCTGGCCGAGCCGCGCGCGCGGACACGGACGCGCTTGCGGAGGCTCGAGCGGCTGGCGCGCGACGGGGGCACCGCGGCGATGCACCCGCAGGTGCTGGGCTGGCTCGACGAGGCCGCGTCGAGCGATCGCGCGCTCTTGCCGCTCGCGCTGCGCCGCCACGCCGAGCAGCGCGCGCGCGTGGGCGACGTGGAGGGCGCGCGATCGTTCGCGTTGCAGGCGATCGCCGCGGCGGCCGAGGCGCGCGATCCCGCGGGCGAGGCGCTGGCGCTGGCGACGACGGGGCTCGTGGCGCTGTACCGCGCCGACTGGACCGAGGCGGCGCGGGCGATCGGCGAGGCGCGCGCGCGGCTCGCGGCGCTGGCCGATCTGCCGCGCGATCCCGAGGAGGTGGCGCGCGTCGATCACAACCTCGGGGTGATCGCGCTCTACCAGGGCCGCAACGTCGAGGCGGCGCTGGCCTTCGAACGATCGCTCGCGGTGAAGCGCGGCCTCGGCGATCGCGGCGGCGTGCGCTCGTGCCTGCTCAACCTCGGGCTCGCGCTGGCCAAGGCCGGGCGCTTCGCCGAGGCCGATCGCGCGCTGGAAGAGTCGGGGATGCTGGCGCGATCGCTGGGGCAGAACGCCGGCCGCGCCTGGTGCTTCGCCGCGCGCGCCGACGTGGCCGTGCGCCGCAAGGACGCGACCGCGGCGGCCGGGTGGATCGCCGAGGCCGAGGTGATGGCGGAGGCGCTTCCCGCGGCGATTCGAGCCGATCTGGTGATCCTGCGCGCCGAGGTCGCGCTGCTCGAGCGCTCGGGCGAGCGGGCGATCGCGGCGCTCGCGACGCTCGACGCGACGGAGCGCGCGGGCAACGCGCTGGTCGACGCGCGGGCGCTGGCGATCGAGGCGTCGGCGCACCTCGCGACGCTGCCCGTCAACGCGCGACGGGCCGCGCGGCTGGCGGTGAAGGGAGCGCGTCGCGCCCGCGCCGCGGCGCTGCCCGAGGCCGAGGCCGAGGCGCTCGCGGTGCTGCGCGCGGCACGCGCCGAGCACCGCTCGCGCGCGTTTCGCTATGCTCCGCCGATGACCTCCGACGACGCGCGCGAGCGCCCCTCCGCCGACGATCCGCTCTGGGCCTGGCTCGCCCAGCTCGCGGCCGGCGCCTCTCCGGGCGGCGCGGCGATCGAGCTCTTGCGCCTCCTCGCGGCCGCGCACGGCGCCGAGCGCTGCTTCCTCGCCGCGATCGGCGACGACGGCGCGATCCTCGAGGCCTGGGGTGCCGATCTCGACGGCCTCCCGCTCGCGGAGGCCGGCGCGCGGCTCGACGCCGAGCTGGTGCGCCTCGCGCTCGCCAGCGCGACGCCGGTGTACCTGCGCGACGTGGCCACGCGCGGCGGTCGCGGCGCGCGCCTCGCGGTCGCCGCGCCCGAGCTCGCCGGCGGTGGCCGTCGCGCCCTCGTGGTGCTGGAGCACCGCTTTTCGCCCTTCGCTTTCGATCGCGTCGCCGCCGCCGAGGCCGCGCGCTGGATCACCCTCGCCGCGCTGCTCCTCCGCCTCGACGCTCCGATGGCCGACGAGATCGACGCGCCGCCCGCGCTCGCGAGCACCGGCCCGCGCCGCGTGCAGAGCGCGACGTCCCGCGTCGCGCCGCTCGCGCAGCTCTCGGAAGGCCTGACCACGGCGTTCCCCGAGATCGATCCCGACCGGGTTTTCCCGGGGATCCTGGGGCGCGGCCCGGCGATGACCCGGGCCCTCGCGCGCCTCTCGGCCGCCGTCGACAGCGAGCTGCCGGTCCTGGTCCTCGGCGAGACGGGGTCGGGCAAAGAGCTCTTCGCGCGCGCGCTCCACGAGCTCGGTCGCCGCGCTTCGCGGCCCTTCGTCGCGCTCAACTGCGGCGCGGTACCCGACGCGCTCTTCGAGGCCGAGCTCTTCGGCCACGCGCGCGGATCGTTCACCGGCGCCGAGCGCGCGCGCCCCGGCCTCGTCGCGCGCGCCGAGAAGGGCACGCTGTTCCTCGACGAGATCGGCGAGCTCCCGCTCCTGCGGCAGGCGGCGCTGCTGCGCGCGCTCGAGTCGCGCCGCTACCGCCCGGTCGGCAGCGACGAGGAGATCCCCTTCGACGTGCGAATCGTCGCGGCCACCAACCGCGATCTCGAGGCCTGCGTGGCCGAGCGCACCTTCCGCCAGGATCTGCTCTACCGCCTCAACGCCGTGTCGATCCGCGTGCCGCCGCTGCGCGAGCGACCCGAAGATCTGCCCGCGCTCTGCCGCTCGTTCCTCGAGCACGCCGGGAGCGACGCCGCGCTCTCGCCCGAGGCCGAGGCCGCGCTCGCCGCCTACGCGTGGCCGGGCAACGTGCGCGAGCTGGAGCACCTGATGCAGCGCCTCGCGAGCCTGAAAACGAAGGCGATCACGCTCGACCACCTGCCCCGCCCGCTCCGGGTAGCCGCCGCCGTCCTCCCGCCCGCGCGCGCCACAAGAAAAGCGCCCGGCGGCGAGCGCGCCGAGGTCGAGCGCGCCATGACCGAGAGCGGCGGCAACATCAGCCGCGCCGCGGTCGCCCTTGGGCTCACGCGGCACGGCTTGAAGAAGCGCATGGTCCGACTCGGCATGCGCGCGGAGAAGTTGAAATGAGAGCGTCTCGAGCTTCCTTTCTGGTCTCGTCGTTGATCGTCCTCGCCGGCTGCGGCGACGAGACGATCACGTCGTCCACATCGTCCACGTCGTCGTCCACGTCGTCCTCGTCGAGCACCTCGACGTCGTCGGGAATGCCCAGCGCGTGCTCGGTCGACGCGGTGGCCGGGCTCGCCGTGGCGCCGACCGACTTCTACGGCGGCACGCCCTACGCGCTCGGCTACCCGTCGTACGCGATCGATGGATGCCGCCTCGTGTACCTCGCGCCCTCGGCCGACGGCCTCGGCGCGGGCGCGCTCCGGCTCCGCGATCTCGCGAGCGGCGACGAGCAGACGATCGCCGAGGCCGCCGAGCAGCCGCGTCGCCCGTCGATCGCCGGCGAGTGGATCGTCTGGGAGGCCACGGTCGCGGGCGCGCCGGGCGTGCGCGTGAAGGGCGCGACCGGCGACGCCGTCACCATCGAAGGCGCGTTCGACCACGCGGGCGAGCCGCGCGCCGGCGAAGACGCGGTGGTGTTCACCGGGTGGCTCGGCCCGAAGGACACCGACGACACCGACATCTTTCTCTATCGGCCCGACACCAAGATCGTCGCCGTGGTGGGCGGCGGCGCGAAGCAGCAGCGGTTCGCCGACATCTCGGCGACACACCTGGCGTGGACCGACTTCAGCGACGACGCGAGCGGCTATTACAAGGACGCCTACAACCCCAGCGACGAGGCCGACGTGGTGGTCTTCGATCGCGTCGCCAACGTCGCGAGCAAGCGTCATCGCCCGGGGAAGCAGGCCTTTCCGATCCTCGGCGCGAAGGGGAAGGTGGCCTATCTCGACTGGGTGGGTGTGCAGCCCGAGCCCAAGCTCGACGGGTACGCCTTGCAGATTGCCAATCTCGGAGCGCCGGTCGAGACCGACGCGCTGGTGAGCCAGATTTACACGCCGCTGATCCACGTGCGGCCGGTGGCGCGCGGGGCGCTGATCGAGTGGGTGGGCGTGTCCGTGGGGCAGCAGTCGCAGATGCTGCGGCAAGCGGCGGATCTGCAGACGCCGGCGGTGGTGCTGCCCGGGCTCGAGGGGATGCACCTCGTGGGGCCGACGGCGTCGGACGCGATTACCCTGGTGGGCGTGCAGCAGAGCGCCGGACCGGTCGAGCTCCGGGCGTTCGCGCGGTAGGAGCCGTTCGACACCAGCCATCTAATCAGCGCTCACGATTCTCGAACAACAGGACGTCTCCGCGTCTGCCTGTTCCCGTTGCCGTTCCCAAGGCCCGATGCGGTGGGGTGCCATGTGCTGCGCCACTCGTTTGCGACAGCGTTGCTCGAAGGAGGGTAGGATATCCGGACGATCCAGGAGCTGCTGGGGCATCGTGATGTGAGTACGACGATGACTTATACGCATGTGCTCAATCGCGGTGGGTACGGCGCGCGGAGTCCGCTCGATGGAGGGCTGCCGAGGCGGCGGCGATGAGCGGCGGCGGTGCGCGGCTGCGGGGGCGCAGCGGGTCGGCGGAGGTATGGAGGCGTCGGCGCCGGGCTTTCGGCCGGCCAGGAATAGACGCTGGATTTCGGGCGGCGCGGTTGGATTCGGCCGGAGAAAAATGGCGAGCTCTGGCCGCTACATCGGTCAGCCTGATCGGGGAGCGCGGGCCCCGCCCGGCGGCAGGAGAGCGCGGCCAACCATGGCGCAAGCGCCGCGATTTCCGCGTGAATTCGGTAGACGGGCGCGGCGGGCCGCTGGTAGCGTCGTGGGCCGTGAGCTGCGCTGGATTGACCGGTGGAAGCGGTTTCGGGGTGACCGGCCGAATCCACTTCGAGGAGATCGGTCCGAAGGTCTTATTCCGGACCGATGGACTACTCGTTGGGCGGGCGAGCTCGACGCCAAGGCGAGTCAGCTGGGACGGGATGGCCTGAGCTGTACTGGTGTAGCCAGGCACCGTTCCACCAAGGGCGACCGGTCGCCGCCTCGGTGCACGGCGTGCACGACAGCCCCCTCGCTCTCACCCCCCAGCCGCAGGCCGAGCCGAGAAGCGTCCCCAACATTCCGAAATACAGCACCCAGGAAAGGATGTTGACAATGCCCGAGTATCGCAAATCGACTGACGTTTATCAGGGGTACAACTTCAAGAAAGACAAGCAGACCCCGGTCGGCTTCATCCTCAGCATGAAGATCTCCACGGTGGAGATCAAGGCAGACCAGGCCTGCAAGGACCCGATGAAGCCCACCCAGGACCTGAAGGTCGTCGCCGTGCTCAGCGGGGCCCAGTGGGACACCGGAGTGACCGACGGTATCTACCTCGCGGGGCAGATCTCCACGGCCAACCGACAGAGCGTGGCCATGCTGCTCTACAACGATCTCGTCAACATCGAGGTCACGTTCCAGTACGCCGTGTACGACTACGACGCGATCAAGAAGGAGTACTTCCTCGCCTTCCACAGTAACAAGGTCGACATGGCCGGCCTGCTCGAGAAGCGGGGCGAAGAGCTCAATCTCTCGGTCGCGGACGACGTCTCGACCGAGGTCCAGTCGCCCGAGAACTACGCGTTCATGATCGGGATCAAGCCCAAGTCCGAGAAGGCGCAGGCGCTCCACATCGCGACGTCGGCAGACAAGAACGTGGTCAAGGCTTGGGGCCTCAAGGTCGGTTGAGGTGAGCAGCGCCAGGGGCTGGCGAGGATCGCGGACGACGTTGCACGGGTCTGCTGGCGGAGGGAGGCAGTGCTCCAGCCCTCGCTCCCAGCGGCGTAGTCGAGCTTGCAAAGGGACCGTTCATCGTAACTGACTTTGCTGCAAACTTCGGTGGTCGGGCAGTTCAGCTGGCGATGGGAACGACCTGCGAGATTAACACCGTAGAGTTTCTAGCGGGCGTGGGTACTGACGGTAGCTGCAGTAACTGCCCCACGCCGGCGAATCGACCGAACGTCCATGGGGCGCGGCTATTTGTTCCAGCTGGAAAAAAGCCTGTGTTGTCTGTGGCGCCTTCAGCGGCGCGACGGTGGCCTACAGCGGCTTTCATCCTTATGCGCCCCCTCGCCTTGACGGCGCAATGAGCACGATGCTGGCACGTCGTGCTGTGGAATGCTGAGCTGGCAGGCATTCAATCGCCGTGAAGCGCCTCGATACACGTCCCGCCGCTTCGCGGGGGGGCGCGGACGGTCCCGCCGCGCTGGTCTGGTCGGTCTTGCATGACCGGGCAGCGGCGCGTAAGGTGCGAGCATGGCCGTTCAAGCCGTTACTGTGAGCCTCCCCGAGCCGCTCTACGAGCGTCTTGCTCGCCGCGCGCAGAGAACCCAACGAACCGTCGAGGCCGAGCTCGCCGACGTCGCGGCGACCCTTCCCGACGAGCCCGACGAGCTGCCGACCGACATGGCGGAGGCCATCGCTGCGCTGCACCTCCTGGGGGACGAGGATTTATGGCGGGCGGCCCGGCAGAGCCTTGGTCCCGAGAAGGCTGCCGACATCGAGGAGCTTCACCTCAAGCGCCAGAGTGAAGGGCTCTCGGCCTCCGAGAACGAGGCCCTCGCGATGCTGATGAGGGAATATACGCGGATCATGCTGGTGCGCTCTCGATCTGCCGCGCTGCTCAAGCAGCGCGGGCACGACGTCTCGGAGTTGATCCTGGGCGATGAGCCGTAGTTACATCGGGAAGTCGCTACGAGAGCAGACGGCTCATGAGGCGCGTCACCGCTGCGGCTACTGCCTGACCTCGGCGCGGATCACGGGCACGCCGATGGAGATTGACCACATCATCCCCGAGTCGCTGGGTGGGCTTACCGTCAGAGAAAACCTCTGGCTCGCTTGCTCGCTGTGCAACGATCACAAGGGTAACCGGATAGCTGCGCTCGATCCAATCACGGATGAAGTCGTGCGCCTTTTTGACCCGAGGCGACAGGTCTGGTCAGATCATTTCGGCTGGAACCTGGAGGGGGACGTAATCATCGGGCAGACACCGACAGGGAGAGCCACGATCGCCGCGGTTCGCCTGAATCGCATCGATCTCGTCGAAGCCAGGCGGGGGTGGGTCGGCGCGGGCTGGCATCCACCCAAGGATTGACGCCCGAGCTTTCACGGCACTTGCGTCGCTGACGCCGCTGCGCGACGCTTGGGCTCGTCGTCCCATCCATCAGCGCGTGGTCCCATGGCAAATGTAAGGATCCCATTCTTGGCACCGTGGCACCCGGTCGAGCCTGATGCGCACGCTCTCGAGCGCGACAGTCGCCCGCCACGTTTCCAGATGAATACGGAGCACCCCGCATCTTTTGCGTCGAGGAGGTAGCGATCGTGGGAAGCTGCACAGTGACAGGGTGGGGCATGACTGGCTCGAGGAACGATGCCTATTCTGCCGAGCGTACTCGGGAGACGTACGACAGCAAGGGTGTGGCTCGGCTCTGGCGCTCCGCCGAGGGGGACGACGGGTTTGGGGCCATGTTCCAGATGTTCAAGCCTGACACGTACCGTGGAAAACGGGTGCGCTACTCGGCAGCGATGCGTACCGTCGGTGTCACCGGGCACGCCGCGCTGTGCCTTCGTATCGATGGTCCCGACACGGGTAGGCACGGCCGCTCGCTGGCCTTCGACAACATGGACGACCGGCCGCGCATTTCAGGAACGACCGGGTGGTCCAGGTATTCATGCGTCCTCGACGTGCCCGCGGACGCTACCGCCATCTTCATCTCGAACATGTTGTCGGGACAAGGAGAGTTATTCTGGGGGGACGTGCGCTTCGAGGTTGTCGACGACTCCGTGCCAGTCACAGACATGCTGCGCACGTACGCGATCCGTGATCAACCGGTGAACCTCGATTTTTCGGAGGCATGAGCGCTGTACGATGCCACTCAACGAGCCGCTGCTGCCGATGAAGCCCGCCGTTTCGAGGAGGATATGCGTGCGAACCGTGGAACGGACATGTCACGCAACGGGCGCTCGGTCGGCGGGCTTCACGGCAGAGCGACAAGGCGTCAGGCGACACAGGGTGAGCACCTCGCGAGCTGGACTCGTGCTCTTGGAGCCAGACGGCGAGCGGCTCGTCGCGTATTTCGAACGGAGGACATCGTGGGACTTTTGACCTTCAGTATCAACGTCACCCTGGACGGCTGCGTCGACCACCAGGAAGGGATCGCCGACGACGAGACGCACGCGTTCTTCACCCACCTCATGGACGAGGGCGGGGCGATGCTGTGGGGCCGCGTCACCTACGAGATGATGGAGAGCTACTGGCCGGCGGTCGCCCGCGGCGACGTGGAGGCGCCGCCGGCGATGCGCGAGTGGGCGGTCAAGCTGGAGGCCAAGCCGAAGTATGTGGTGTCCTCGACGCGAAAGGACTTCCCCTGGACGAACAGCCACCACATCGCCGACGATCTGCGCACGGGAGTGCAGAACCTCAAGGACGCGACACCGGCGGGCGTGCTCCTCGGTAGCGGGAAGCTTGCGACCGCGCTGGACCGGCTGGATCTGATCGACGAGTACAAGCTCCTCGTCCACCCCAGGATCGCCGGCCACGGTCCGACCCTGTACCAGAGCGGGCTCCCTGGCACGCGACGGCTCAACCTGGTTTCGGCGAAGCCACTCCGCTGCGGCGCGGTCGCCATGCATTACCGGCGCGCGCGCTGACGCGGAGATGAGTCATGTCGCCTGACGAGGGCTTGCTGACCGACAGGCGGACTGCGCCCGCGCGCGGCAGAAGCCCAAGGCGTTCGGCCGGCGGATGTTGAGGAGAGGCAGGTTTCCCCGGCGGGTGACGTGCGGAGTGCGGGCCGATGGGTGTTGACAACCGGCCGCCCTCGGGCAACCTGCCGGACGTGGAATCGTACGAGCGGCATCGCCCCGGGAAGCAAGCCTTTCCGATCCTCGGCGCCAAGGGGAAGGTGGCCTATCTCGACTGGGTGGGCGTGCAGCCCGAGCCCAAGCTCGACGGGTACGCCTTGCAGATTGCCAATCTCGGGGCGCCGGTCGAAGCCGACGCGCTGGTGAGCCAGATTTACACACCGCTGATCCACGTGCACCCGGTGGCCCGCGGGGCGCTGATCGAGTGGGTGGGGACGTCGGTGAGCAGAGCGCCGGACCGGTCGAGCTCCGTGGCCGGCGTTGTCAGGCAGTCTGTTGACCGACCTACCACCGGCCGGTCGCGGCGACTCCCCACGTGCGCGGGCCCGCGGCGCTGAGCCCGAGCCGCCAGCGCATGGCGGCGTTGTAATCGGTGATGTGACCATTGGCGATGATCAACACGCCCACGCGGCTGGTCACGTAGAGCGCTGCGGCGGTCCACGCGAGGCCGGCGCGCGTGCCGGAAGGCAGGTCGCGGTCCGCGAGCGCACCGACGCCGAGCCCCACGGGGACGATGCCGCCGAGGACCCAGTCGAAGACGACGGCCGCGGGCTGCAGCTCGCCGTAGACCTTGGCATCGAGCGCATACGAGCCGTAGCAGGGCACCAGCAGCCCGAGGTTGAGGGTCCGACGGTCGGCGAGCAGCGCCTGCTTTTCAGGGGCAGTCATCGCCGGCACGTCCAGCCGCAAGAGCGTCGCGTCGACGTGATCGCGAATGCTCTGGCTGCCAGCGGGATCGGCGCTCGCGGCGCGGGGCACGAGCGAGATCAACCCCGCGGCGATCGCTATCCACGAGGGTCTCATGCGATCCCCGCAGCATAGACGTCGCGGGGGCGCCGCGTCGAGGCGCGCCGCGACGATCGGCGGCTCCGCCGTGGCGAGCCATGCGATACTCGCGGCGAGTATGGACGGTCCCCCCTTGTCGCGCCGCCCGAGGATCAGCGCGCAGCGCGCGATCTCGCTCGCCGCGCTGTCGGAGCCACCGCGCTCGGCCGGGCTGCCGGAGCGAACGGCCGTCGCGCTGCGCCAGGCCCTGTTCGGAGGGACGGCGGTCCACGCGGCGTTCATCCCGCTGTTCTGGGCCCTCGGGGTGCCGGCGCTCGCGCTCTACAACGTGGTCAGCGTGCTGGTCTTCGTCCGGACCCGGATGCTCACCCACAAGGGTCGTATCCACCTGGTCGTGCCGCTCGTCGTGGGCGAGGTCGTCCTGCATCAGGCGCTCTCGGTGCATTACCTCGGCCTCGGCGCCGGCTTCCAGCTCTGGATCCTCGCGACCCTGCCGGTGCTGCTCCTGATCCCGCGCGACCGGCTCGCGGTGGTGGTGGGCGGCGTCGTCGTCAGCCTCGGCGCGTTCCTCTTCCTGGCGGTGCGCTACGATGGCGTGCCGCCGCCGGTCGCGCTCGCGCCGATGCTGCTCTCGGCGATGCGCGCGGGCAACGAGGTCTCGGCGTTCCTCTTCGTGTCGGCGGTGACCTACTTCTTCGCGCGCACCGCGGAGCAGGCCGAGGGGATGGCGCAGCGAGCGCACCGTCAAACCGAGGCGCTCCTCAACAACACCCTCCCGACCTCCATCGCCGCGCGGCTGCTCACCGATGGGCGCGTGCTGGCCGACAGCTTCGACGAGGCCACGATCCTGTTCGCCGACATCGTCGGCTTCACGACGCTCGCGCAGCGCACCGAGCCGGCCGCGCTGGTGGCGCTGCTCGACGATGTCTTCTCGGCGTTCGACGACGAGGCCGACCGCCTGGGCCTCGAGAAGATCAAGACGATCGGCGACGCGTACATGGTGGCCGCCGGCGTCCCCGTGCCCCGCCCGGACCACGTCGAGGCGGCCGCGCGGATGGCGCTCGGGATGCTGCGCGTCCCCGCGACCCTGGCCGAGCACCACGGCGTGGAGCTCTCGATGCGCATCGGCATCCACACCGGGCCCGTCATCGCCGGCGTGATTGGCAATCGCAAGTTCGCCTACGACCTCTGGGGCGACACCGTCAACACCGCGGCACGCATGGAGTCGCACGGCTCGTCGGGCGAGATCCACGTGAGCGACGCCGTGAAGTGCGCGCTCGAGGGCCGCTTCGACTTCGAGCCGCGCGGCGTGATCGAGGTGAAGGGCAAGGGCCCGATGAAGACGTGGTTTCTCCGGGCGAAGAGCGACGCCTGAGCGCACCGACGGCGAGGGCATCGTCTACTGCGTCGGTGGTAGTTGGCCACTACATCGGTCAGCCCGATCGGGGAGCGCGGGCCGCGCCCGGCGGCAGGAGAGCGCGGCCAACGATGGCGCAAGCGCCGCGATTTCCGCGTGAATTCGGTAGACGAGCGCGGCGGGCCGCTGGTAAAACGAGGAGAGCGGTCCGAAGGTTTTATTCCGGACCGATGGACTACTTGTCGGGCAGTGCACCTTCACGGAGCAGATCTTGAGAGCTTCATCCAGTCATCATACGTGCATCTACAAGGTCATGAGCAACATGAGATCCGGCAAGCGGAGACGTCGTGTGACAGGTGCGAGGAGGCTCGTAGAGCTCTTGCTCATCACGGCTGCTCTCACCAACGTCATGGCCTGCGACCGGCACAAGCTCGAACCCAGCGAGGCAGAAAAACTGCTGGTAGGCCAGTGGAGCGCCAGACTGGGCGTCGGGAGCACGAGCTGCCGGATGGTGTTCGCCACCGCGAGTTCGAAGGGGACCGTCGGTTCGGGCGCGCCACCACTGGCTCTCTCCCTCCAAGGTACGAACGTGACGATTCACGGCGCCGACGCCGGACGCTGTGCCAGGTCGCTGGGCGCTGGCAAGATCATCGGTCCCGTGGATTGTCAGGAGACAGCGGGAGAGCACGCCTGCGCCGGTCGCCTGAACGAGCACGAGGCGAGCGCGCGGTGCGCAGCCGATTCACCATGCGATTTGCTGCTCAGCTGCGGGAGCGCGCGGATCGCGGACATGTCTGTAACGACCGAGGAGAGGCACGCCACGATGAAGTTCAAGGTCGTGAACACTGTAACTACCGCTCACTTCGATGGTTGCCCGGATTCTCCCAAGGTCTCCGATGACAGGTCGTGGACGGCCAAAGCGTCCCTCGATGACTCGGGTCATTGGTCGCTCGATGAGACGCCGAAGCAACAATAGAGCGCGAGCTCACGAGCGACCACGCGGCGTGCAGGCACGGGCGAGCTCGAATGCGCGTGTGCGCGGAGCGACTGTAGGAAGGCGGGAAATCGTCGGTTGCTGGGTCGGAGACGACAAGATGAGCAAAATGTGGACGAGTGGCTTTCACGAAGCCCTGGCCGGCGCGGATCGACTGGAGATCCACAGTCTCGTGGACATCCCGGTGGAGAAGTTCTTTGACGAAGAAGAATGGGATCCAGCGTACGTGGGTATCGGTCCCGACGCCGCGTTCGAGAAGACGCCTGTGTTCTGCATTGATGGAGTCAGCAGCCCGCGGAGCCGCAGGAGCAGAGCCGCCGTGGTCTCCATCGAGTCCTTCACCAAGTCCACCTATTTAACGGCCCCGCGCGCCGTCGACGGCTGCACAGCAGCCCGGGCTGGAGGGGATGCACCTCGTCGGCCGACGGCGTCGGACGCCATCACCCTGGTGGGCGTGCAGCAGAGCGCCGGCCCGGTCGAGCTCTGGGCATTCGCGCGATAGGCCAGTCAGAGAGGCCGTTGGCGCCCGGCGACGAGACGCTGCCGAGCGGCGAAGCCTCGGTTGTGGCCGGCGACGCGACGTGTCGGGCTCCGGCGAGACAGGCTATCTGGAGAGGGAGAGAGAGGCCCTCTCCCGCGTAGCTGCGGGGGAGAGGCGCGGTCGCTGCGCAGCGGAGCGCCCCCGGGGAGAGGGCGCTCCGGCGCGGGGGTGGGATCAGGGGTTGCGGATGCTGACTGCCAGGCGATACCCCGGCATGCCGCCCGTCGCGGTGCTCTTGACTTGCAGGTAATACGTCCCTGCGGCCAGGTTGTGAGCACCGGCGTTGACCGGCGTCGCCCCCGTCCCGTCGATGAGCGAGCAGTAGCCACGACCGTTGTCGTCGTCGGTCGCGAGCGACGTGCCCACCGAGTTGTAGAGCGTGAGGTAGGAGTCCGTGAGCCGGTTGGAGTCACAGATGATTCCGTCGGTGCCCTCGATGACCTCCGCGCGAACCGACTGCGTGGCAGCCACGGTGATCGCGTAGTAATCGAGGTCGGCCGCGAGAGCGCCACCCTGAATGAAGAAGTCGCCGCCCGCGGCAGGCGTCGCCGTCGCGGTGGTGCCGTTGGGCTCGATCTCGGCGCCGATGCTGGTCAGGAACTTGGCCTGGAGGAAGTACCTGCCGATCGTCCCGGCCGCGGCCTTCTCGACCTGGATGTAATACGTGCCCACCTTGAGGTAGGCCACGATCACCGAGCAGCTCGAGATGCCGTCGGTGGTGTCGGTGTAGATCGTCAGCCCGCCCGGGTTGAAGAGCGTGAGCTTCGTCGCGATCGTCGGGCACGTGAAGCCCGCGGTCTCGAAGGTTTCGAAGCGCACGGCGCCGGCGGTGGGCACGCTGATCTTGAAGACGTCCTTGTCGCCGGTGATGCCGATCGCGCCCGCGAGGAGGGCGTCACCGGAGATCAACGTCGGGATCGCGTCCAGGGCGCGAGCGTCGGCCTGGGCGAAGTTGTTGTTCGGCTCGACTTCCGCCGGAGCGACCTCGATCTGGCAGGTGGCGCTGCAGCCGTCGCCGCTGACCGTGTTGCCGTCGTCGCAGGTCTCGGCGCCGTTGATGACGCTGTTTCCGCAGACCGACTCGACCTTGCAGGTGGAGCTGCACCCGTCGCCGCTGACCGTGTTGCCGTCGTCGCAGGTCTCGAGGCCGCTGATGATGCTGTCGCCGCACACCGGGATGAGCGTGCAGTCCGCCGCGCAGGTGGCGCCGCCGTCGCACTGCTCGGAGCCCTCCTTGATGCCGTTGCCGCAGTACGCGAGGATCGTGACCGCCATCGAGTAGGTGTAGGTCCCCGTGGTGCTGTAGGGGAACGACCGCGCGGTGTAGGTACCCGGCGGCAGGTGCTTGAACGCCGGATCGTTGACCGAGTCGACGCGCGAGCAGTTCCCGATGCTCCCCTGGTCGATGACGATCGAGACCGGAGAGACGCAGTCCGGACCGATCACCTGGAGCTCGGTGTCGACGCCGCACGTGCCCGGGCCGGCAAAGTCCGCGGTCTCGAAGCGGAGATCGGTGTAGGCCGTCGTCGTGAAGGCGAAGAAGTCGCTGTCGTTGCCGGGGTTGGCAGCGCCGTTGACCAGCACCGCACCCCCCACGTAGGCGGGGAGCGCGTAGGGCCCGTTCGCCGTGGGGCAGCTGTTATTGGGCTCCGTCTCGGGCTTCGCCTCCAGCTTGCACGCGCTGGTGCAGCCGTCGCCGTTGACCAGGTTACCGTCGTCGCACTGCTCGCCGGTCTGGACGATGCCGTTGCCGCAGACGATGGCGCTGCACACGCTCGGCGCGCCCGCGCAGGTGTAGCCCGCCTCCACCGCGCAGACGCCGGAGCAGCCGTCGCCGTTGGTGTTGTTGCCGTCGTCGCAGGCCTCGGTGCCGTTGAGGACGCCGTTGCCGCAGGTGTGGATGCAGGTGCTCGGGGTCGTCCCCGTGCAGGTGTACCCGGCCTCGACGACGCACGTCGACGAGCAGCCGTCGCCGTTCACCGTGTTGCCGTCGTCGCACCCTTCGCTCCCGCTCTTCGTCCCGTCGCCGCAGACGAAGAGCGTGGTGTCGATCTGGAGCGTGTAGGCGAAGGTCTTGACCGTCGCGAACGACGAGGCTTTCACCTGGACGAAGTAGTTGCCCGCGGCCAGCCCGCTGAGCGTGAGCGTCGAGCAGTAGTTCGGGAAGCCGACGTCATCGTTCGTCCCGAGCGAGGTGCCCGCCGCGTTGAAGATCGTGATGAACGAGTCGATGGTGCTCGATGAGCACAACCCGCCCTGGAAGTTGTCGATCGTGGTCGCCGTGATCGTCCCCGTGGCGCCCGCCGGGATCGTCACCAGGAAGTCGTCCAGATCGCCGACCGGGCTCACGAAGCCGTTGATCTTCTTGGCGATCGACAGCGTCGCGAAGTTGTTGGCCGTCGCGATGGTGCCGTTCGGCTCCACCTCGCAGCCCGCCTCGATCTGGCAAGCCGAGTTGCAGCAGTCGCCGTTGGCGAGGTTGCCGTCATCGCACTGCTCGGTGCCGGTCTTGATGCCGTCGCCGCAGATCGGCGTGCAGACGCTGGGGCTGCCCGCGCAGGTGTAGCCCGCCTGCACGGTGCAGGTCGCCGAGCAGCCGTCGCCGGCCACCGTGTTGCCGTCGTCGCAGGCCTCGGCGCCG
The DNA here is from genome assembly GCA_040006075.1 of Byssovorax sp. GTDB lineage: Bacteria > Myxococcota_A > Polyangia > Polyangiales > Polyangiaceae > JANYGI01. The sequence continues at coordinate 26 of JBDTXR010000157.1, read as the reverse complement.
GCCTTGATGCCGTCGCCGCAGGTCGT
>JBDTXR010000156.1:0-18311 GCA_040006075.1 Byssovorax sp. | reverse complement strand
GTCGAAGCGCTACCTCGAAGAGAAGGTGAAGCTCTACCTGGAGCACGACTGGCCCACGGTCTGGATCGCCCACGCCGAGCGGCGCGAGGTGGAGGTGGTCACTTCCGGAGTGGCCTCGGTGACGTACCCCCTCGGCACGGAGGTGCCGTTTCCCGCCGATCTCGACAAGTACCATCTGAAGGCCGTGCCCGTCGCTGCGTTCTTCGACGAGCGCGAGATATCACGGTTCAACGACGGTTGGGTCAAAGCTACAGGGCGGGCACAAGCAATACTGGATGTCCTCGACGCCCGCAACATCGCGGTTCCGGGGAGCCTCCGTGCACGCGTGGCGAATTGCAGTGATCCCGCTCTGATCGATCGGTGGCTCGCTCAAGCTGCGACCTGCGCCGATGCGGTGGCCTTCGCGAAGGCCATCGGCTGAACAAGCTTCACAGCGCGTGCGCCGAAATGTTCACGAACAAGATCACGCCGCTGCCCTGTTCGCTCACTCTGACGGAGTAGACCTTCCCGTACTTGAGCGCAGCAACGATATCGTCATAGCCGACCTCGACCACCCCGATGCTATCGTCATTGACGAGATCTTCATCCGACAGGGAGATCCGGATTCGCCAATCCTTCGTGAATGGCCCCTTCCATCCGAGCACGTTGCCGGACGCGGGATCACCTGGCCAGCTCGGCGTGAACGTGTCTTCGTCGTTGTTGTCTTGCAACGCGAGATTGATCCCAAGGCCGTAGCCGCCATTGTTCCAGATGCTTGCGGTGCCCAGAGGATCAGGTGGCGCATAGGCTTCGTTGGCGTAGCCGGCCACCACCGCGGCGACCGCGGCCGCGATCTCCTGTGGGTCGCCCGTCTGTGCGAGCGCCTCGGCGACCTTGTTGAAGTCTTTCGGCTGGAGAGAACAGATCCCATCCCAGCAATCTTGCCCGTTTGGCGACAGAGCGATGGTGGCGCCCAAGATCTCGACTTGAACTGAGTCGGGTACGATGAAGCCCCCGCCGGTCCCGCCGCTGAGGATCCCTGTCCCAGTACTGCTGGCACTGGATCCTGTATTCCCGCCACCAGCCCCGCTGCCTCCCTCGTCCATCAGGCACCCAGCGATAGATGGCCCAAGCAGTGCTGTACATATGAACGATACCATCCAGTGCGCGCATCTGAAACAATTCATACAAGAGCCTTCTTCCTACTTGTCATAGATGCCAGCCAGCGTCGTTGGGCCACGTCTGGGTGGCAGCTTCTCGACGGGGATCATCTCCCCAGGCAGGCGCTCGGACGGCAATGCGTCATTTATCACCGAGAGGCCATATGCGACGGTAAGTGATAGTCTTGCGCTCTGATGAGCAGCGGATGTATTCTTGATCTGCTGAAGGTCTCCTGGTAGGCGCTTGAAAATGATCGGTGCAAAATTGTTCGATTGGTTGAATGGGTCGAACCGCAATGCGCTGCAAGCGTCAATATTGACGCTTCCACCTCCGAGCATGATCAGCCTGGTACGACGCCACTGGGCGGTAGCAGCGGGGTTGTTCTTGGTAAGAAAGTGAATTTTGCCGAAGACACTCCGATAAGGCTGCTCGAATGCTCTTTGCAATGGAGTGCTTCCCCTGGGCGTGGAGGACAAAACCGGGGCAAAAATATTGGTGGCGTTCGGGGTTGCCAGCAATATGTTCATCCCGACTGTCCCCGATGCCGCACCGAAAACGGCAATTCCGGTCTTCCTCCAGACGGTCGCTTTGCTCTTTGATCGTGTCGCAGCCGCAGTTATCAGGAAGGCTGCCGTATTTGTCGTTCCAGCGCCGATATCGATCTTGACATAGGGTTCGGATTCCAGCTCCGGGGTTTCCCAAGCCCACCAGATGGAAGACCTCGCTTCCGATCGAAGCCAATGGTCCACAATTTCTTGATCCTTCGGGGGGGGCAGCGCATGGATCAACGCAGAATGGACGTGTTGTCTGAGCGTCGGGTTCAGCAGGACTTCATCGCCCTTCACAGCGTGCGCGCGATCCAGGTGCCAGGCCGCCATTGCTATCTTCAAAAATCCATCTCTTGTGGTCGCCGAATAGAGTAAATCGCTGGGCACTCCGAGCGTCATGCCAAACTCCAGCTTCGTTTTACGAGTGATTATTTCTGCCGCTGCCTCGCGAGCTTTCTTGATGAGCCATGCGACACTCAGTGTAGCAAGATCCTCGAAAGTCCAACCGTCGGGAGGGCTCTGTTGTGCGAAAGGAGCACCGTAGAGAATTGCTTCATGCTCCACCGCCACCCGCATCTTCACGCTTTGATACCAGATAGCATCGCGAGGGGCCGCCTGATCGCCTTTTGCAAAGCCGAAGTACAATTGCTTACCCACGATTGCAAGATCTGACGGAATGCGAAAGGATCCATTGAAGAGAAGTGGATATGATTTTTCGCCGCCCGGAGCATCGTAGTCACGGAAGATGACTTTGCTCGCACTGGTGCCGTAATCGATCCCGAGATGAACGTATGAGCCCATGTCAGTGCCCTCCCACGCTTCCGACGCGTAACAATCCCACCGCGATCTCTTCCCGCTCGTAGCCGGGCCACGCTTCCATCGGAGCCGCCTTCTTGTTCTTTTCCGCCTTCTCGATGGCCTTGGCCAGCTTGGCCTCGGCCATCCGCACCACGAAATCGCCGTGCTTGTTGAGCACATGCCCCTGAAGTCGCTCCTCGGCCCTCTTCCGCGCCAAATCGTGGGTCGCCTGGATCGACGCACGACGCCGCGCTTCCCGCGTTGCGTGGACCTCCTGCTCCCGCGCTTCCCAGCTCTGAAGATGGTCATGCATGACGGATTGAACGCGCTTCTCGATCGCGTCGATGCCAGTGAGGGCCTCACCGTCCAGGTCCTCGTCTTGGCCTTCGCCAAGGATTTTCCCCAGCACCTGCGCGATCTGCTCATCGCTCAGGGAAACGTCGCCTTCCGCCCCGACTCGCACGACGACGCCGATCATTCGCGCGGTCTTGTTCATTCCCTGGAGCTCGATCAACTCAAGGGCGAAGGCGTATTCTCCGTCAGCGAGGCCTCCGCACGCCGGCACAGATACGCGGAACGCCTTCTGAGGTACTTCGAGCTGTCCCACCGCCCAGCGTGCAAGCGGGTGAGTGGCGTGGATGAACTCTGCCCCGATGTGCCGATAGGCCGCATCTCTCGAGAACGTCAAGGCGATCTCAGGGGCTGTTTTTGCGCCCTGGATGAAGCGCGCAGTGCGATCGTTGTCGTGACCCGACGCAGCAACCTTGCCCTCCACGACCGCCCTCCGCAGGTCGACGCGCACCACGGTTTCAGTTGCGTCCTGAGATATCGCGGTACCTGTTCCCGTCGTCTCGAGCCCACGATTGACGAAGTCGAGGAGCTGACTCGCCGACGGGATCTGGTGCTCGCCGGAAACAGCCTCGATCTCGTCGATCAACGCCTGGTCGCCCGCAATCAACTCGTCTACGCGGGATTGCAGCCGCTTAGCGTCCTCGTTCTGCTGGAGGAGGGCCTGCTCGTTCACGCGCAAAAGATCTTCCAAGTGCTCGTCGTCGAGCGTGCCGAACAGCGCTTGCTCCGTCAGTGTCTCGATGGACTCATTTTCACCGAGGATGGGATCGAGCTCTCCAATCGACCTCTTGAAGACTTCGATCTTGTCGAACAAGCGCTTCAAGATCTTCTCTTCGATTGACTCGCTCACGACGAAGTTGCGGATGACCAGAACCGGGGCCTCCTGGCCTATCCGATCGATACGACCGATGCGCTGTTCCACCACCATCGGGTTCCACGGCAGATCATAGTTGAACATAACGCTCGCGCGCTGCAGATCGATACCCTCACCGCCGACATCGGTGGTCAGGAGCACGTGCACTCGCGGGTCGGTCAGGAATTCTTCGATCGGACCCTCTCGGTTTGCGGGCGCGATCCCGCCATGAATCATGCGGCACACGACGAGGTTGTCGCGGAGCCGATCGCGGAGGTACTCCACGGTGCGAGGGAAGTACGAGAAGAGCACGACCTTGCGTTTGGGGCGTTTGTGCCGGTCGTCTTCGTGCCACATGCTTTGAAGCTCATCGAGCAGCCGCGCGAACTTCGTGTCGGTCGCGCCGAGGTCGACGAAACGCCGGATCGCCGCTTTCAGGGCCATGCGCACCTCGCCGTCCAGCCCGGAAGGTTGCCCGCCGTCTTCCTTCTCTTCGTCCTCGAGATTGATTGGTGTCTCGATGTCTTTCTGGAAATGCCCCATTGCCGCGGGGATGCAGCTCGCAAGGGCGCGGTAAACCATGATCAAGCTCCGGCTGCGACCCCACTCGCTCTTCACCCAGGCCGCGCGACGCTCACAGATATTCTCGATCTCCTGGTAAATCTCCCATTCGATCGGGGTCAGCTTGATTGAAACCCAGTTTGCCTCTCGGCGTGCCGTATCGGGGATTGCGTCGAGCTTGCGTGTCCGGGTGAACAGGTGCGCGATCGGGCTCAGGCTTCCAAGCGTCGTCTGAAGCTCAATGCGCTCGCGGCGTGACAGGGTTGTCTTCGACAGGGCGGCTTGCGCAGCCACCGCGCCGCTCGTACGGGAGAGGCGTTGTCCTGCGTAGGTGCCAAGGTAGGATTCAAAGGTTTTGCGCGCTCTCACCATGTTGGTAGGGTCATCCCCGTGGCCAATGGCGCGGATGACCGAGAGCAGATGGGCGTTGTCGTCCATCTGAGTTTCGAAGAGCGATTGATTCGAGAATTGGTCAGGGGCCAGCATCCGGAGCAGGTGCCACAAGTCGTCGAGGCGGTTCTGCACCGGCGTCGCGGACAGCATCACCACCGCGTCCGCGCGGTGGCAGAGCAAGTGCGCCATCTTGTGCTGCTGTGTTCCGGGTGATCGCGCGCGGTGGGCCTCGTCCATGATCAACAGATCGAAGCTCATCGCCGAGCCTTCGAACTGCTTGAACAGGCGGCGCATCGTCTCATACGAAGCAATCCACCTGAATCCCTGCATCTGGCTCGGAGGGCGCCGCAGGTGATCCTGGATCTCGGCACTTCGCACGATCTGAAACGTCTCGCCGAAGCGGTTCGACATTTCGGTCTGCCACTTCTTGAGCAGGCGAGCTGGTACCATGATCAACACTTGATCCATGGGCTGCTGGGCCTGCAATTCGCAGAAGATGTAGCCGGCCTCGATCGTCTTGCCGAGGCCCACGTCGTCCCCGACCAAGATCCGCTTCTCGGGGTTATCGAGAAACTTCAGGAGAGGCTTGAACTGGTGCGGGTAGAAGCGGGTGCGGGCGCTGGAGAAAGATTTGGCGATCCGGCTCGGAGGGCGTCGGATCCGGTGGTAGGTGAGAGCGTGCCGGAAGTGCGCGATCCCCGACACCGATCCTGCGCGGAGCGCGTCCCAGGGAGTTTCTGCGAACACGAAGGGGCGAAGACTGCTCTCCGGGAGTCCGCCGCGCGGAGAGCCGCCGAACTGGACCTTGTAGACCCAGAATTCGCTCTGCGAGTTCCATTTCGGTTCGCCGATGACGATCCCGATCTCTTCCGAGGCGTTGAGACGCTGGACTTGTTGCCCAGGCTTGAAACGCGGTGCGGGATCCATCCTTCGTCTCCTGACCTCGCGCCTTGATCTCGCCGGTCACTGGCGGGCGAGCCTAGCGTGACCAGCCATGGAAGGCCGCTGGGCCAACGATGTCAAGGCCAACGCGCATCGGGAGAGCGAGATCGCGCTCTCCAGATGCGTTCGAGCGACGACTGGGACTTGGTCGGAGGTGTTCCTGGAAGGTCCCGCTGGTGAGGGGGCCGCAGTGTCGCGCCCCGGTGCGGCAAAGCAGCTGATCGGGCCACGCCCAGCCGCCAAAGTATTGGCGGCTGGGAACCTGCGCTATGTGACTCGAAGAGAATTCTCTTGTCCAATGACTTCGGTAATGACGCGCGGCGCGAGTCGAGGCTACTCTGATTCCCCGCGCCGCGCGACCCTGCGTCATCGATGCGATCACCCGCCGCAGGTCATCGTCTTGTCGAACGTCACGCCCTTGGGCGTGGTCACGGCGGCCTGGTTCGATCCATCGAAGCTCACGGTGACCGTCTTCCCGTTGGCCTGATTGGCATGCACGACCTCGCCGGTCGGGCAGCCGGGCAGGCCGCTCTCGTCCTTGCAGACCTTCAGATCGGTGATCGTGGTGTGGATCTCCCGATCGCCAACGTGGGTGACTGCCGTCCCGTTGCGGGTGCGGCAATGAGCGGCGGTGTCGACCGTGATGGTCAGATCGCTGGTGTGGCTAACGGCGATGCCCTTGTCGTTGGTGCGCTCCCAGGCGCCCTGCCAGGCGATGGTGCGGGTGGTGCCGCTCACGGTGATGTCGGCAGATGCGGTGTGCGAGGCCGGCTTGCCATCGGCGGTGAGGTTCTCGCTGTGGAAGTCGGCGTGGATCACCCCGGCGGCGCCCATCGTGAAGTGGACGATCTCGGTGCCGCTCACATCGCGGTTGCCGAAGCGACCGGTGCAGTGGTCGAGGGTGATGATCACCGTGTGCGGATCGCTCGGATCCTTGGCGCGCGTGCGGCACTTGCCGCCGGCAGGATCGCTCGGCGCGGTCACGAGCGAGTCGGCGACCAGGGTCGCGTCATTGGCCGAGGCGAGCTCGAAGGTCGCGTCGGTCATGTCGATCGTGCCTTGATCGCTGGCCTGGACCGCGTCGTTACCGTCGGACGCGAGCTCTTGAGTCGCCGCGTCGGTGCTCTCGGCTCCGGGGCTCACGCCACAGCCGACCGCGGCGCTGGCGAGCACGAACGAGAGCGCGAGAGCGGAGCGGGTAAGAGCAACCTTGATCATGGGGGAATCCTCCTTGGAGAGTTGAGTGTCGAGTCCGCCGCTGTCGTCGCGCCGTCCTCGGGAGAGGGCTTTGGCAAGGGTCGGGCCAGGGGCGTTGAGATCGTGATTTGCCTTGTTTTCAAGAGTCGTCGGCGGTCCATGGCGCCCCTCGACGTGAACGCGTGAAGATCGCGGCGTTGCGCCGCCGTAACGCGCGTGGCGTCGGCGCAACGCTTCGCCGAGGCACGAAAATCTCGGTCCGATCGCGCGCTCCATGATGAGCTGGCACCCACCCCGATGCGCCTCGGCATTCGCCTCCAGCTCCTGCTCTCCCTCGGCTCGCTGCTCGTGCTCGCGTTCGTTCCCCTTTATTTTGCGGTCGCGAGCCTCACCCGGGTGACCATGGGCACCGTGCGCGAGCAGAGCGCGCGGGCCCTCGGACGGGCGATCGCCGGGCATGTCACGGCCGCGCGCGAGGCGCGATCGGACGCCGAGCTCGGGCCGCTCCTGGAAGCGCAGCTCGGGCAGGAGGGCGTCGCTGCGATCGGCGTCTACGACGCGCAAGGCGTGCTCCGCGCGCGCGCCGGCGAGGGCGCGGCGACGGCGGCGCTGCCGGCGATCGCCTCGCCCCGGATCGAGCGCGTCGCCGCGGTGCAGACCACGCTCGGCAACGCCGTGCTCGTCGTCGTGCCGAGCGATCGCGTCGGCGCGGTGGCCGTGGTCGTGCGCACCGATGTCTCCACCACGGCGTCGGCGCCGTTGCTGCGCCTCGTCGCGATGTACACCGGCGTGGTCGCGCTCTCGCTCCTGATCTTCGCCCACATGGCGATGACCCGCCTCGTGGTGCAGCCGATCGACGCGCTCTCGATCGCCGCGCGCCGCGTGGCCGATGGAGCGCGGCGCCTCGACGCGCCGGCGCGAGGCGCGCGCGAGCTCGTCGCGCTGGGCGAGAGCCTCGCCGAGATGACCGCGCGCCTCCGCGCCGACGAGGAGTCGTTGCTCGCCAAGATCGCCGAGATCGAGCGCTATGCGGCCGATCTCTCTCGCGCGCACTCGCGCCTGGCGCAGTCGGAGCGGCTGGCCTCGGTTGGTCGCCTCGCCGCGGGGCTCGCGCACGAGATTGGCAATCCGCTCTCGGCGATCCTCGGCTTCCAGGAGCTGCTGTTGCAGGGCGGGCTCTCTCCCCAGGAAGAGCGCGAGTTCCTCGAGCGCATGAAGCGCGAGACCGAGCGCATCCACCACGTGCTCCGCGACATGCTCGATTTCGCGCGCCCCGTGGCTGCCACGAAATCAGGCGACGTCGAGGTGCCGGGCTCGCTCCGCGAAGCCGTCGACGACGTGCTCGCGCTGGTGAAGCCCCAGAAGACCTTCCGCGACGTGGTCGTCAACGCCGAAATTCCCGGCGATTTACCGAGGATTTCGCTCGCCGGGCCGCGCATCGTGCAGGTGCTCTTGAACCTGCTCCTCAACGCCGCCGACGCGATCCCGCGCGAGGGCGGTCGGATCATGCTCCGCGCCGCGCGAGCGCCCGGCGATCGCGTGCGCCTCACCGTGGAAGACAACGGCCCGGGGATCGCCGCGGAGATCCGTGATCGCCTGTTCGAACCGTTCGTGACCACGAAAGAGCCGGGCAAGGGCACCGGCCTCGGCCTCGCCGTGTGCCTCGGCCTGATCGAGGCCGCCGGCGGCACCCTCGCGGTGGAAGACGGCGACGAAGGCGGCGCGCGCTTCGTGATTGAGCTCCCCGCCGAGGCGTGATCGAGGCTTGATTTCGAGCCGATCGGCGATCAGTTCGCTCCGGCGACGCCTCGCGCGACCGGGCCCCACGGGCGGCCGCGGCGTCCGCCGAGCCTCCCGATCTCCCGCGCCAGCTCGTCGCTCGGCGCGAGCAGATCGATGCGCTGGAGCACCGCGAGGAGGTGCGGCGCGCTCTGTCGCGAGGCGTAGATCCCGCGCAGGTTCGTCAACATTCGCACCAGGATCTGGGCCTTCGGCGCGGGAGTGAACAGGCGCGCCGGGGGCTCGCGCGCGTCGCCGGTCGCCTTGGTGTAGAGCGCGCGCAGGTCGGTCGGCGAGAGCACGCGACCGGTGAAGGGATCGAGGATCAGCGCTCCGCGTGGCGACGATCCGACGAGGAAATGGCCGGGAAACGAGATCCCGTGCGCGGGGATCCCCGCGCGCTCGCAGACCTCGATCAGCAGGACCGCGAGGCTGATCGGGATCCCGACGCGGCGATCGAGGACCTCGCTCAGGAAGCTGTTGCGCGGATCGTAGTAGTCGGCCTCGTTGCCGCGGAAGCCCGCAGCGCCGAAGAGCCAGCGCGCGGCGGGCTCGATCGCGGCCTCGCGCGCCGCCTCGTCGTCGGGCACCGGGCCCACGGCGCGGCGCAGGCCTTCGCCGAGATCGTCGAACGCGGCGAGGTAGCGCGAGGTGTCGAGCGCGGGCTGCTCGATCTCGGCGATCAGGAGCGCGGCCTCGGCGAAGTTGCGCTCGGGGGCCGCGCAGAGGTGCGCGAAGAGGGTGAGGCTCAGCTCGTCGCTCATGGCGGCGCGTTCTACTCCGCGCGAGGGCAGGTGAGAACTGCGGCGCACGATCTCTCGGATTTCAAAGCCTGATCGCCCCGCCGCAGCGAGCCTCGCCGCGCGTCATCGCGCGAGAGGGCCGCTGAAAACCTGACGCGCGGCGCGGCGCGGGCTACGTGTCGAGGGCTTGATCCCGCGTGTCGCTCGCCTCCTCGGTCCCGTCTTGCTCGCCGGCGCGATGGTCGCTGCGTGCTCGGGGATCGTGGCTCGCTCGCTCTCGCGCCGCGGCTCGTCGGCCGGTCACCTCGTCACGTCGACCTCGCTCTCGCCGCTCCTCGCGGGCACCGCGTGGCCCAGCGCCGCGACGCGGCTCGCGGTTCCGGCGATCGTATTCCCCGCGAATTTCGGCCTTCATCGTGTCTACGTCGACGCGGGCCACGGGGCCGCTGGGAACTCCGGCAACACCTCGTGCTTCTGCATCGCCGAGGAAGACTTCACCCTCTTTGCCGCGCGCGAGCTCGCCGCACGACTGGAAGCCACGGGCCATTTCTTGGTGCAGGTGAGCCGCGACGGCGCCGCGCCGGTCGAGTACCGCGACCGCGTCGACGAGGCCGCGCGGTGGGGCGCCGAGGCCTTCATCAGCCTCCACTCCGACGTGCGCAGCCACGCCGATCGCTGGTCGCCGCGGCCCGGGACGAGCTGCCCGGTCAGCTACTCCGCGCCTGGATTCTCGGTGATCTACTCCGACGACGGCCCGTCCTCGCTCGTCCTCGCTCGTCAACGATTGGCCCGCGCCGCGGCTACACGCCTCGTCGCGACTGGCCTCCTCCCGTACGATGGCGCCGGCTACGCGCCTCTCTACGACTCCGATCCCGGTGAAGCGGGCGTGTTCCTCGACCGCCACCCGCTCGAACAACGGATCTTCGTGCTCCACCGACCGACGATGGCGGCGATCTTGATCGAGACCCACCACGCCCTCGATCCGCGCGAGGCCGAGCGCTGGGAAGACGACGCGACGCTCGACGCCTTCAGCGCGGCTCTCGGCTCGGCGCTGGTCGAGGCGCTCGGCAAAGGCCCTTCCGAGATCCCCTGAGCCATCCTTGGCGGAGATTGGTCGAGGTCGCGCCGGCCCCGGCCCCGTCGGTCGCCGCGCGCGATCTGGTCGCCGCGGTGCACGAACGACGTTCCTTCCCGCAACAGCTCTGCTAACGAGGCACTCATGCTGAAGTCGTTTCTCCGCAAGGCGTCCATCGCCACCCTCCTCGGGGTCGTCGCTTGTGCAGCGCAGCCTCCCGCTCCTTCGATCGCGCCCTCGCCGGCGCCGCCGCCGTCTCCGCCGGTCGCGCAGGCGGCCAAGGGCGGCGCCGCGGCCGATGGAGAGGGCGCTCAGGGCATGGCCGAAGCGGGCTTTGGCAGCGGCGCTCCGGCGGGCGCGCCCGCGGCCGAGGCGATGCGGACCGGCGCGCGCGGCGGGGTGCCGGGCGGCGCGATCGGCGGCGCGATGGGCGGTGCGGATCAAGGTCCGGTGCCCGTGACCGTGGCCGATCCCTCGTGGGGCAACGCCAACGCGCCGGTGACGCTGGTCGAGTTCAGCGATTTCCAGTGCCCGTTCTGCGGTCGCCTCAACTCCACGCTCGATCAGCTCCGTCAGACCTACGGTCCGACCAAGCTCCGCATCGTCTGGAAGAACAACCCGCTCCCGTTCCACAACAACGCGCGCCCCGCGGCCGAGGTCGCGATGGCCCTCTACGAGAAGGGCGGCGCGAGCTGGTTCTGGCAGTTCCACAACGCGGTGTTCACGAAGGGGCTCAACGCGCCCGAGGTGATCATCGAGTCGTACAAGTTCACCGGCCTGAGCGAGGCCCAGGTCAACGCGCTCGTCGGCCGCGGATCGGCCGCGCGCAAGGTCGACGAGGACATGGATCTCGGCCGCCGGACCGGCGTGCAGGGGACGCCGGCGTCGTTCATCAACGGCGTGTTCCTGAGCGGCGCGCAGCCGTACGACAAGTTCAGCGCGATCATCGACGAGCAGCTCGTCGCGGCCAATCAGCTCGTGGGGAAGGGCGTCCCTCTCAGCCAGATTTACGCGCGCCTCAGCGCGGAGAACAAGCTCAAGGCGCCTCCCGCGCCGCCCGCTTCACCCGCGCATCCCGCCGACGACGACAAGTCGGTCTGGCGCGTTCCGGTGGGCACCTCGCCGGTGCGCGGCAACGCCGCTGCGCCCGTGACGATGATCATGTTCTCCGACTACCAGTGCCCGTTCTGCGTGCGCGCCGCGACGACGGTCGCCGCGCTCGCGACCGACTACGGCGACAAGCTCCGCGTGGTCTACAAGCACAACCCGCTGCCCTTCCACCCGCGCGCCGAGCCCTCGGCCCAGCTCGCGCTCGAGGCCCGCGCCCAGAAGGGCGACGCCGGCTTCTGGAAGGTGAACGATCTGCTCTGGGCTCGCAGCGGCAAGCTCGAAGATCAAGAGCTCGAGGGCATCGCCGTCGCCGCCGGCCTCAACGTCGCGGCGGCGACGAAGGCGATGGCGACCCACAAATACAAGGCGATCATCGAGCAGGATCAAGACCTCGCCGACGAGGTCTCGGCCTCCGGGACGCCGCACTTCTTCATCAACGGCGTGCGCCTCGTCGGCGCGCAGCCGGTCGAGAAGTTCAAGGAGGTGATCGACGCGCAGCTGGCGATCGCCAAGGCCGAGATCGCCAAGGGCACGCCCGCCGCGAAGGTCTACGACGCGCTCCAGAAAGACGCGAAGACGCCGCCGCCGCCCGAGAAGAAGACCATCGCGGCGCCGACCAAGGACAGCCCGAGCCGCGGCCCCGCGACGGCCAAGGTCACGGTCCAGATCATCGCCGACTTCCAGTGCCCCTTCTGCAAGCGGGCCAATCCGACGCTGACCGAGCTCGACGCGGCCTTCCCCGGCAAGCTCCGCTTCGTCTGGCGCAACAAGCCCCTTCCGATGCACGCCAACGCGCCCCTCGCGGCCGAGGCGGCGATGGAGGCCTTCGCGCAGAAGGGCAGCGCCGGCTTCTGGAAGATGCACGACTTGATGTTTGCCAACCTGGGTGAGCAGCCCGACGCCCTGGAGCGCCCCTCGCTCGAGCGCTACGCCGCCGCCGTGGGCCTCGATCCGGCGAAGTTCGCGGCCTCGCTCGACGGCCACACCCACAAGGCCTTCGTCGACAGCGAGTCGAAGATGGCCGACGACGCCGGGATCACCGGGACGCCTGGATTCTTGATCAACGGCTACTTCCTCTCCGGCGCGCAGCCGCTGGGGCGATTCAAGAAGCTCGTCGAGCGCGCGCTCAAAGAAGCCCGGTAGCTCGCTCGCACGAGGGCGAGCCACGCGCTCGCCCTCGTCCCCGGAGCCTCTCCCCGGGGCTCTCGATTCCCTGCAAATTCGGTCTTGCAGGCATTGCAACGAGGGGTGTCGACGCGATGAAACCAGGCGATTTGAAGGGTAAGAAGGTCGTGCTCACCGGGACCTTCGTCACCATGAAGCGCGACGAGGCCGAGAAGATCCTGACCGCCGCGGGAGCGACGGTGAGCGGGAGCATCTCGAAGAGCACCGATGTGCTGATCCACGGCGAGAACGCCGGCTCGAAGCTCGCGAAGGCCACGAGCCTCGGGATCGCGCGGATGACCGAGGCCGAGATGGTCGCGTTGCTGACCGAGGCCGGGGGCGGCGCGGAGCCGATCGCCGGAGCGTCGGAGAAGCTGGCGAAGGCCAAGGCCAACGCGAAGCCCGAGAGCGCGATCGAGAGCGCGGTGGCCGAGCTCAAGGTGTTTCTCGAGGGGCTCAAGCGACGCTCCGACCTCACCGTGACTGTCGCGGAGATCGGCCGCCGAGCGACCAAGGCCGAGCTCGCGTCGTTGAAGCACAAGAAGGGCATTCCCGAGGAGCTGCTCGAGCTGTATGCGGCCACCAATGGAGTGCACATCGAGTGGGCGTTCATCGAGCCGCCGGGCCAGGGGTGCCTGCGGATCTTCACCCTCAACGACTGGACGCAGTTCCGCGGTGACGACGAGAATTGCATGAGTTTCCCCGACGAATATGACGCGCTCCTGCTCGACGAGCAGCGGGCCGAGGGCGGGACCTGGCTGGTGCGCGAGAAGGCGACCGGAGCGTCGCGGCTCGTCTTCGCGCAGGCCGCCGAGGGGCCGGACGGAGTCGAGCCGGCGGGATCGATCGCGGCCTATCTCCGCGCCGCGATGGATCATGGCTTCGTCCCCTACTGGCCCTCTTGCTTCCGGGAGAACCGCTATATCTCGTACGCGGAGCAGGAGGCCGCCATCGAGCGGTTCCGCGCGCCGCCCGAGATGCCATCCCTTCTCCACGTCGGAGCGCGGGTCCAGCTCGAGTACTTCTCCGAGGGCGGGAGGGGGGAAGTGCTCCAGCGGCGTGAGGCGGCGCCGAGCCGAGCAACGGAGTTCTGCGGGCGAAAGCTGGCCGAGGTGAAGCTCGACGAGGGCTCGGTAGGATGGGTGCCGGAGAAATGGATGAAGGTCGTCAAGGCACCTGACGCCTACGAGCGCCTGCGCGATCCCCGCTTCGATTTCCCGGCGGCGGCCGGCGACGATCTGCTCGGGTTGATGACGGACGTGGCGCGCGCCGTCGGGCCGGTCCAGCACTTCACGAGCTGCAATGTCGGTGCCTATCCCAGCAACGCGCGCCGGGCTGCCGGGCTGCTCTCGGCGCGCCCGCTCGTCGAGGCGATCACTCTGGTCGTCGATCTCTTCGACGCCGTCCAGAAGGCTGGCCTCGATCTCGCGGAGAAGCGGCCAATCGCGAAATCAGGTCAGGAATTCTCGACCATCGAGCTCGCGCGGCACAGCTTCGAGTATTCGCTCGAAGGCACGTTTGCCGGCCTGCTCGGGGGCCTCTTCCTCCGCGCGTGCCACGAGTCCGCGCGATGCGGCGTCGTCGGTCGCGATCTGGTGGACGGGGCGCTCCGGTCGCGGATCCCGGCAGATCAGGCCTCCTCTCTGATTGCCGCGTTGACCGCGGGAGACGTGCTCGCGGCGCCGATATGGCATCACGATACGACCGGAGATACGGCGCGCGCGCTCGGTTTGCCCGAGGGCGCGGCGGTGCTGCAAGGGAGCGGGTTCTGATGAGCCGCGCTCTCGCGCCCGCGCCGGGCTGTCTCGCGCTGATCGCGGCCGCGTGCGGGTCGATATCCACCGGACCGGAGGCGACCAGCTGATCCACGGGGATCAGGAACGCAACCATGGTGAAGCACCCTTCGGATAGCGCCGCGCCGCGCAGCCTTCGGGCGCACGCGATCGCCGCCACCCTGGTGTACGGCGTCGACGCGTTCGTCTTCGCGCAAGGAGCCCTCGCCGGAATAACCCTGCTCGTCATGGTGGTGCTCGGGCTGATTCACGTCGTGCGAGGGCTCATCGCCGACCGTCCGCGCGCCCGTTTTGGCCTCAAAACGATTGCCATCTACGTCATCATGATGGCCTCGGTCGTCGCCACGATCCAGGCGAACAATCGGCTCGCGGCCCGGCGCGCCGACGGGCTCGTGGTCGCGCTGGAGTCGTACAAATCCAGGACTGGAGATTACCCGGCTCGCCTCTCGGATCTCGTGCCCGAGTACCTGCCCTCGGTCCCGCTGGCCAAGTACACCTTGCTGTTCAATGACTTCAGCTATCATCACGATCTGTCGGAGCGCCGTGGGTTCCTGATGTACACGGTGATTCCCCCGTTCGGCCGGCGAACCTACTGGCTCGACACGGGAACCTGGGGCTATCTCGACTGACCTGGAGTCCACCACCTGGCGCTCCCGACGGCAGGACCATCCAGCTGACGCCCGCAATCGAAGATCTGGCCAACGTTGCTCATGAGCCTGAAATACACCGCCGAAGAAATCGAACGCCGCTGGCTCGTCGATATCACCGAGATTGGCTTGCTGGCCGACCTGCCAGTTCGCCAGATTGAAGATCGCTACCTGCGAAGCACCGGTCTGCGCCTGCGCAAGGTCCTCGCCGCCGGCTCCCCCACCACCTACAAACTGGGCAAAAAGTACGGCAAATCCACGCTTCTGTCCGAGCCCGTGGTGAGCGTCTACCTGACCGAGAGCGAGTACGCCGTCCTCTCCGCGCTCCCTGCCACCGCAGCCTCCAAGGCGAGATACACGCTGCGCGGCGGCTCCCTCGATATCTACCGCAGCCCACGACCTGGCTTTGCTGTCTTCGAGGTCGAATTCGCCGCGGAGGCAGAGGCGGGCGCCTACACGCCGCCGGCCTTCACGCGCGAAGAGATCACCGGCAACGCGAGCTACAGCGGCTTCGCGCTCTCCATCGCCACCGCAGTCGACTGACCCTCTCGGCGACCCGAAGGTCGCCTCCGGATCAGACCTTCTCGATCCCGGCTTTGCCCAGCAGACCGGTCGGCCGCACCAGCAGCACGGCGATCAGCGCCGTGAAGATCAGCACGTCTTGCAGCCCTGAATAAGGCGTCAGCTTCGTCAGCTCGCCGATCACGCCAATCAGTACGCCGCCCAGCATCGCTCCCGGGATATTGCCAATCCCGCCGATGACGGCCGCCACGAAGGCGCGCGTGCCGATCACCGCACCCATCGTCGGATACGCTTGCGACTGATCGAGGCAATAGAGAACGGCGCCAACCGCTGCGAGGCTCGATCCGGTGAGGAACGTGAGGCTGACAATGCGGCCCGTGCGAATGCCCATCAGCCGCGCCGCCTCGACGTTGGTCGAGAGCGCGCGCATCGCCTTGCCGGTCCAGGTGCGGTGAACGAGGTACTGGAGGCCGAGCATCACCACGATGGCCGTGATGAAGATGACCTTGCGCGTGTGCTGGATCGGCAAGAGCTTGGGATAGCCGCGGTACTGCGCCGTGAAGAGGAGCTGCGCCATGTTCTGGAGCAGCACGCTCATCCCGAGAGCGGTGACCAGCGGCGTGATCCGCGTGTTTGCGCGGTTCTTTCCGCGGGCGCGGAGCGGCGCATACGCGATGCGCTCGACCACGACGCCGAGCGTCCCGGCGATGCCCATCGCGCCCAGCGTCCCGAAAATGCCGGCGAACAGCGGCGACGTCTCGCCGCCGAGGGCGCCGATCAGGAACAAGCCGGCGTACGCGCCCATCATGAAGACCTCGCTGTGGGCGAAGTTGATCAGCTTCAGGATGCCGTAAACCATCGTGTAGCCAAGGGCGATGAGCGCGATCATCGATCCTTGTGCGAGCCCCGTGATCAGGGCGCTCAGTATCTTCAACGCCATGCCAAATCGTCCGGTGCCCCCGTCCGAAGCGGGACGGGGGCTGCCAGCTCCTGACGGGGGAACGTAGCGGAATCCGCGAGTTTGGGGCTACTTCTTCTCGGCGGTGGCCGGCGCGGCCGTCGTCGCTCCGGGGGCGGTCGTCGGCGTGGCGCCCGGGGTGCCCTTGCCGGTCACGGTGGAGAAGTAGGTGAACTTCTTGTCGTGGATCTTCACGACCACCACGGCCTTGTCGGCGTTGCGGTCGGCGTTGATGGTGATGTTGCCCGTCGCGCCCGCGAAGTCTTTCGTGGTGGCGATGGCGTCGCGGATCGACTCGGGCGTGTCGCTCGCGGCGCGGCCGATGGCGTCGGCGAGCAGGTTTGCGGCGTCGTAGGCCTGGGCTGCGACGCTGGTCGGCGGGTGCTTGAAGCGGGCCTCGTACTTCGCGAGGAAGGCCTTGGCGTTGGGCCACGGCACGTCGGGCGCGTAGTGGTTCGTGAAGTACGCGCCCTCCATCTCGTCGCCGGCGTCCTTCAACAGCTCTTCGGCGTCCCAGCCGTCGCCGCCGACGAACATGTCGCCCTTCACGCCGACGGCCTTCGCCTGGCGCGCGATCGGCACCATGGCGTTGTAGTAGACCGGCGCGTAGATGATCTCGGGCTTCGCGTCCTTGATCTCGTTGATGTAGGTCGTGAAGTTGGTCTCCTTCTTCAGGAATTTCTTCTCGATCACGATCTCGGCGCCCATCTTCAGCGCCGCGTCGCGGAACTCTTTCGCGAGGCCCGACGAGTAGAGATCGTCCGACGCGAAGAGGATGGCGATCTTCTTCTTGTTGAGCGTGTGGACCACGAACTCGGCGCCGGTCGGGCCCTGGACGTCGTCGGTGAAGCACACGCGGAACACGAACGGGCCGATGCGCGTCACGTCGGGGCTGGTCGACGACGGCGTGATCATCGGGACCTTCTTCTTGTTGGCGATGATGCCGCCCGAGCGCGATCGCGACGAGGCGACCTCGCCGAGGATGGCCACGACCTTGTCGCGATCGATGAGCTGGAGGACCTTGTTGCTGGCCTCTTCCGGCTTCGATTTGTCGTCCTCGAAGAGCACCTTGATCGGCTTCTTCTTGATGCCGCCGGCCTTGTTGATGTCGTCGACCGCGAGCTCGATCCCGTCGCGCGAGTCGACCCCGAAGGCCGAGTCTTCGCCCGAGAGGCTGAAGTAGGCGCCGACGCGCCACTCCGTCGCCGCCGGCGGGGGCGTCGTGCCGGTGCCGTCGGGCTTCACGTCTGCGCCCTTGTTGCCGCATCCCACCCCGACAACCGCGAGCGCCAGGGCCGCCGCGCTCGTCATCCACCAACGACGTCGTGCAATCATGAAACCGCTGTTACCACCGGCGCGGAGGGGCGTCAGCGGTCGAGTTCGCGAAATGGACGATCGCCCCGAGCGACGCCTTGCCGATCACGGATCGGGCTCCGCAGTGCGTCGCGCGTACACGAAGTGCTCGACGTTACCCTTCGGTCCGGGGACGGCGCTGTCGACGTCGCCGATCACGGTGAACCCCGCGGCCTCGATGTCGCCGCGCGCGCCGGCGATCGCGGCGCTGCGGATCTCCGGATCGCGGATCACCCCGCGCCCCTTGGAGACGGCCTCGCGTCCCGCTTCAAACTGTGGCTTCACCAGCGCGACGAGCTCGCCGCCCGCAGGCAAGAGCCTTGCTACCGCGCCCATGAGCTTGCCGATCCCGATGAACGACGCGTCGACGACCACCAGCTCGGG
>JBDTXR010000155.1:0-18330 GCA_040006075.1 Byssovorax sp. | reverse complement strand
GACGCCCCCGGGGTCGTCCTCCGCTTCGTGATCATCGCCTTCGTCGGGATGCTCGTCGCGGTGGGCGCGCCCTTCCTCGTCAAGGATCGCGAGCTCTCGCTCCGCATCGCCGGCATGGGCCGCAGCGCGGCGATCTGGTGCTCGGTCTGCGCCACGGTGATGGTGTGGGGCAGCCGCGTCGGCAAGCTCACGCTCCGCGATCGGATCCTCACCGGGCTCGCGCTCCGCGGCGACGAGCAGGTGCTCGACGTCGGCTGTGGCCGCGGCCTGATGCTCCTCGGCGCGGCAAAGAAGCTGACCTCGGGAAAGGCCCAGGGGATCGATCTCTGGCAAAAGCAGGATCAGACCGGCAACACCGTCGAGACCACCCGCGAGAACGCGCGGATCGAGGGCGTCGAGGCCCGGATCGATCTCACCACCGGCGACATGCGCGAGCTGCCTTTCCCGGCCAAGCACTTCGATGTCGTCGTCTCGAGCTGGGCCATTCACAACGTCTACGACAAGGCCGATCGGAAGAAGGCCATCCTGGAGATCGCGCGGGTGCTCAAGCCGGGCGGCCGGGTGCGGATCATCGATATCCGCCACACCGACGAGTACGTGATCGCCTTGCGCGAGGCCGGCCTCGTCGACGTGGTCCGGAGCCGCCCGAGCTTCCTCTTCATCATCCCGTCGCGGATCGTGTCCGCGCGTCGCCCGGTGGCGTGAGCTCCACGGTCGATCGCGCCTCGACTCTCCCCGGAGCCCGGCGCGCCGAGATCGTCGAATTCCTCGCCCTCGGTGGCGGGACTCTCGTGCTCTTCCCCCTCGCGTGGCTGCTCCGCCGCCTCGCCGGACTCGATGCCTCCGAGACCTTCGTCGACGCGCTGGCCTATCACGCGGCCGTGGTGATCAACAATCCTCACTTCGCCGTCACCTACCTCCTCTTCTACAAGGACGCGAAGAACCGCGCCTTCCACGGCGTATTTCCCCCCGGGCAGCGCGCTCGCTACGTGATCGTCGGCCTCGTCGTCCCGCTGGTGCTCCTCGCGTGGGCCATTCACGCCTTGCGCGGGGGCTCGGCGCGCTCGATGGGCTTGATGATCGAGCTGATGTTCTTCCTGGTCGGCTGGCACTACGTGAAGCAGGGCTTTGGCATCCTCACGGTGTTCTCGGCGCGCCGTGGGTTTCGCTTTCGCCCGGTCGAGCGCGCCGCCGTCCTCGGCCACTGCTTCGCCGGCTGGGCCTACGCCTGGGCGAGCCCCGCTGTCGTGGCGAAGACGGTGCAGGAGAAAGGGGTGGTGTACACCGCGCTCGCGCACCCTGTCTGGCTGGAGCGGATCACCGGCGTCGGCTTCGGGGTGAGCGCCGTTGTCCTGCTTTTCGTGCTCGCGCGGCGTTTTCGTCACGACAGGCAGCTACCGCCCTTCGCGCCGCTGCTCGGGTTCCTGGTCTCGATCTGGCTCTGGACGGTGTACTCCAGCGTCGATCCCTTGATGCTCTACCTGATCCCGGCGCTCCACTCGATTCAATATGGATACGTGGTCTGGCTCCTGCGGCGCAACCAGGCCCGCGCCGCCGAAGGGCCGCCGCTCTTCGGGAGGCCCCCCGCCGTGCAGCTCACGGTCCTGGCCGGAGTGGCGGTCGCGCTCGCCTGGGTGCTCTTCCGGGGCGCGCCCTCGCTCCTCGACGGCGCCCAGCGGTTGAAATCCAGCGTTCACGGCGCGCCGTCCGCGCTCGGGGAGACACCGTATCTCGCGGCGATCTTCGTGTTCGTGAACATCCACCACTACTTCATGGATACGGTGCTGTGGCGCCGGGAGAACCCCGACACGCGTCACCTGCTCACGGCCGACGCTGCCTGAACCTCACGCCCGAGGTAGCGGCGCGAGAGGTGGCTCATGTAGTGCGCCGCGTTGAGCGGCTCGCCGGTCGCCACGGTGAAGAGCTCGTCCTGGGTGAGCAAAGAGCCCTTGCTGTGCACGTTGTCGACCAGCCACCCGCGCAGCGCCTGGAACTCGCCACGACCGAGCTCGCCGCGGATCTCGGGGCGGGCGCGCACGGCGGCCGCGAAGAGCTGAGCCGCGCCCATGGCGCCGAGCGTGTACGAGGGGAAATAGCCAATCCCCATGGTCGGCCAGTGGACGTCTTGCATGTGCCCTTGCGCCGGGCCCGAGGGCACCAGGCCGAACGATCGCTTCATGGCCGCGTTCCAGGCCTCGGGTACATGGCGGACCTCGAGCGCGCCGGCGACGAGATCGCGCTCCAGGTTGAAGCGCAGAAGAATGTGGCCAGGGTAGGTGAGCTCGTCGGAGTGGATCCGGATGAACGAGGGCTCGACCTGGAAGAGGTGCCGGGCGATATTCTCGGCCGCGAAGGCCGGATCGTCCACGTGGGCGCGCAGCTTTGCGGACAGCGAGCCCAGGAACTCGGGTGTTCGACAGGCCTGCAGCTCCAGGATCATCGACTGGCTCTCGTGGATATCCATGCCCATGGAGTGCCCCGCAGGCTGGTAGCGAAAGGCGCGCGGAGTGCCTTGCTCGTAGAGGCTGTGGCCGGTCTCGTGAGCGACGGTGAAGAGGCCGTCGAGCGGATTTTCCGGGTGGTAGCGGGTGGTCATCCGCGCGTCGTCGGGGGTGCCGCCGCTCATCGGGTGCATGTCGCCGACGTGGAGCACACCGCGGCTCTCGTCGAAGCCGAGGCCGCGAGTCAGGTCCTCGCCGATCTTCCGGAGGACCTCGAGGGGGACCCGGGGCAGGGGCCGGGGCGCGCCGGCCGCGCGCTGTCGCTCGGTCGCCTCGGCGATCATCGCCGGCAAGGCCTGCTCGAGCCGGGCAAACTCCCGCTCGACGGTGGCGAGCTTCAGCCCGGGATTGAACTGGTCGAGCAGGGCCTCGTAGGCCGTCGCGACGCCGAGGGCGTCTTTCATGATCGCGCCAATCTCGCGGGCGACGGTGAATGCGGCCTCGTACGCGGGCCGCATGCTCGCCCAGTCGCCCTGCTGGTAATGGCGCGTGTGGAGGTTGTTTCCCTCGACCTCGAGGCGCGCGCTCTCGCGGACCAGGGACTCGGGGAGGGCCGTGGCCGATAGCCACTGACGGCGCATCAGGCGGAGGTTGGTCCGGTCTTCCTGCGCGAGCGACGACGCCCCGGCCTCGGCCTCGTCGAGCCAGCCCTGGACCTCGGGGTGGGCGAGGAGCTTTTGCCGCGCGGTGGCCAGGGCCATCGTCTGTTCGGAGCGGTCGGCCTCGCTGCCCGGCCGCATCACCGTCATGCTGTCCATGTAGAGAATGCCGCCCGCTCCGGTGAGGTTTCCGAGGAGATGGAAGCGCTCTTTCAGGCTGGCGTACGCGGTCGGCATCGACGTCATGGGGCGATCCCTATCGCCAGGATGCGCGGAAGTAAACCGTCGAGTCCGTCCCACATCGTCAACGAGGGGAGCCGGAGCTGCGCTATGCGCTCTTCGACCGGGACAGCGGCTGCTCGGGAGATCGCTTTTGCGCGGCCAGGGTGCGGGCCCGGGCGAGCGCGTCGCGGGTGGCGCGCATCGGCTCGCGAGCGATGCGGAACACCGACTCGGCGCCGATGGCGTCGACGATCCCGGCGCGCTCGAGGGTGCCATACATGCCGTCGCGCACGCCGGAGAGGATCAGCGCGCCGCCGCGGGCGCGGGCCGCGCGGGCGACGCTGCCGAGCACCTGGGCGCAGGTGGCGTCGAGGTTGTAGGCCTGCCGGACGCGCAGCACCACGAAGCGCGGGCCGCCGTCGAAGATCGCCTTGAGCTTCTGCTCCAGCACGTCGGCCGCGGCAAAGAACAGCTCGCCTTGCAGATCGACGGCGATGACCTCGTCGGCGATCGGCAGCACCAGCGGGCCCTCGACGAGGTGCCCGTCGTCCGCCTCGCGCAGGCTCACCAGCTCGAAGCCCTCGGCCCGCCCGAGCGCCTGGGCGATGGAGATCGCGATGCCGAGCAGCAGCGCGTGGCTGAGATCTTCGAGGAGCAGGACCCCGGCGACGGTCGCGAGCACCGAGATCCGATCGGCGCTGGTGGTGGCCATCGCCTGCTTGACCTTGCTGACGTCGACGAGCTTGGTGCCGACGTGGACCAGCGTCCCCGCGAGGGCCGCGAGCGGGATGTGGTTGGCGAGCGGCGCGGCGACGAGCATCACGCCGATGACGATGAAGCCCGAAAAGACGCACGAGAGGCGGGTCACCGCGCCGGCCTCGTAGTTCACCGCGCTGCGCGTGAACGAGCCCGACGACGCGAAGCCGCCGAAGAGGCCCGCGCCGAGGTTGCACGCGGCCTCGCCGACGATCTGCTGCGACACATCGAAGGTGTGCCCGGCCTTGGCGGCGAGGTGCTTGCCAATGGCGATGGCCTCGATGAGCCCGAGCAGGCCAATGGTGATCGCCGGCGCCGCGAGCTCGGTGAAATCGGCGGCGACGAAGCGCGGAAAGGCGAAGGTCGGGAGCTTGCGCGCGAGCGGCGTGATGTCCTGGAGCAGCCGCAATTTCCCTTCGCCGCGCGCGGCGTCGCCGAGCCCGAGAAAATGAGCGACGACGGTGACCGCGACGATGGCGAGGAACGGCGCGGGCAGGCGGCGCCCCACCTTTTGCAGCACCCGGATCAGCGCGAGCGTGGCGAGGCCGACGCCGATCGCCGCGGGGTTGGCGCGCCCGAGGCTCACCGCGGTCCGCGCCAGATCGAAGAAGCAGTCGTGCGGCGGCGTCCACCCGGCGAGGCTCGTCGCCAGCGTGGCCTTGCTGAGACCGAGGAGCGGCGGGAGCTGGTTTATCGCGATGTACGCGCCCGCGCCGGCGGTGAAGCCGGTGAGCACCGGCTGGCTCACGAGGCGCGTGAAGCGACCGAGCCGGAGCGCCGCGGCGACGAGCTGCACCGCGCCGATCATCAGCGTGAGCACCACGATCCGATCGGAGCGGGTCATCAGCGCCGCGGTGGCCGCGAGCATCACCGAGAGCGCGTTGGTCGGCCCGTTGACCAGGAACTCCGAGCTCCCGAACGCCGCGCCGAGGATCGACGCGACCGCCGCGCCGAAGATGCCCGCGGCCGGCGGGATCCCCGCGATGATCGCGTAGGCCATGGCCTGCGGGATGGTGAACAGCGCGACGGTGAGGCCCGCCACGAGGTCGTGCCGCGCGGCGGCGGCGCGGTAGCCGCGGAGCGTGCGCGCGAGCGGGAATACCCTCACCAGCGCGGACTCGTGCTTCGGCGACGCGCTCATGGTTCGATCAGGGCCAGGATACGCCGCGCGGCGTCGCTCCATCAAGCGCGGACCGCCCCGGTGGGTCGCGCTGGCTCACGTCGTCAACGACGGGGGACACGCCCGCGCGCGGGCTCGTCGCCCTCGAGCAGCGAGGCCCGCGTGAGGCCCATTCCACCGAAGCGATCGCCGACCTTCAACACCACCTCTTCCAGGCGTCGGCGCTTCTCGGGGGCCTGGTCGGGGAAGAGCGAGAGCGTCTGCGGCGCGGCGAGCCCGGCGGGGACCAGCGCGCCCGTGGAGATCCCGAGCAAGCGCACGCGCCCCTTCGGTACGCGATCGAGCAGGGTCTTCGCGGCGTGGAAGATCCCCATCGTGTCGGCGATCGGCGCGGGCAAGGTGACGCTCCGCGATTTGAGCGAGAAGTCGGCGTACTTCACCTTGAGCGTGACGCCCGCGGCCTCGAGGCCGGCCCTGTGCAAGCGCTTCGCGACGCGGCCCGCGAGCTCGAGCAGGCGGAGCTCCATCGCGCGGCGATCGACGAGATCGGTCTCGAAGGTCTCCTCGGCGCCGACCGACACCGCCTCGCGGCCGGGGACCACGGGGCGATCGTCGATGCCGCGCGCGAGGGTCTGGACGTGGAGCGCGCCGGCGCGCCCGAGCAGCGTCTCCAGGTGATCGAGCGAGGTCTCGGCGAGATCGCGGAAGGTGGTCAACCCCGCGGGGCGGAGGCGCTCGGCGGCCTTCGGGCCGATGCCCCACATGCGCTCGATCGGGAGCGGCGCGAGGAAGGCCGAGAGCTCGCTCGCGGGGATGACGACCAGGCCGTTGGGCTTCTCGAGATCGCTCCCGATCTTCGCGGCGAACTTGCACGAGGCCACGCCGGCCGAGGCGACGAGGCCGAGCTCGGCGCGGATGAGGTCCTTGATTTCACGGGCGATCGTCGCGCCGTCGCCGAAGAGCGAGGCGCTCCCGGTCACGTCGAGGAAGGCCTCGTCGAGGCTCAGCCCTTCGACGAGCGGGGTGAAGCGGTGAAAGATCGCGAACACCTTCGCGCTGATCTCGGCGTACCGCGCCATGCGCACCGGCACGACGATCGCCTGCGGGCAGCGGCGAATGGCCTCGCCCATCGGCATCGCCGAGCGCACCCCGAAGGGGCGGGCCGCGTACGACGCCGCGCAGACGACGCCGCGCTTCGAGGGCCCTCCGACGATGACCGGGAGCCCGCGCAGCGCCGGGTTGTCGAGCTCCTCCACTGACGCGTAGAACGCGTCCATGTCGATGTGGAGGATCTGCCGCACGCGCGCTTACCGCTGCGATTCGAGGCTATTTCACCGCGGCGGCGAGCTCGGTCGCCGACCTCGCGCGGTCCTCGGCCGAGGCCTTGCGCGCGGGATCGGTGAGCAGCGAGGCGGCGCGGTGGAAGCGATCGGCGATCTCTTTCCAGTACGCGGAGCCGGCGCTCTCGGGCGCGGCGAGCTGGTGGATCAGCGCGGCGTCGAAGGCCGCGAAGCCCGCGTCCTGCCCGGGGGGCGTCTGCTGCGACACGTAGTCGAGGCCCTGGATTTTCCCGATCGCGGTGAGCTGGAGCGGCGCCTTGTGCATCAGCTCGGCGGCGTCGTCGGGGCCGTTGCGCAGCGCGATCGCCAGGGCCAGCGTGAAGGTCGCGTCGTCGGGGCGAGCCGCGCCCGCGGGCCACGACGCGGCGAGCTGCGCGGCCTGATCGAAGTCCACCGCGCGCCAGTAGAGCCGCCCGAGCTCGAGCCGCGCCCGCGCGTAGAGGCCGCGCGCGTCGGCGGTGAGCGTCGCGGTCTTCAGCGCGTTGCGGTGCGCGAGCGGGATCCCGCGCTCGAGGAGCATGCGCAGCGTCCCGGGCCGGCTCGCCGCGGCCGGATCGAGGAGCAGCCCCGTGTAGAACGTGGGGAGCTTGCCCGCGAGGCGCTCCTCCGCGTTCGCGGGCGTGGCCGGCGGCAGCGCCGGGAGCAGCAGCGCGTCGAGCGCGTCGATGCGCCTCCCGCCGTAGAGACGCGCCAGGAGACCGCGCGCCCGATCGACGCGCGCGTCGTGGATCGCCCCGACGAGGGCCATCTCGCGCAGGCCGACGAGGGCGGCGTCGCGGCCGCGGTTCTTCCGCGGATCGAGGCCCTGATCGAGCGTGGCGTAGTACTGATTCTTGAGCTCGAGATCCTTGTCGAGCTCGGCCGGGATCGGCGCGTTGCGCACGATCTCGATCAGCCGCATCTCGGCCGTCCCGGCCTCGATCGCCAGGATGGCCTTGCCGTAATACGAGAGCTCCTTGGCGCCGATCGAGATGGCCTCGATCGCGCTGGCCTGCTCGGAGAACCAGGCCTTCATCGGGCCATTGGTGAACTCGACGACGCGCGGGCGCGTGAACGGCGCGGCCAGCACCGGCGCGCTCTGCGCGGTGCGGGCGAAGCGCGACGCGATCGAGAGGCCGAGCATCGCGTGGTACACGTTCCCATCGAGCCCGGCGGGCGGCGCTGCGAGCGTCCTGGCGAGGATCGCCTCGCCGCACTCGATCGGCGCGAGCTCGGCCCGCAGCGCGCGCGCCACGCCGGCCGGGAGCCCCGCGCAGCTCTCGAGATCGAGCAGCCGCGCGTCGCGCTTCGCCGCGTCGCCCTCGCTCATCGC
Source organism: Byssovorax sp. (assembly GCA_040006075.1). Classification (GTDB taxonomy): domain Bacteria; phylum Myxococcota_A; class Polyangia; order Polyangiales; family Polyangiaceae; genus JANYGI01. The sequence goes on along the minus strand of JBDTXR010000155.1, from coordinate 10,480 downwards.
GCCGTCGAGCGCCGCGATCCCGGCGGCCCGGTCCGCGCACGCCGGCGCCGCGCCCGCGCCCTTGCGGTTCACGAACGCGTCGCAGCTCGCGGGGAGCGCCGCGAGCCCGGGAGGCGCCGCCGCGAGCTGCGTCTTCGCGGGATCGAGCACCGGCGCCTTGAGCAGCGGCAACCACTCTTCGCGGAGGGTGCCTTGAATCTCGAGCGCGTCGGCCCCCGCGGTGGGCGGCGCGACGATCGGCGCCGGCCCGGTGGCCCCCGGCTGCGGCGGCGTGGTGGGGGGCGGCGTGACCGGCCCCGCGCAGGCCGTGGTCACGAGAGCGAGGAGGGGAAACAGGAGCCGACGCATGGCAGGTGCCCTAGACCGGCGGGCCGAGCGCGACAATGCGGACGACACTGCTGGGTGCTTGACGGCCCGCGCCGCGACCGATTAGCTGCCCGGATCCTCCCCCCCGAAAAGACCGCAGCAATTCACTACGCCGAGCGCCTCGCCGAGCTGCGGAGGACGCTGCATTTTCTCGAGCGCCGCTCCGGCCGGATCTCGACCCTGCGCGGCGTCACCTTCCTCGGCGCTGTGGGCATCACGCTCGTCCGCATCAGCCGGCCGCTCCCGCTGCTCGCGTGGATCGGCGCCGGCCTGTTCGCGCTCGCCTTCCTGGGCCTGGTGGTCGCCCACGCGATCCTGGTCACCAGGATCTCCGCGACCGAGCTCCGCGTCACCCTGTTCGATCGCGGGTTGAAGCGAATTGCCGGCGATTTTGCGAAGTTTCCCGATCGGGGCGATCGCTTCCTGGTCGCCCCGCACCCCTACCTCGGCGACCTCGACATCTTCGGCGCGGCCTCGCTCTTCCAGCTCGTGTCCACGGCGGAGACGGGCGCGGGCGAGCGTCGACTGGCCACCTGGCTCTCCGAGCCCGCGTCGGCCGACGAGGTCGCGGCGCGGCAGGCCGCGGTGCGCGAGCTCGCGACGCTGCGCAGCTTCCGCGAAGAGCTCGCGGTCGATGGAGCCGAGTCGGGCGCCAAGGGCCGTGACGCCGAGCCCCTCCTCGACTGGGCCGAAGGGCGCGTGCGGGTGGTCTTCGGCTCGCGAAAAGCAGGCCTCGCGCCGCGGATCGAGCACGCCGACGGGAGCCTGGATCCGGGCGGAGCCACCGTGACCCCGCCGCCTCTTTCGGGCGCGCTCTTCGGCGCGAGCGTGGTCCTCGTGGCGATCACCCTGGCCCTCTTCGTCGCGGGCCGCGTCTTCGACAAAGAGCAGCTCGGCCTCGCGCGTCACCTCTGGGTCCTCTCGCTCGCGGCGCAGCTCGGGGTCCTCGGCGCGGCGCGCGCGGCGATCGAGCCCATTCTCGCGGTCGTCGCCTCGCAAGAGTCCCCCTTTGGCCGCTATGTCCCGCTCCTGCGCCGGATCGAAGCACAGGAGCTCACCTCCCCGCGCCTCGTCGCGCTCCGCGCCCGGCTCACCGGCGCTTCGGGCTCCGACGCCTCGAGCGCGGTAGCCTCGCTCCTCCGGATCGTGGGCTTCGCCGAGCTCCGCCACAGCGGCCTGGTGCACTTCCTCGCCAACCTCTTCCTGCTCTGGGACGTGTTCTGTGCCCGCGCCCTCGGGGGCTGGCGCGAGCGCTTCGGCCGCACCGCCCACATGCGGTCGTGGCTCGACGCCCTCGCCGAGATCGAGGCCCTGGCGAGCCTGGCCTCGTTCGCCGACGAGCACCCGGCCTTCGCCTATCCCACCGTGGATTCCGGAGCGCCGCATTTCCAGGCCGAGTCGCTCGGACACCCGCTCATCGTCAGCAATCGCCGGGTCGAGAACGACGTCGACGTCGGCGCCGCCGGCTGCGCGCTGCTGATCACCGGCTCCAACATGTCGGGCAAGAGCACGCTGCTTCGCTCGATGGGCGTGAGCGCCGTCCTGGCCCTGGCCGGAGCGCCGGTGTGCGCCCGACGCCTCTCCATGGCCTCGTGCTCGGTGCGCACCAGCATGCGAATCAAGGACTCTCTCGAAGAGGGCGTGTCCCATTTCTACGCCGAGCTCGCCCGCCTCAAATCGGTGGTCGACGCGGTGAACGCGGGGGAGAAGGTGCTCTTCCTCCTCGACGAGGTCCTCCACGGCACCAACTCACGCGAGCGTCAGATTGGCGCCAAGGCCATCGTCAAGCACCTGCTCGCGCGCAACGCGGTGGGCGCCGTCTCCTCGCACGATCTCGGCCTCGCCGATCTCGAGGCCGAGAGCGGGGGCAAGGTGGTCAATGTCCACTTCGAAGAGTCGGTCGAGGACGGCAAGATGACGTTCGATTACCACTTGAAGCCCGGCGTGGTGACCACCGCCAACGCGCTCCGGCTCATGAAGGTGATTGGCATCGACGTCGAGCTCCCGGTGGAGCTTCCTCCGGGCCCGTCGAAGCTCGAAGGTTGATCGCTCGTCCCGCCGCGCGAAGTGATCTACGCTACCCGCGGCATGATCATCCGCCGCGCCCGCTTGCTCGACGCCTCCGCGATGGCGGTCGTGCACGTCGAGAGCTGGCGAGCGGCCTATGCCGGCCTGGTGCCCGCGGTGGTGCTCAACGGCCTCTCGGTGGGCGCCCGGGCCGCGAGCTGGACACGCATCCTCGAAGGCCGCGAGGCCGACGGATCGCGGGCCTGGGTCGCAGTGCTCGAAGGGCGAGTCGTGGGCTTCATCAGCGCCGGGCCCACCCGCGACGCCGACGATCATCGCCGCAAGGTCGGAGAGATTTACGCCATCTATCTCGTGCCCACAGCCTGGGGCCACGGCGTCGGGGGCGAGCTGCTCCGGGTCGCCGAGGACGACCTCAGCGAGCGCGGTTACCGGGCCGCGACAATCTGGGTCCTGGCGGGAAACACCCGCGCCCGCCGCTTCTACGCGCAGTGTGGCTACGACGCCGACGGCGGCACGCAGGGCGAGAAGGTCGGCCCCGCTGTGCTCCCTTCGGTGCGGTATCGACGCTCTTTGTAGGCGATGGCGGCGGTCCGAGGCGCGGGGCCCGGGGCCATCCAAAAAATGGCAATCATCCGGACGCTTTCATGAACTCCGACCACGCGATCTCGACCAGATCGAACAGGCTCGCCGGGAGCTGCGTGCCGGGCGCAATCGTCGAGAGATGGGCGCGAACGTCCGCGAGGCTGCGCACGGCATCGCTCGTCAACGGTAACGACGTCTGCGCCCTCCCTTCATGGACCGACGTCTGAATCTCGGCGAGCGCGCTCTGCGTTCGATCGAAGATTCCGCCCCACTCCTCCAGCTCCGCGGCACTCACGAGTGGCGGCTCGGCCCGCAGAGACCGGATGTATGCGAGGTGGTTGATCCCGTCCGAAATTACGTTCGCGAGGACACTTGCTTGCTCTGACGCATCCATGAGGTTCACCCTCCGCCGGTATACACGCAAAGCCATTTCAGGGGAACCCCGAACGCTCTGATCAGCGAGCAACCATCACCGTTCGTGAACGTCCATGTGCATGTCGTCGACGGCGCTCCATTCTTGCAGGACGTCAGCTCACCCGGCGCCAAGCCGCTCTTGTAGGGGTGCAACGCGAGCGGCACACAAGACGCTCCGGCGTCCAGGCAGGCATCCGAGCACGCCGAAGCGCCCAGCTTGAGCGCTCGGCAATTGATGTAATTGTTTGCCGGCATCTGGGGGGCGGCAGGCTCTTGCGGCGTGCTGTTGCAAGCGGGTCCGGCGGTACCCGACTCCTGTGGCCCATCGCCGAGAGAGCCGCCTGCTCCGCTGTGGACGATGACGCCGCTCCCCCCAACACCGGCGCTCCCATCGCTCTGCCCCACCTGCCAGCACTCACCCACGGTGGAGTTGCAAGCGGGGATGATCAACAAGGCGAAGACTGCGATCCACAAGTAGCTCTTCATTTCGACCTCACTTTGAATTCCATCGAATCACGGGCCCAGCAACGACCATCGCCGCTACGCCACCGGGGAGAACGAGACTTCTCCCACCCACCCAATCCACATCGACACTCGCCGACACCCCCAACGCCCCATAAAAAAACACGTTGACCTGTGCATGTCCGCCAGGCGCCAACCCGGCCACTCTGCCGCAGAGCTTGGCGCCGCACGCTACCATGGAATAAATCGACAGCGAGGGGCCTGCGCTGAGATCGCCGTCCTGCCACGCATACCCGATGGCGGTCGAGGTATGATTGTAGACGCCAACCCCGGTCCTATTTCTCGGGGGAAGGATATTGAACAGATCGTGAACCGTGAAGATGAACCCGCCATCCATGCGCCACATCAGGCCCAGGTTAGGACTCACCGCGAGGCGCGGAACGGTACCGATCTGGATCGCCCCGAGGCTTACACCGCTGCTGAGCTCGACGGCGCTCGCCGGCATTGGAACGATAACCAGCACGACCATTACCACGCATGCGACAGCCCCACGTAAAATATTGATCGCGCGGCTCCCTTGCTCGACCGCCAGATTTCTTCGGTTGAGTGGCTCTTGATTCATGGCTCCCTCCCAGGGGCTTCTTGTTCAGCGGCTATCGCCTGCATTCGCGCTCGCCCCTCGATCGTGAGCGTTGCAGCTCGCCCGGGGCCCAGCACGCAAAGCCCCAGATGCCGGAGCCCTCGTAAGGTCACCCAATTGATGCCAGGCACGCGGCCTCCGTTGCTCTCCTCGATAACCTGGAGTGCCCGCATTTGACCTCGTGTCAATTCCGGCTTTTGTTTCATCATCCGTGGTCTCGAATAAAATCCACGAGATCGCTGATATCGTGCGATAGGCCAAAGCACCCTTTCGCGCCCGACCGGCCGGTGCTCACGCTACGGCTGTGCTGCCGTCTCGACCAATCCCGAGCCCGAGCAGACTCGGCACATTCCGATCCCGCCGGTCCCGACCTGAACGAATCCGCCGTCGCAGCTGCGGCACGGCTCTTTCACCTCGACCGGCGCGGCCCGTCGTCCCGACGAGGGCGACGCCGAGCCCGGGGGCGTGATCGCCTGCATGGATACTTGCGTGCCGGGGAAGCGCGGCTCGGCTCCAGGGCGTAGCGCGGTTCCGTTCATCCCTCCTCGCTTGAGCGGCTCCCAGGATGTGCGATTGCCGGGGTCGGCGTCCGGCGGTGCGGCGTTCGAGGGAACCGGCGGAATTGCCGGGGCCGGCATGGTTCCCATCAGCGTGGCCGAGCGGGTCGATTCGGCGAGCCTGACCGGCGGCGGATGGACTGCACGCGACGCCTGGCCCCTCGCAGACACGGTTGACGACGATGGGCGTGGCCCGAGACCAGCCGCGACCTGAGCGGGCGCGGACGGGAGCACGGGAATCGAGGCGGGCGAAAAGAACGGCGCGTGATAACCGCTCGTTCTCCGTGCTTCAGCAGGATTCTTGAAGATCTGAGTTTCTCCGCCATCGTCGCTGAGCCGATTCCCGTCGTTGTTCGCGGCGTCCATCTGTCGTGCCACTTCCTCCAGATCCGACGGGAGCTCCGCAACGGAGGGCGGCGGGGCGGGCGGCGCTACCGTCCCGCCCGCCGGAGGCGGCTCCGTTATGTGCGCGGGCGGCGGCATCACCACCGTTCCGCGTCCCTGCGCGGCCAGCTCGGCGCCGATACCTCTCACGTCCTCCGTGGTTGAAAGCAACTTGCCTAAACGGCTGTATGTCAACGGGAGCCAGCTTTTGATCAGCTCCCGGAGCGGACCCACCTCCGCTCGCTCCTCGGTCTCATCGGCTTGCCTGCTGATGTCCCGTGCGTTCAGGAACCCTCGGAGCTTGTCGAATGAAGCATCGATCCGGCTGAAGACGCGAAGGGCTTCGCCCGCATACCAAACGAGCACGGCCAAACAGCCCAGCATGAAAAGCTGGAGGATGATTCCGAACCACATAGCAACCCCTCGCGCCGTCGGCGCGGATCTGAGTCTCGCCGAGCGCTCGCCGGTCGCACGGCGAACGCGCGTCAGCGCGCCATCGTCGGCGGGTTCGAGTCTCGAGAGGGTTTGGACCCTCTATGAGTACATCCTGCGGGGAGGGCCGTTTTCTCAAAAAATCGATCGGGGACGATCGATTTCTCGGGGGGACTTCGGACGACTACGGTCCGAACTTTGCGACGAAGATATCGGCCCCGCCTGCGCTGACCAGCGGGCCCGTCCCAAAATCAACCGTCCCGTGGAAGTTGCCGGTCAGCACGACGTTGCCTGTGCTGTCGGCGGCCACCCCCTTCCCCGAGTCGCTGAATGCGCCTCCACCACGCTGGCCCCACAAGTAGCTCCCTTCGGCGTCGAGCTTGACCCAAAAAACATCCTGGTCGCCAGCGCTGACCATGGATCCGCCGCCCAAGTTCAACGAGTCCAGGAAGTTGCCGGTCACCAGCACGTTGTTGAAAGCATCGACCGCGACCCCCTTACTGGACTGAGCCCCCGCATCAAGGGTGCTCTTGCTCCACAGGCACCCGCCGGATGGATCGAGCTTGGTGACGAAGAAGCCGGCGCTTCCCGACCTCGCCAACGTGCATTTGCCCACGTTCATCGTTTCGATGAAGTCACCGGTCAGCAGCACATTGCGGGCGCCGTCGATGGCCACGCCCCTGCCGATGCTGCCGCTCGCATCGAGCCCAGCCTCGCTCCACAGGCATGTGCCCGATGCGTTCAGCTTGGCGACGAACATCTCGGTGGTCCCCGTATTCAGCAATTTACACCCACCCAAGTCCATCGCCCCGTTGAAATTGCCCGTCACCACGATGTTTTCTTCGCTATCGATCGCCACCCCCTCACCGGATTGAATCATCGCGTCGCCCGCGCCCTTGCTCCACAGGCACACGCCAGAGGGATCCAGCTTGGCGACGAAGAAATCGAGGACGCCCGCAGTCGACAACGTCGGACACCCGTCCAGGGCCATATCACCATAGAAGCTGCCGGTCAGCACGACGTTGCTCGTGCCGTCGACCGCCACGCTGGAGCCGTGTGCATTCCCGGCTGTCTTGCTCCACAGGCAGGCGCCCGACGACGGATCCAGCTTGGCGACGAAGAGACCAGAGCTTCCGACGTTGGTCAATGGGCATCCGACCAGGCCCATCGCGTCGGTGAAGTCGCCGCTCACCAGAATATTGCCGTCGACATCAATTGCCACCGCCAAGCCGTACTGGCTGCCCGCATCACCGGCGCTCTTGGCCCACAGGCAAGCGCCCGACGGATTCAGCTTGGCAACGAAGAGCCCAGGGTCCCCGACCTTGGCCAATTCGCACCCACCCAGCTCCATCTTGCCGGTGAAGTCTCCGGTCACCAGGACATCTCCTGCAGAGTCAACAGCCAGGCCCCAAGCATGCTGATGGGTTGCGTCTCCCGCGCGTTCACTCCAGAGCGGGGTTCCCTTGCAAGGCTGTGCCAAGCCGTCGCAGTCCTCATCAACCGCAATGGCGCAGTTTTCTATCTCGGGTTTCACTTCTCCGAAGCAAGGCCCATATGCTGATCCATCTGCATTGCAGGTTTTGAGCCCCGCTTTGCAGAGTCCGACGCCTTCGGTGCTCACCGGGCCCTCGTAGCATGATGCCGTGGCCCCGGGCGCACAGCCGCCGCCGCTCCCTCCCGTGCTTCCGGTTGTCCCGCCCCCTCCGCTTCCCCCGGGTCCTGTATGGTGATGAACATTGCCGCCGAGATCAATCCATGTGTCACAAGCCACCACCGTGGAGAGCGCAAGGAGACCGGAGGCGACGGCAACCGAGGTGCGGGAGATCAGCTTCATATCATGGACCTGGAAGGCTGGACTCCAGCTCCTTGAGGATCGGGTTTTTCGGTGAACGCTTGCGAATGAGATCGATCGCCGCTCGCGCTTCAGCAACACGACCGGCGCGGATCAAGGTTTCGATTCGCATCTTCTCGCAATCCCCGACGAAATGACCGCGGGGGTAGCTCTTGAGATAGTCTTGAATCGCCTTGAACGCCGAGTCTGTATCGGGGCTCCTGACGGCCGCACGGACGACATCATATTGACCCAGCTCGGCGGGCGTGACCGGCCCGGCGGGGCCCGACTCGGCTCTGGGCGTTGCGCTGTCCGAGGCTGCCACCGGGAGGGCGGATCCAGTGCTCACCGTGGTCGGGCTGGTCACGGGCGCGGCGGACGCTCCGTCGTTGCTCATCGCTCGTGCTTCCTGCGCGATCGGTGGGTGAGCGTTCTTGTCGAGCGCGTTCACGAGGTGCTCGCCGGCAAGCGCGGCGACCGCGCCACCTACGAAGAGGAGAGCAGGAGCGGCGATCGGGTGCGCGGTCAGCGCCGACCGGATCGCTCGCAGAGCAGCTCCGCCATCGAGCCGCGCCGGGGGCGTGCGGGGTGGGGCCGGGACGCTCGCGCACGGAGCGACGGGGGGAAGCCCGTTCCCGATCTCGGTCGCGATTCGATCCCAGAGGTTCGCCTGGAACTGCGACGAAACGTCGGGGATCGCGTGTGGCCCGGTGAGAAGGGAGAGCGCACTGACGGGCAACACCAGCGCGCCGGCCTTGCGGCGCTGCTCTTGCTCTCGATTGTAGCCTTCGGTGAAGAGGTACTCCGCCTGTTTGCACAGCCGATATGCGGTGGAGAGCGAAACCCCGTGATACCTGGCAATCTCCTCCATGGGCTCATCGTCCATTTCATGGGCGATGAAGATGGAGAGCGGGATAGTGTCAATCGGCTCGGACAGGCGAGCCACGAAGCGAGCACGATCGTTTATCTCCATGTACTCCTCTCCTCCCAGCGCTCCGCTGAGAGCGTCGAAATCATCGGATTGCGGCTCTTCTCGCTTCCCTCTCTTCGCCGTTCGCTGCCTGACCCGGGCGGCGACCTTGGCGGTGATCCCGTACAGCCATTGCACTCGGGCTCCCATCGTCGAATCGTAGGTGTTCCAGCCGCGCCAGGCTTCGAGGTAGATTTCCTGGAGCGCGTCGTTGAGATCGTTGCTGGAGATCCCCAGTCGAAAAAGCCGCTTCGCGATGGCTTTGCACGTCGCGCCGTAAAGCTCGACGTAGGCGTCGCGCTCCGTGAGGGCCTCGGGGTTGGCCCGCGCAGGGATGGCTTGTTCAAATTGCCGCACACTTCTTCTTCCGCGCAGAGGGGGCATTTTCTCAAAAAATCGATCGCCGGCTAAAAATAGGTCACGAGGGCAGCCCCGACGGATCCCGTGAGCCGGGACGTCTTCCAAGCTTCGGAACCGTCCAGAATGAGGTGCGCGGAGCGTACCGTGATCAGTCCTTCGACCGCGAGGCGGATCGCGAAGCGCGGTGAGATCGGCGCGTCGACCCCGCCCCGGAGGCCGGCGCCCACGTAGAGCCCGGATCCGTTGCGGGGCACGTCGACGCCCGTCGAAGAGCCGAAGACGTCGGCAAACGACAGCACAGCGCAACCAAAGACCGGCGCCGTCCGAACGCAGGGGAGCACGGCGCCGCCGATGGAGACGGTGCTCACCCGTACGCCGGGGAACGCGGCCACGTTCGTCGAAGCGGGCGCGGTGAAACGCACCTCCGCGGCGAGTGAAAAGACGCGCCAGCGATACCCCGCGCCCAGCGTCGCGCCGAAGGCGACAGCCGGCGCGAACCCCGCCGACACAACCCCGCCGGCCGATAGCTCTACGGGCCGGAAGGGCTCAGTCGGCGGGGGCGGGGGCGGCGCTGCCGGCGGGGGCAAGGGCGGCGGCGTCGGCGGAGCTGCCGGAGGCGGCGCGGTCAGCGAGGGCGAGAACTGGTAGTCAATCTCCGCGCCCATGGCCCCCAGGAGCGTGCCGCAATCGTTCGCGCGAACCGGAAACGCCTTCGACCACCCCGGCGCCCCGGCGTCGTCGTAAAACTGGATCGCGCCGACGATCTGGCCGCCGTGACGCTCTACCGTCACGACGACGCGTGCGCGGGCCTCGGCGGTGAACGGGTCGTAGCCGGACCGGCGCGCGACTTCGAGGCGCAAGCCGGACTCATCGGCGCAGGCTTCGGCCCCGGGGCCGCGCTGGTACTCCAATCGCGCCGTCCTGTGCGGCGGAGGTGCGGCCCGCGCGAGTCCGGGCGCCAGCGTGAGAGGCAGCACCAGGAGGAGGGCGTGCGCGCGGGTCATGACACGTCGAGGCTACACGATGAGACGCCGATTGTAAGTACGCAGGCGGGATCAGGAGGGGCTCTGAACCTACCTGCGAGGTGACTTTACCTGTCTTTCTCGTTAGTTGACTCGCTTAAAATAGATGTTCATCTACCTCGAAGGCGGGTCGAGCTACCTGAGATATGAGTCGACCTACCTCCGACGTAGGTGGATCCACCTCCGCAGTAGGTGGATCCACCTCCGAAGTGGCTCAACTTCCGTCACGGCCGACTTGACGCGTTTGGTGGAGACAGATACTCCATTTCCAGGAAGCTCCTCCTTGCCTCCGTGCAGGGTAAACTGCGTAACGCCTGGGAAAGACATATGAAAAAGCAAGAAGCCGCCGCCCCCGCGCCCACCACGATGACTCTCACCTCCGGCGCGCTGGCGCACCCCGCAGGCATCCCGGGGGTGCCCCAAGGCTACAAG
>JBDTXR010000154.1:0-18330 GCA_040006075.1 Byssovorax sp. | reverse complement strand
TCGCCGAGATGTCGCTCCCCGACATGGTGCAGATCCTCTGGCACGGCCGGAAGACGTGCGCGCTGCGGATCAGCGCGGGGGCGAGCTCGGGCGAGATCGACTTCGCCGAGGGGCAGGTCGTCGACGCGCGCTGGGACGCGCTCCGCGGCGAGGCGGCCTTCTACAAGATGATCGCGCTGATGGAAGGCGATTTCCGGCTCGATCCCACCTTCAAGCCCACGTCCCGCTCGATCCAGGCGTCGCCCGAAGCGCTGCTGCTGGAAGGCATGCGCCGGCTCGACGAAGCCTCCGCCTGAGCGGGCGCCTTGCCCATGAACGCTCAGGAGCTCGGGCGCGCGCTCGGCGAGAGCAGCCGATTCGAGGTGATCCGGATCCTCGGCGAGGGCGGCATGGGCACGGTGTACGAGGCGCTCGATCGCGAGCGCGGCGCGACCGTGGCGCTGAAGACGCTGCGCGACGTGCACCCCGACGCGCGCTTCCGCTTCAAGCACGAGTTCCGCTCGCTCCAGGACATTCACCACCCGAATCTGGTGAGCCTGGGTGAGCTGGTCGAGGAGAGCGGACAGCTCTTCTTCACGATGGAGCTGATCGAGGGAGCGCATTTTCTCGAGCACGTGCGCGGCGGCGTCAGCGCCGAGCGGGCGCTCTCGCCGGCGGAGATCGACACCCAGCTGAAGGCGCGGCCGGACGTCGACGTCGTCGCCACGCCGAGCGCGCCGACGAGCGCGCCGACGCCGGGGGACGAGCCGCGGATCCGCGCGGCGTTCGGGCAGCTCGCGCGCGGGCTCCACGCGCTCCACCTCGCGGGCAAGGTGCACCGCGATCTGAAGCCATCGAACATCCTCGTCACGCCCGAGGGGCGCGTGGTCATCCTCGATTTTGGCCTGGTCCAGAGCGTGGCGGAGAGCGAGCGGAGGTTCCTCGTCGTCGGCACGGCGCGGTACATGGCGCCCGAGCAAGCAGCGGGCGCGCCCGCGGGTCCCGAGGCCGACTGGTACAGCGTCGGGGTGATGCTCTACCTCGCGCTCACGGGGAGCTTCCCGTTTCAACCGTCGCCGCAGGTGCGCCCGAGCTCGCGTCGCCGCGCCGAGCCGCTGCCGCCGAGCGCGATCGCTGCCAACGTGCCGCCGGCCCTCGAGTCGCTCTGCGTCGATCTGCTCCGCGACGATCCCGCGGCGCGGCCTCGTGGGGTCGACGTGCTCCGTCGGCTCGGCGTGCGGGGCGAGCCCGGGCCGCTGCTCCACCGCGCGCACGAGGCGTGGTTCGTGGGCCGTCGCGCCGAGCTCGCCACGCTCGACGCCGCGTTCGCCTCGGCGACGGCCGGGGCGGCGCGCGTGGTGCTGATCGAGGGCGAGTCGGGGATGGGCAAGAGCGCGCTGATGCGCCGGTTTCTCGAGCGCTTGCCCGCGAGCGCGCTCACCCTCCGCGGCCGCTGCTACGAGCGCGAGAGCGTGCCGTACAAGGCCGTGGATCAGCTCGTGGACGAGCTCGGCGTTCACCTCTCGCGCCTCGACGCGGCCGACGTCGAGGCGCTGCTCCCGCCCGACGCCGAGCAGCTCGAGCAGGTGTTCCCGGTGCTCCGCCTCGCGATCGTGGGGCGGCTCCCGGTGTTCGTGCGGACCTCGCAGGCGCCGCCCCCGTCCATCGTCTCCCCGATCGATCCCGCGCTCGCCCCGGCCCCGTCGCGGCCGTCCGCGTCGATCGCCTCGCTCGATCCGATCGGCGGGCGGGCCCGCGTCTTCGCCGCGCTGCGCGAGCTCCTGCGTCGCCTCGCCGCGCGCGCGCCGCTGGTGCTGGCGATCGACGATCTCCAGTGGGCCGACGCCGACAGCCTCGCGCTCCTGTTCGAAGTGCTCCGCCCGCCGAGCGCGCCCGCGCTGCTGCTCGTGGCCACGCTTCGCCGCGGCGCCGGGCTCTCGCAGCGCCGGTTCGATCCGGTGTTCGCCGCGGATACGCTGGTGCGCGTCGCGATCGGGCGGCTCAGCGCCGAGGACGGCCGCGATCTCGTGGGCTCGCTCCTGGAAGGCGCGAGCGACGACGCGGCCCGCGACGAGGCGACGCCGATCAACGCCGACAGCCTCGTCGAAGAGGCCGGCGGGCACCCGCTCTTCATCGACGCGCTCCTGCGCCATCGCCTCGTCCAGCTCGACGCCGGGCAAGCCAACGACGGCGGCACGATCCGCCTCGACGACGCGCTCTGGACGCGGATCTGCACGCTCCAGCCCGGCGCGCGTCGCCTGCTCGATCTCGCCGCCGTCGCCGGAGGGCCGCTGCGCCGCGACGTGGCCGAGCGCTGCGAGGCCGCCGAGGCCGCCGAGATCCCCCGCCGGATCGCCGCGCTCCAGGCCGCCAACCTGCTCCGCGTCGTCGGCGCCGGCCGCGACGAGACCCTGGAGACGTACCACGATCGCGTGCGCGAGACCGTCGTGCGCCGCCTCGATCGCGCCGACGCGCGCGCGCTCCACGCCCGCCTCGCCGCCGCGCTGGAGGCGTCGGGAAACGCCGAGATCGAGGCGCTGGCCCTGCATTTCGAGGCCGCGGGCGAGCTCGCCGCGGCGCTCGCCTACGCGACGCGCGCCGCCGATCAGGCCGCGCTGGCCTTCGCGTTCGATCACGCCGCGCAGCTCTACCGGACCGCGCTCGGCCTCGTCGAGCGCGACGCCCGGGTCGAGCGCGCGCTCGAAGAGAAGCTCGCCGACGCCCTCGCCCGCGCCGGCCGCGGCGCCGAGGCGGCCGAGGCCTACCTCCGCGCGGGCCGCGGCGCCCCCGAGTGGATCCGCCTCGAGCACGAGCGCAAGGCCGCCGAGAATTTCCTCCGCTCCGGCTACATCGACGAGGGCATGCGCGCGCTCCGCGGGGTCGCCGCCGCGCGCGGCCTCGACGTCCCGAAGACCCCGGGGCGCGCCCTCGCCGCGCTGCTGCTCAGCCGGGCCGAGCTCCGCCTCCGCGGCCTCGGGTTCACCGAGCGCGCCGAGCGAGAAATCCCGGCCACGCAGCTCGCGAAGATCGACGTCGCCCACGCGGCGGCGCTCGGGCTCGCGCTCGTCGACATGGTCCGCGGCGCCGGCTTTCAGACGCGCAACCTGCTGCTCTCGCTCGACGCCGGCGAGCCCTCCCGCCTCGCGCGCGCGCTGAGCTTCGAGGCCGCGTTCCTCGCCAACGAAGGCGGCGGCGCCCAGGCTCGCGTCGACGACCTCCTCGATCGCGCCGAGGCCCTCGGCGCCCGCACCGACCACCCCCAAGCGCACGCCTTCATCGAGTTCTGCACCGGCGTCACCCGCTTCGGCGTCGGACGCTTTCGCGAGAGCGTCGAGGCGCTCGACCGCGCCGACGTGATCTTTCGCGAGCGGTGCGCCGGCGTGCAATGGGAGCGCGGCACGCTCGCCACGTTCGCCGCGTGGGACCTGTGGCTGCTCGGCGATCTCCGCGAGTTCGCGCGCCGCTTCCCGCTCTACTTGCGCGACGCCGAGGCCCGCGGCGATCGCTACTCTGCCACCAACCTCCGCACCCTCATCGCCAACGCGTACTGGCTCCTTCGCGACGATCCCGAGGGCGCCGAGCGCGAGGCCGCCGCCGTCATGGGCTCGTGGTCGAACGCCGGCTTTCACCTCCAGCATTTCTTCGACCTGCTCGCGCGCAGCCACCTCGCGCTCTACCGCGGCGACGGCGCCGCCGCGCACGCGCACCTCGTCAGCGTGTGGCCGCGGCTCGCCCGATCGCTCGTGCTCCGCGCCCAGACCGCGCGCGTCTTCGGCGCCCACCTCCGCGCGCGCACCGCGCTCGCCGCCGCCGCCGGATCGCGCTCGCCGCGCGCTCTCCTGCGCGAGGTGGACCGCGCCGCCGATCGGATCGAGGCCGAGCACATGATCTGGGCCGATCCGCTCGCGGCCCTCGCCCGCGCCGGCGCGGCGGGCCTGCATGGCGACGCCGAGCGCGCGCGCGCTCGGCTCGACGTCGCGATCGTCGGCCTCCACCGGGCCGGCCTCGGTCTCCTCGAAGCGGCGGCCCGCCGGCGTCGCGGCCAGCTCCTCGGCGGCGACGCCGGCCGCGCCGAGGTCGCCCTCGCCGACCAGTGGATGCTCTCGCGCGGCGTCGTCAGCCCCGAGCGCACCACCGCGATGCTGGCCCCTGGATTCCGGGCCGGGCGCGCATGAGCGATCTCCTCCGCGGCCGCGTCGTCGACGTCTTCACCACCGGCGCGATCCGCTCCGCGGTGATCCTCGCGGGCAGCACCTCCCACGCGATCGCCCTCTCTCCCGCCGCCCCCGATCTCGCGCCGGGCGATCTCGTCACGCTCACGCGGGGCCCCGACGGCGCCCACGTCCAGGCCCTCCACAGCCGCGCCGCGCCGGGCGCGTTTCACGCCGGCAGCGACGCCCTCCGCTGGCGCCGCCCCGCCGAGTCGCCCTCGCGCATGGACACGCTCTGGTCGCGCCAGGCCATCCTCCGCGCCATCCGCGGCCACTTCTTCGACGAAGGCTTCCTCGAAATCCAGGCCCCGCTCCTGGTGAAGGGCGCCTGCCCCGACGCCCACCTCGAGCCGCTCCGCGTCGGCGGCGACGCGTACCTCACCACCTCGACCGAGTACCAGCTCAAGCGGATGATCGTCGGCGGCTTCGACAAGGTCTTCACGCTCACCCAGAACTTCCGCGGCGCCGACGTCGGCGGCCGCCACAACCCCGAGTTCACCATGCTCGAGTGGGCGCGCACCCACGCCTCGCTCGAGGACATCGAGCGCGACGCGGAAGCCCTGGTAAAAAAAGCATTTCGCGCCATTCACCCTGACACGAAATCGCTGCGCTGGTCGGGCCACGACGTGACGATCGACGCCCCGTGGGAGCGCCTCTCGGTCCGCGACGCCCTCGCGCGTCACCTGGACATCCACGCCGCACCCGATCTCTCGCCAACCTCGCTCCGCGCCGAGATCGCGCGCCTCGGCCTCGACGTCCCGCCCTCGTTCCTCGACGACGACGCGATGCTCGTCTCGTACCTCCTCGACGCGATGCAGCCCCACCTCGGCTCGCCTACGCCCACGTTCCTCTGCGAGTGGCCCTCGTTCATGACCTCGTCCGCCGCGCTCCTGTCCCACGCGCCCGCGCTCGCCGATCGCAGCGAGCTCCTCATCGCCGGCCTCGAGCTCAGCGACGGCTTCCCCTCGCTCCGCGATCCGGATCTGCAAGCGCGCCTCTTCGACCGCGAGAACGGTCGTCGCCGCGACGAAGGCCGCGAGCCCGTCGCCGTCGACGAGCGCTACCTCGCCGCCTTGCGCGAAGGGATCCCGCCCGGAGCGGGGATGGCGCTGGGCATCGATCGCCTCGTGATGATCCTGACCGGCCGCGAGACCATCCGCGACGTCCTCGCCCTCGCCTGGGACGAGCTGTAGACCGAGGCGCGCGCCGCGACGCGCTCAAGCTCTCGCGGCCGCCGCCGATCTTCGCAGAGCCAATGATGGCCTCGGAGGTCCAGTGCTCAACGAACGGCGGCTCCCTCATTTCGCCACCGTCGGGCTCCTCGACGGCGGGACCAAGATCGGCCGCATCGCCGGCTTCCTGCCGCGGGATCCCGAGGTCTCGCTCGAGCTCGTGGGCGCGGGCGGGCAGAAGATGCGCGTCCCGCTGCCGACCGAGACCGTGGCCTATATCGGCCTCCACCGGAGCGGGAGGACCGGCGCCAAGATCGCCGATCGCGACCGGGTCCTGCGCAAGATCCACCTGCCCGGCGGCCGCAGCTTCGTGGTCGAGGTGCGCGCCGCCGAGATCGCCTCTCGCCTCGGCTTCTACTGCCTCCCCGCCGAATCCCAGAGTCAGTTCGAAGAGATCTTCTTCTACGCGCACGGCGTCAACGCCGTGGAGAACGTCGAGCTGATCGGGACGATGCTGGTCGACGGCGGGCTCGTGAACGACGGAGACCTCGACCGCGGGCTCGCCGAGCACGTGGCCCGACGCAACGTGCCCATCGGCCAGATCTTGCTCGAGCAGAAGAAGATCGCCCCGGCCTCGCTCGAGGACGCGGTCGCCATCCAGGCGCGCCGACGCATGCGCCTCGGCGAGGTCTTGATCGAGGAGAAGCTGGCGACCAAGGAGGACATCGAGGCGGCCCTCGTCGAGCAGAAGAAGCGCGCCGGCAAGCGCCTCGGCGACGTGCTCGTGGAGATGAGCATCGTCTCCGAGAAAGACCTCGCGATCACCCTCGGGCGGAAGTTCAACATCCCGTTCATCGATCTCGATCAGTGCGCGGTGAACCCGGCGGCGGGCGCCGAGGTGAGCGCGGAGATCATCGGCAAGTACGGGGTCCTCGCCGTCGACGTCGACGCCCAGTCGATCACCCTCGCCATCAGCGATCCGCTGGCGATGGAGGCCGTGGATCTGCTTCGTTTCCAGGCCAACAAGCAGATCCGTGAGGTGATCGTCGTCCCGAGCCAGCTCCGTCGTTACGTCGAGCGGCACCTCGAGTCCCGTCAGATCGAGGAGCTCGGCGGCGTCGATCGGATCCTCGAAGAGCTCGCCGGGGACGAGCAGCCGATGGTCGAGGAGCAGAGCCAGCTCCAGGGCGTCGAGGTCCAGGAGAGCGACAGCGCGGTGATCAAGCTCGCCAACCAGATCATCATGGATGCGTACCGGGCCGGCGCCTCCGACATCCACATCGAGCCCAACGGGCGCGAGCGCAGCGCCGTGGTCCGCTTCCGGGTCGACGGCGACTGCGTCGCGTACCGCGACATCCCCCCGGCCTACCGACGCTCGCTCGTGGCTCGAATCAAGATCATGGCCCAGCTCGACATCTCCGAGCGCCGGAAGCCGCAGGACGGCAAGATCCGCCTCCAGCTCAAGGACCGACCAATCGAGCTCCGCGTGGCCACCATCCCCACGGTCGGCGACAACGAAGACGTGGTGATGCGGATCCTCGCCAACGCGCGCCCGCTCCCGCTCGATCGCATGGGGATGAGCGCGCGCAACCTCGCGGCGCTGCGGTCGGTGATCGCCAAGCCCTACGGCCTCGTGCTCTGCGTCGGGCCCACCGGCTCGGGCAAGACCACCACGCTCCACTCGGCGCTCGGCGCCATCAACAACATCGACATGAAGATCTGGACCGCGGAGGATCCGGTCGAGATCACGCAGGCCGGCCTGCGCCAGGTGCAGATGAACCCCAAGATCGGCCTCACCTTCGCGACGGCGCTGCGCTCCTTCCTGCGCGCCGATCCCGACGTGATCATGATCGGCGAAATGCGCGATCAGGAGACAGCGCAGATCGCCGTCGAGTCGTCGCTCACCGGCCACCTCGTGCTCTCCACGCTCCACACCAACAACGCCTCGGAGACAATCACCCGCCTGCTCGACATGGGGCTCGATCCCTTCAACTTCGGCGACGCGCTCCTCGGCGTCCTCGCGCAGCGGCTCACGCGCACCCTCTGCAAGGCGTGCCGCGAGCCGTACCAGGGCACCCGCGCCGAGTGGGACGAGATCGCGGCGCTGTATGGCGAAAAGGCCATGGAAGAGCGGCTCAATCGCACCTTCGGCCCGAGCTTCGTGCTCACCCGCGCCAAGGGCTGCGACGAGTGCTCGAGCACCGGCTACCGCGGCCGAATGGCGATCCACGAGCTCCTCGTGAACGACGATCGCACCAAGCCCTTGATCGCCCGGCGCGCCCCGGTGGCCGAGATCCGCGGCGCCGCCGTCGAAGGCGGGATGACCACGCTGCTGGAGGATGGAATCGAGAAGGCCCTGGCCGGGCACCTCGATATCCGGCAAGTGCTGGCGGTCGCTGCGCGCTAGCTGGGGGCCGACGCCGGCCGCGAAGCCTGCTCCGGCGGCGGGCGTGGCAAGCCGTGAGCGCCTGAGCCCTGCCCTTCGGCGGAGCGTGATAGAACCGCGTCGTGACCACCGACCGCCGAACCCGCTTTCGCGACTACATGCGCCGGCTCGATCCGACGGGCGATCCCGTGCAGGCGGTCGCCAGCGGGTTCTACGTGGCGCCGCCCAACGCGGTAAGTCAGCGCATCGCCACCCGGATCGAGCTGGAGCCGGCAAGCAGCCATCTTCTCGTGGGCGGTATCGGCTCCGGCAAGACCACCGAGCTCATCGCGATTGAGCGCAAGCTCGCCGAGGTAGAAGACCTGTTCCCCGTCCGGGTCGACGTGCCCAGTCGTCATCGGCTGGAGAAGCTGAAGCCTGGAGTCCTGGTCGCTTTGGCTGCCACCGAGGCATGTGCAGAGTTGAAGCGAGCGCAAGCGCGGGGATTCAAGGTAGACAAGCCCGTTGAGCAGGCGGTCATTCACATTTCGACGATCACCAAAGGTTACTGGTGGGATCCGTCCGACGATGAACACCCAGATGAGGAACACTGGGTTAAAGGCATGCTGGAGGCGCCAGAGCCGTCGGAGGATGTGAGGATGCTGTCAGACTTGCTAAGCGAGGTCAATGCCGCACTCCAGAGACATCCCGTGATTCTCTTCGACGGATTGGACCGCGTCGCGGATCTGAGTCTGCTCGCCTCAGTGTTTGCGGAAGACGTCCCCGCGCTCGGACGCGCAGGGGTTGGGCTCGTCATCGTTGGCCCGCAATCCCTCCGCTTCAGTCCACACCGATTTGTGGAAAAAGCTTTCGAGACTGTTCACCTACATGGCGCCGTGGGTGTTGACGCCAATGAAGGCATCGAGTTTCTCATGGCGGTTCTCCGCGCTCGTGCCGACGACGATGTGCTCCCGGACAAATCCTCGTCGTCCCTCGCGCGCTGGTCCGGCGGGCTGCTTCGAGATCTGGTGGCGCTCGGACGAGCTGCTGGCGCCGAAGCTTATGCCGGCGGAGCTGACACGATTCAACCCGACCACGTCGACACAGCACGAGACCGCTTCGGTCGGGATTTGCTTCTTGGTTGCACCAAGGAGATGGTCGCCCGCATCAAGGAGCTGGTACCGAAGAAGCACGTTCCTGGGGGCGGCCGCCGCGACACCGCGTCTGCCTTTACCGTCGCGACAGAGCTTGATCAACATCTCCTTGTGGAGCGCCTGATCATCGAGGTTCCTGGTACCCCTGTCCGTTACGTTCCGCATCCGACCATTGTTCCGCTCGTCGCGGGATTGGGCAGCTCGTGAACCCCATCGGACTCGCCGAGCTTGCGGACCGAGCCTTCCTGGAGCCTGGGGGCTGGTCGGTCGTGATGGTCGACGAATCTGAGATCGTCGCGACCACCGAGGATCTGCGAAAAGAGTTTGCCTTCCTCCTTGAGGACGAGGGGCTTGGCAGTGTGAGCGTCTTTTCAGAGGGCAAATCCGGACCCGCGCTCGTCGATGAGCTCGCGGGCCTCGGGCCAGACAATGTAGCCCTGCTCCCGTTGCCTGCGAATTTGCACGAGTCCGTATCCCGGTCTCTCGACTACGGACGCGGCCGGATCCCTGGGAGCCTTCGCGGAGCGATCATCACCTCCGATGCAGGGGTCCTGGCGCTCGCCGCCGAGGCCCCGAATTTCTGGAGCTGGATAGGCCCCCGCGTATGGACCCTCGATCCGCGGGCGGGACAGCTCGACACCGAAGCTCGATTGGCCTCCCTCCAGGAGGGAACGGGCCTGAGCAACGTGGAGGTGATCGAGCGCGCTGAAGCGGGAACCCTCGCGGCAGATCCTATCTTTTCGGAGTGGTTGGTGCTGCTCGGAAAAGGAGATCTCCTTGGCCGTTGACGTATCCCCCGCAGCGGCTCTGGCGCGCCGGGTAGCCCTGCAAGAGCGGCTATGGAAAGGCGCCCACGCCGTCGTCGAGGGCACACGGCACCCTGCTTCGGGAATGCAGCTCTACCGCGAGATCCAGAGCTACCTCTTCAAAGCGAGTGATCGGCGCCTCCTCGACGAAGGGCAGACAGACATTCGCCGGAATCTCCTCTTCGAGGATCGCAAAGGCTACTTCGACATTGCCGTCGGATCCGTTCGCAATTTCAACCGGACGAAAGAGCTCCCGCACTTCACGCGCCGCGACGGAGGCTGGTTCGACTTTCAGCTTCAGGTCAAAGAGGAAGACGGCCGAGCCGAGATCATCGCCTATGACTTCGAGCTGCGCCTGCCCTCCGGCGCTGGCTTCGATTTCGTGCGCTTCGATCTGAACCCTCCTGGCCATTCGAACCAGGACGACGGTCTCCGCTCGCACCTCCATCTCAACGCCGACGACGACGGGCTCGCCGCGCCTGCGCCGGTGATGAGCCCCTTCGAGATCCTCGACCTATTTGTGCACGGTCTCCATCGGACGGGACGTGTCCGCCGCGCTCCAGCCGCAGCGCCGTGAACCGTCCTCACGGTGCCGCCGAGGGCCGTGGTAAGGTGCCGAGGTGGCAGGTGCTCCCATGGCGACCAACCGAATCACCCGGATCCGCGTTCAAGGGCTCCGCACGCTCGCTGACGTCACCCTCGACCTCGACGGGCTGACGGTGCTCATCGGCGACAACGGCAGCGGGAAGAGCAGCCTGATCGAAGCGTGCGAGATCCTGCGGCGAGCGGCGGGCGAGAGCTTCACCAGCGAGGTTCAGAAGATCCACGGCGGCGCCGCGGGGCTCTTCCGGTTCGGCGCCACGCAGCTCAGGCTCAGCGTGCGTCTGGCCGGCGGATCGTGGCCTCTGGAGTACTCGTTCGCGATCCGCGAGGGTGGGCTCATCGATTCCGAGAGGTTCGGCCTCGCGCGGTTCGAGAATGCAGATGAAGATGAGGAGTGGGCGGCGGAGGTGCCAAAAGTAGTTCTCAAGCGCAATGGCGAGACCTTTTCGTACCTCGTTGACGACGCGAAGGGCATCTGGGTCGACAAGCCAATTGATCCGGGGCAGCTGGCGCTGACCTCGTTTGGCAAGTTTGCGCCGCACCCGATGATTCAGGAGGTGATTGACGCCCTCCGCGGCCTCGACGTCCAGCTCCCCTTCGACACCACCGCGCGCTGGGCCCAGCGCGAGAGAGGTATGCAATCGCTGCTGCGTGGCTCCACGACCATCGAGCCCGCGGACAGCCTCTCTCGCTTCGGCGGCAACCTCGCCAGCGCCTTCAACTCGCTCCGCAACGAGTTCTCCGAAGCGCACTGGCGAGAGACCATGGATTATGTGCGCCTCGGCCTCGGCCAGGACGTCGAGTCCATCAACACGCGCGCCGATCCGGGCGGCGGCGTGATCGCGCTGCGCCTCAAATATGCGGGCCTCGACGCGCAAATTCCGTCCTTCAACCTCTCCGACGGTATGCTGGCGTATCTGTGCTTCGTCGCGCTCTACCGCCTCAACACGAAGAAGAGCCTGATCGCCTTCGACGAGCCGGAGACTCACCTCCATCCTGAGCTCCTCATGCGCGTGCTCGGCTTCTTCGAGGAGATGGCGAAAGATCGACCGGTCCTGCTCACCACGCACTCCGACCGCCTGCTCGACGGCCTCTCCGATCCGGCGCGCTCGGTCGTCCTGTGTGAACTCGACGAGCGCCGCGCAACACGGCTGGTCCGCCCCGACGCCGACGCGCTTCGGGAGTGGCTGAAGGACTATCGCGGGCTCGGCGACGTCAGGAGCGCGGGACACGCTGCGTCAGTCATGAAGGTGCGGGGAGCGAAGTGAGCCCTGTCGCTGTGATCTTGTACGAAGACAACGGCGGGCCGGTGAAGGGCTTCGGCCTGCACGCGCTCGTTGTCGCTTGCGTCGCCGACGAGCTTGGAGTGGAAGTGTTCGCGCTGGCAGGGAAGCTCGACGGACGGCCGATGAACGGCGCGGCGAACATCGTTCGGAGCTGCAAGCGCGATATCCACCGACTCGGCCCGCAAGGGCAGACCGTGTTCGCGCTGATCGACGACGATCGCATCCGCGATCACGTCAAAGGGGTCGACGCGCGCACGGCGGAAGACGTCGTCGTGCGCGCGATCAAGAGCCAGAGCGACGCTCCGGCGCAGCTCGAGGTCTTCCTGCTCAAGAAGAACACCGAGACGGTCATCGAAGCCGCGAAGGAGTGCGATCGCAGCCTCCCGGACGACGCCGTGGCGCAAGCGCTCGCGAAGAACCTCGCGCAGCGTGACCGCCTCCTCAACAACGTCGCGTACAGCGGGGTCCGCGCTGTTCGCGACTGCATTCGCGGCAAGATCCCGGCGCTGCACCGACTCGTCACCGCTCTCAGCGCTGTCGTAGCGGCCTCGCCGACGTGATCCGCGACGACCGAGGCGCCGCCGCGTCGGAACGGATCACCGCGTCCGGCAAGCGAACACCGTCTCATGCCCCGCCGATCCCCGCGCCGACAGCCCGAAGCGCTTCACCACGCGCTCTCCATCGCCCGACACCGTGAGCGCGGCGAGCCCGCGATGCGGCGTCCGCGCCACGTCGTCGGCCAGCGCCTTCACCACACGCGCGGCCATCGTCGTCCCGCGCAGGCTCGGTACGACGCTGAAGTTGAACAGGTAGAGAAAGCTCCCGCCCGGCTCGATCTCCGGGAGCGCGGTGATCACCGGCCCCGTGAGCGACGCGGTGCCTTCCTCGAACCACGCGAACGTCGTCGCCGCGATCGGGATCACCGCGGTGTACCCGAGCGGTAGCCACGCCGATCCCGCGCCGCCGGCGCGCGCGCCCCACACGCGAAATCCCTGCGGACACACCCGCATCGCGCCCTCGAGCCGATCGAAGCTCACCTGATCTGCCGGCTCGGCGTAGCACGCGAGATCGGCGACGAACGCCGCACCGACGAGGCCTCGCCACCGCGCCGCGCGCTCGCCGTCGGCGTCGGGCGCGTGCTCGATCGCCGCGAACGACCCTTCGATCTCCCCGGTCACGGTGATCGCGCGCGCTCGCTCGACGAGCCCCGCGATCCCTCTGCGAAGAGCGTCCCAATCGCTGAAATCGGCGAGCTGCTCCGTCGCCTCGATCCCGCCGCGTGCTGGCTCCGTCGGTGACACGCGCGCAGCCTACCAAGCGCGATCGCCGGCAGCGAACCTCCTGCTAGCCTCCGCCGGATGCAGCTCGTCCCCGTGCTCGAGACCAGGCGCCTCGTCCTCACGATCTTGCCGGCGAGCGCGGCGTCGCGGCTGCTCACCTTCGCGATCGAGAACGACGCTCACCTCGCGCGCTGGGAGCCGCCGCACCCCGACGGGTTCTTCACCGAGGGCTTCTGGCGACGCCGCCTCGACCGCAGCCGCGAGGAGCTCGCCCGCGGCGAGTCGCTCCGCTTCACCATCGCGCACCGCGACGCGCCCGACGGCCCAGTGCTCGGCCACTGCAACTTCAACCAGATCGTCCGCGGCGCGTTCCAGGCTTGCTATCTCGGCTATTCCATCGATTCCCGCTGGGAGGGCCAGGGCATCATGTTCGAGGCGCTCCAGCGATCGATTGACTACATCTTTGGCCCGATGCGGCTTCACCGGATCATGGCCAACTACATCCCCACCAACGAGCGGAGCGGCCGGCTCCTGCGCCGTCTCGGCTTCCAGGTCGAGGGGTACGCGCGCGATTACCTCTACATTCACGACGGCTGGCGCGATCACCTGCTCACGTCGCTCACCAACCCGAACCCCGCTCCGCCCGGCCCCAGCCTTTGAGGCCAACGCCCGGAGCGGTCTTCTGTCACAGGCCTGGCGCCGATGGGCCCAGGTGTGCCAGCCGCTCGCGGGCACAGACCAAGAATCCACGGCGATTCGAGGATTCCAGCTCTGGCACGCGATCTGCTTGATGCGAAGTAGATTCTCTCCGAGGTGTCGATCATGCGCTTTCCCCGATCTCTGCTCCTCTCGATTCCCGTGCTCGCCCTCGGGCTGTCCCACGCGAACGACGCCTCTGCCTGCGGCGGCTGCTTCCACGAGCCGCCGATCCAGCAGTCGGAGACCACCCAGGTCACCGGCCACAAGATGATCCTCTCCGTCTCCAAGACGCAGACGTCGCTGTGGGATCAGGTCTCGTACATGGGGGAGCCCGCGTCGTTCGCCTGGGTGCTCCCCATCAAAGGCATGGTCGATATCGGCCTCTCCTCGGACGCGCTGTTTCAGAGCCTCGAGAACGCGACCCAGGTCAACATCGAGTCTCCGACCATCACCTGCTATCCGCCTCCGTTCTGCAGCGGGGCCTTCACCGGCGCGGGCGCGGGCTCCGGCGGCCCCGGTTCTGGCAGCGGGGGTGGGGCGAGCCAGCCGCCCCCGGTCACGGTCATCGCGCAATCGGTGGTTGGCCCGTACGAGACTGTGCAGCTCCAGTCGGCCGATCCCGCGGCCCTCACCACCTGGCTCACCAGCCACAACTTCGTGATCCCCGACGACGTCAAGCCGATCATCAGCGCCTATGTCGCCGAAGGCTTCGATTTCCTCGCCCTCAAGCTGGTCCCCGGCAAGGCCGTGACCTCGATGCGCCCGGTGCGGGTGACGATGCCTGGCGCCAGCCCGGTGCTCCCGCTGCGCATGGTCGCCGCAGGCACCGGCGTCACCACCCCGGTCAGCCTCTTCGTCATGGCCGAGGGCCGTTACGAAGCGTCCAACATGCCTGATTTCGTGATCCACCAGGAGCAGCTCGTGTGGGACTGGGACACCATGAGCAGCAACTATTCAATGCTCAAGAAGACGACCTTCGACGCGAGCCAGGGCCAAGCGTGGCTGGTCGAGGCGGGCGAGCCCTTCTCGTCGTATGGCCTCAGCAGCTCGCTCACCGATCTGGCGCAGTACAACCCGATCGGGAGCGGATACGCCGACGAGAACGGCGCGGGCGCCGACGCGGCGGTCCAGGCCGATCTGACGACGCTGCTTGGCACCCTCGATCCAGCCTCGGTGTGGATCACTCGCCTCCACGGCGAGCTCTCGCGCCAGGCCCTCGCCACCGACCTGACGCTCGGCGCGGCGGCGGATCAGACTCCCGTGCTCCGGACTCTTCAAGCCACGGTGACGAAGGGCACCGCGCCGGCGTGCCCTGTTTATCCGCCCTGCTCCGACTCGTCGGCCAGCGGCGATGGCAGCGGTGGAGTCGGCGGCGCCGGCGGATCCCCCACGGGCGGGTGGGACGCCGCCAGCAACGTGAAGAAGGGTCAGAGCTTCGGCGGCTGCGCCATGACGCACGAGGAAGGCTTTTCCTCGGCGTTCGGCGCGCTGAGCGTGCTCGCGGCGCTGGCCTTCGCGCGCCGCCGTCGCGCCCGCTGAAGCCGCGCCCCCCGCGAGATTACCCCGGGCCAGGATCGTCGATGCGCCGATGATCCTGGCTCTTTTATTTCAGGGGATCAGTGCGTCTGCCAGTGCGGCGGGATCTCGGACTCCGCCACCAGCTTCTCTTCTTCCGCCTTGGCGATCCGGCGAGGACCGTTGGCCTTGAAGGTGTGCTCGGCGGCCGGGAAGGTGCGCTGTTGCACCTCGCCGATGTAGGCCCGCGTCGCCGCCATGATCTGCTCGCCGACCTCGGCGAAGCGCTTGGCGAACTTCGGCTTCATCTCCGGGTACATGCCGAGCATGTCGTAACAGACCAGCACCTGGCCGTCGCACGACGGGCCCGCGCCGATACCGATGGTGGGGATCCCGAGGGTCCTGGTGATCTCCTCGGCCACGTCGGGCGGGATGGCCTCTAACACCACGGCGTAGGCGCCGGCCTCTTCGAGCGCGCGAGCGCCCTCGATCACCCGCTGCGCGGCGTCTTCGCCCTTGCCCTGGACCTTGAAGCCGCCCATGGCGTGGACCGATTGCGGGGTGAGGCCGACATGGCCCATCACCGGGATGCCCGCCGCGACGATCCGGCGCACGTGCTCGGCGATCTCCTCGCCGCCCTCGAGCTTCACGCTTTCGAAGGCTCCATCCTTGACCAGCTTCCCGGCGTTCTCGAGAGCTTGAAGGGGGGAGACTTGATAGCTCATGAAGGGCATGTCGCCGACGACATGCGCCCTTCGCGCGCCCCGCGCCACGGCGCGGCCGTGATAGCAAATCTCCTCGACGGTGACGGGGAGCGTGGTGGTGTGGCCCTGGACCACCATCCCGAGCGAGTCGCCGACGAGGAGCAGGTCGGCCCCGCCCTCGTCGAGCAGCCGGGCCATCGTGTAGTCGTACGCGGTGATCATCGAGATCGGGGAGCCGCCCTTGCGGGCTCGAATCTCGGGAACGGTGACCTTGCGAACGGGTCGCGGGGCGGAGCCGCCGCTGCCTTGGGGACCGTACATGTTGCCTCCGGGTCGCGGCCGCTGGTGCGGTCCACGCCTCCCCCGAGGCTAGGGCCACGGCGTCATCCCGGCAAGCTCCGGTCAGGCCGATCAGGGGCGATCGTTCGGCGATTTCCGGGCTTGATTCCGCGGACGTTTTCGACGGAGTACCCTTCACGCAGGAGATGACGGAACCCGGCCCCACGCCCGGCGCGGCGCGCGCCCTGATCGCGCTCCGCCTGCTGGGCGGCGCGGCGCTCGCGTCGTGCGCGGTCCGCCCCGAGCCTCCGCCGGCGACGTCGACCCTCGCCTCGGCTCCAGCGCCCCTCGTTTCGCCGCGGTTGACGGTGGCTCCGCTCGTTGACGCCGCGCCTCGACCGGGCCCCGCGTGCCCCGAGGCCACGACGATCCCCGGGGCCTGGCCTCGCGCCGCGGGGGTCGCGCGCGCCGTCGCCGCGCCGCCGGGCCAGCTCGGCCACCTGGAGCAGACGCTCGGCGAGGCGGGGGCTCCGTCGCGGCTCCGCTTCCTCGGCGCGCACCTCTTCGATCTGCTCGACAAGCTCGCGCACGAGGCCGGGCCCGACGAGCTCGATCGGCGGCGCGTGGCCTGCGCGGCGCTCGAGGCGGTCGCGGCGTCGGGCGCGCCGGTGGTGCGCCTGTGGGGCTCGCTCAAGCGCACCGGCGATCCGGCCGAGGTCGCGCTCGCGGCCGAGCTGCTCGCGCTCACGGTCGACGAGAACGCCCGCCGCGCGCGGCCGCTGCGGATCATCGTCACGCTGCTCAACCACCAGCCCGGCTATGGATCGCCGCGGCCCGAGGTCTCGCTCGACGATCAGGATCCACGGAGCCCGTGGTCGGCGCGTCGACTCTACCTCGGCGGCGGGTTTCGCGAGCCCGGCCAGGGCCTGCTCGCCGATCGGATCGCCGCGTTCGCCGCGCGCCCCGCGCTCGTCGATTCCCCGGAGATCCTCGGCTGGGAGCTGGTGAACGAGCTCGACGCCAACCGCGCGATCCGCTCGCCCGCGGACGCCG
Organism: Byssovorax sp.; assembly: GCA_040006075.1. Classification (GTDB taxonomy): domain Bacteria; phylum Myxococcota_A; class Polyangia; order Polyangiales; family Polyangiaceae; genus JANYGI01. The sequence continues at coordinate 1,224 of JBDTXR010000154.1, read as the reverse complement.
CGGCGCTGCGCGACGGGTTCCTGGTGCCGGCGCTCGATCTCCTCGCGCAGAGCTTCTCGCAGCCGCTGCTCTTCGGCGATCTGCGCCTTCCCGAGGCCGACTACGAGGCCTTCGCGCGATCGATCGTCGCCGCGCTGCCGCCGCCGGTTCGCGCTCGGCTGATCTGGACGAGCCATGTCTACGCCACGCGGGCCATCGCCTGGTCGGCGTCGTCGCTCGGCGTGCAGACCCGCAAGCTCGATCGGGATCTCGAGCTCGGCGCGGCGCTGGGGCTGCCGTTCCTGCTCGGCGAGGTGGGGCAGCTCGTGCCCGGCGCGACGCCGCCGTTCTGCGGTGACGGCACGCCGCACGATCTCGAGCAGCTCTTCACAATCGCGCTCACGCCGGGCCACGTCGGCTCGCGCCGCGGCGCGATCGAGGCCGCGCTCTTCTGGGGCGAGGGGCGCTGCGGGCTGATCGCGCCGTCCGCGTCCGGCGCGCGGCGGATCAACATCGGCGCCGGCGGCGACTCGGCCGATCTCGGTCCGGGTGAAGCGAGCGCGCGCGACGTGCTCACCACGTGGCGACGCGCGCCGCGGTTCCTCGCGCGGTAGCGCGGCTAGCGCGCCAGCGGGAGCGAGATCACGAAGCACGCGCCCGTGGGCACCGGCTCGTTGACGATGGTGCCGCTCTGGTTCTCGATCAGCGCGCGCGCCATGGTCAGGCCCAGGCCGCGGCCGAGGGGCTTGCTGGTGATCAACGGCTCGAACATTTTCCCGCGCACCTCGGCCGGGATCCCGCCGCCGGTGTCGCTCACCGCGAGGCGCATCCGTGAGCCGTCGGGGCGCGCTTCGAAGCGCAGGTTCCCGCCGATGGGCATGGCCTCGACGGCGTTGCGCACCAGGTTGTCGATCGCGGCGCGGAGCTGCTCCTCGTCGACGGCGACGAGCGGCTTCTCCGGCACGTGGACCGAGACGCGGATCCGGTGGGGCACGTCGTGGGCGACGATGGTCGCCTCGAGCGCCTCGCGCAGCGAGACCGGCTGCGGGTTCGGCGCGCGGACGCGGGCGTAATCGAGCAGATCCGAGATCAGGCGGTTGGCCCGCCACGTCTCTTCGAGGATGATCGCCACCGCGCTCACCACCGTCGGCGCGGCGTCGTCGCCGAGCGCGCGCTTGAGCACGTAGGCGGCGTTGGCGATCGATCCGAGCGGGTTGCGGATCTGGTGCGCGAGGCCACCCGCGA
>JBDTXR010000153.1:0-18508 GCA_040006075.1 Byssovorax sp. | reverse complement strand
CGTAGCCGTCGCCGGAGAGGCCCCACGTGCCCAGCGAGAGCTCGGAGACCTCGAGTCCGGTTTTCCCGAGCGGCCGTTTTCTCACGGGGGCGATTTACACCCCGAGCGCGTCGGCGCGCCACGGATTTGCGCAAGTGGGCCGGTCCGCGCAGCTTCGGCAGGCTTGCCCGTGCGTCGTGGACGACGTACCTCCTCGGATCGCGCCCACCGGCGCTGGAGAGGAACGTCGCCTGGCCATGGTGCGATCGAGAACATGGGCCCTCGCCCGCGGGCTTTTCCCTGTCGCCGTCGTCACGGTCGCCGTCGCCGGGTGCGAGCTCGTCGCGTCGACCAATCGCGATCTGATCCCGAAGAGCACGACGAGCTCGACCGGCAGCGGCGGCTCGGGAGGCAGCGGCGGCGCGACGGCGACCTCGACCTCGACGGCGACCTCGAGCGCGGCCGCGACGACCGGCTCGGGTGGCATCGAGTGCCTGCACGCGGCCACCTGTCCGGGGACGGACACCGATTGCCAGAAGCGCACCTGCGACGCCGGCCACTGCGGCCTCGCGCCCTCGCCCGTGGGCACGCCGACGTCGAAGCAGCTCCCCGGCGACTGCAAGCGCGAGGTCTGCGACGCGGCCGGATTCGCGGCGATCGTCAACGACGACAAGGACACGCTCGCCGATGGGAACCCGTGCACGGCGGACCTCTGCGCGGCGGGCGTGCCGACCTACACGCCGAGCCCCGCGGGCAGCGCGTGCAACGTTGGCGGCGGCAAGGTCTGCGACGGCGCGAACACCTGCGTGGGGTGCATCGGCAAGGCCCAGTGCGGCGTGAGCGAGGCCTGCCTCGACACCAAGTGCATCTCGATCACCTGCCTCGACATGAGCCTCGACGGCGCCGAGACCGACGTCGACTGCGGCGGTCCGGCGTGCAAGCCCTGCGGCACGGGCAAGGCGTGCCAGGTCGGCCCCGACTGCGCGAGCCACCTCTGCGCGGGCACCTGCCAGGCCCCGTCGTGCACCGACGGCGTGAAGAACGGCGCCGAGAGCGACGTCGACTGCGGCGGCGGCTGCGCGAAGCTCTGCGGCGTGGGCCTCGGCTGCGTCAGCGACGGCGACTGCCTCGGCGGCGCGTGCGGGGCCGGAGCGTGCTTGCCCACCTGCAACGATCTCGTGGCCGACGGGGCCGAGAGCGACGTCGACTGCGGCGGGAGCTGCGCGGGGTGCGCCCTCGGCAAGGCCTGCAACGGCGGGCCCGACTGCGCGAGCGGCACCTGCACCGGCAACGTCTGCGTGGCGACGACGTCCACCTGCGCGAACGGCGCGCTCGACGGGACCGAGTCCGACATCGACTGCGGCGGCTCGGCCTGCGTGGGCTGCGCCGTGGGAGGGGCCTGCGCCGCGAGCAGCGATTGCCTGAGCGGGCGCTGCGCGAGCGGCGTTTGCGCCGAGGTGGTGCTGATCAGCGAGGCGCGGACGCGCGGCGCCGGAGGCTCCCTCGACGAGCTGGTGGAGCTCTACAATCCAGGCAAGACCGCGATCACCCTCGACGGCGCGTGGACCCTGAGCGTGCGCAGCGCGGTGGGCGCCTGCGCCACCGACGCGGCCTCGGTGAAGCTCACCGGCGCGGGGCAAACGCTGCCTCCGCACGGGCACCTGCTCATCGTCGGGAGCGCTTATACCCAGTCTCCTGCGGGCGATACCAACCTGATGAACGGGGGTATCGCCGACGCCGGGAGCCTCGCGCTCTACCACGGCGCGGTCCTGGTCGACGTGCTCTGCTATGCCTACGACGCCGCCACGCTGACCAACCTGGCGAGCTGCGCTGTCCCCTACGTGTGCAATGGCTCGCCGGCGAGCAACCAGCCCCACGACAACACGGTGAGCGCGGCCAGCAACGTCGACGCCAGCCTGGAGCGAAAGCCCGGCGGCGCGCAGGGCAACCAGGTCGACACCGGCGACAACCTCGCCGACTTCAAGACGAGCAAGCCGGCGCGGCCGCAGAACCTCGTCAGCCCCGCCGTGCCGTGAAGAGCCGTTGAGAGAGCCCGGTGAAGAGGCTCCCGCAAAGGCCTCTTCGCCTCGTGCGCACCGCGGCGGAGAGCGAGCCCGGGAGCTCGCTCTCCGCGCGTTCCTTCACGGCCCCAGCTTGACCAGGAAGATGTCTTCACCGCCGGCCCAGGGCAGCGGCCCTCCGCCGAAGTTGAGGGACGTCGTTGTGATCCCGGTCGCGTAGAGGTTGCCCGAGGGGTCGAACCACACGCGCCGCGCCTGATCGGTGCCGACGTCGCCGAACTGCTGGGCCCAGACGAAGCCGCCCGTGCTGGTGAGCTTGGCGAAGACGATGTCGGCGTTGCCGAGGCTGGTCATCAGACCTGCGCCGTAGTCGGCCGAGCCGAACAGGGTGCTGCTGATGACGACGCTGCCGCTCCAGTCGACCGCCACCGCGAGGCTCGTCTGGTTGTTCGCGCCGCCGAACTCCTTTTGCCAGAGCAGGTTGCCCGCGACGTCGAACTTGGCCACATAGGCGTCGTAGCCGCCCAGGCTGGTGACCGCCGTGGCCGGGATCGAGCCCAGGTTGATGGTCCCGCTGAACTGCCCCGAAGCGAAGGTGTTGCCCGAGTTGTCGACGGCGACCCCGTTCCCCTGCTGATCGGTGGCGTCGCCGAATCCCTTGCTCCAGACGTGGGTACCCGCGGAGTTGAAGCGCGCCAGGAACCCGTCGTTGAGGCCGGCGCAGACCAGCGTCGATCCACCGAAGTTGATCGTGCCCTGATAGGTGCCGGTGATGGCGGTGTTGCCCGAGCTGTCGGTGGCCGTTCCATAGGGGCGCTGGGCGCTGGCGTCGCCGAAGCCCTTGGCCCATACGTAGGCGCCGGCGCTGGTGAGCTTGGCGAGGTAGACATCGATGTTGCCGGCGCTGGTGAGGTTACCGCCGCCGAAGTCGACCTTGCCCGCGAAGAAGCCCGCCAGGTAGAGGTTGCCAGAGCTGTCGATGCCCAGGCCGGTCGACTCTTGCTGAGAGGGATCGCCGAACTTCTTTCCCCACTGATAGACGCCGGCAGCGTTGTACTTCGCGACGAAGACGTCCTCGCTCCCGGCGGTGAGCACGCCGCCGCCGAGGTCGATGGTGTTGAAGAAGAACCCGGTCACGTAGATGTTGCCGGCGGCGTCGAAGACCCCCCCGTTGATGTGGGCCGTGTTCCCGAAGGCCTTGTTCCAGAGGCAGTTACCCGTCGGCCCGAGCTTCAGCATCAGGGCCGCGTCCCCCGCGGCGGGCGCGGTGAGCGGGCCGCAGCCGAAGTCGGCCGTGCCGGTGAAATAGCCGCCGACGAGGATGTTGCCTGAAGCGTCGGTGGTGACGACGAAGCCCTCGTCGTCGGTGCCTGAGCCCCACTCCTTGCTGAACAGGTACGGTCCAGTGCAGACCGCGCCGTTGCAGTCGTCGTCGCCCGCGGTGCTGCAGTTCTCGAGCGGCTGAGGATCGACCTCGCCGACGCACGCGCCGTAGGCGGTGCCCGTCGCGTTGCAGGTCTTCGTGCCGGCGACGCAGAGGCCCACGCCCGCCGTCCCGGCAGGGCCCGAGTAGCAGCTCGCGGTGCTGTTCGGCGTGCAGACGCAGCCCGCGCCGCTCTCGTTGACCTGACCGTTGCAGTTGTCGTCGACCGAGTTCAAGCAGGTCTCGGTCTGCGGCAGGACCTCGCCGGAGCAGGCGCCGTACGCCGTGCCCAGGCCGTTGCAGGTCCGGGATCCCGCGACGCAGATGCCCACGCCCGCCGTCCCCGCAGGGCCCGAGTAGCAGCTCCCGACGCTGTTTGGCGCGCAGACACAGCCCGCGCCGCCCTCGTTCGTCTGACCATTGCAGTCGTCGTCGACCGAGTTGTTGCAGGTCTCGGCCTGGGGCAGCACCTCGCCCACGCAGGATCCGTAGGCCGTACCCTGCGCGTTGCAGGTCTTGTTACCCGCAGAGCAGATACCCACGCCGGCCGTCCCGGCAGGGCCCGAGTAGCAGCTCGCCGTCGAGCTCGGGGCGCAGACGCAGCCCGCGCCGCCCTCGTTCGTCTGACCATTGCAGTTGTCGTCGACGGGCGTGTTGCACGTCTCCGCCTGCGGGGTCACCTCGCCCACGCACGATCCATAGGCCGTGCCCAGCCCGTTGCAGGTCTTCGTCCCGGCGGTGCAGATGCCGACTCCCGCCGTCCCGGCAGGGCCCGAGTAGCAGCTGGCGCTCGAATTCGGCGTGCACACGCAGCCCGTGCCGCTCTCGTTCACCACCCCGTTGCAGTTGTCGTCGACCGAGTTGGTGCAGGTCTCCGTCTGGGGAACCACCTCGCCCGCGCAGGAGCCATACGCCGTGCCCAGCGCGTTGCAGGTCTTCGTTCCCGCGGTACAGATGCCCACGCCCTGGGTGCCAGCGGGACCCGAATAGCAGCTCGCGGTCGAGCTCGGCGTGCACACGCAGCCCGTGCCGCTCTCGTTCACCACGCCGTCGCAGTTGTCGTCGACCGAGTTCGTACAGGTCTCGGTCTGGGGATCCACCTCGCCCGCGCACGCGCCATAGGCCGTCCCCGCCGCGTTGCAGGTCTTCGTTCCGGCGGTGCAGATCCCGACTCCCGCCGTGCCGGCCGGGCCCGAGTAGCAGCTCGCCGTCGTGCTCGGGACGCAGACGCAGCCCTCGTTCGACTGGCCGTTGCAGTTGTCGTCGCCGGGCGTCGCGCAGGACTCGGTCTGGGGATCCACTTCGCCGGCGCACGCGCCGTACGCCGTGCCCTGGCCATTGCAGGTCTTCGTCCCGGCGGTGCAGAGGCCGACTCCCGCCGTCCCCGCAGGGCCCGAGTAGCAGCTCGCCGTGCTGTTCGGCGCGCAGGCGCAGCCCGCCCCGCCCTCGTTCGTCTGACCGTTGCAGTTGTCGTCGTATGGCGTGTTGCACGTCTCGGCCTGCGGCGTCACCTCGCCCACGCACGAGCCGTAGGACGTGCCCTGCGCATTGCAGGTCTTCGTCCCGCCGATGCAGATGCCCACGCCCAGCGTGCCCGCAGGCCCCGAGTAGCATCCTGCCGTGGAGCTGGGCGAGCAGACGCAGCCCGCGCCGCCCTCGTTCACCTGACCGTTGCAGTTGTCGTCGACCGGCGTATTGCACGTCTCGGCCTGCGGCGTCACCTCGCCCACGCACGATCCATAGGCCGTCCCGAGAGCATTGCAGGTCTTGGTGCCCGTCGTGCAGATGCCGACTCCCGCCGTCCCCGCAGGGCCCGAGTAGCACGACGTCGCCGAATTGGGCGCGCAAACGCAGCCCGTCCCGCTCTCGTTCACCACCCCGTTGCAGTTGTCGTCGACCGCGTTGGTGCAGGTCTCCGTCTGCGGATCCACCTCGCCCACGCACGCGCCGTACGCCGTCCCCTGCGCGTTGCAGGTGTGCGTTCCCGCCGTGCAGATGCCGACTCCCACCGTCCCGGCAGGGCCGGAGTAGCAGCTCCCGGTGCTGTTCGGCGCGCAGGCGCAGCCCACGCCACCCTCGTTGACTTGACCGTTGCAGTTGTCGTCGCCCGCGGTGTTGCAGGTCTCGGCCACGGGCGTCACCTCGCCCACGCACGCGCCGTAGGCCGTCCCCGCCGCGTTGCAGGTCTGCGTCCCCGTGTGACACAGCCCGACACCCGCCGTCCCCGCAGGGCCCGAGTAGCAGCTCGAGGTGCTGTTGGGCGCGCACGCGCAGCCCTCGTTCACCTGACCGTTGCAGTTCTCGTCGCCCGGCGTCGCGCACGACTCGGTCGTCGGCAACACCTCGCCCGCGCACGCTCCGTACGCCGTCCCCGCCGCGTTGCAGGTCTTCGTTCCGGCGGTGCAGATGCCGACTCCCGCCGTGCCGGCAGGGCCCGAGTAGCAGCTCGCCGTCGAGCTCGGGACGCAGACGCAGCCCTCGTTCGACTGGCCGTTGCAGTTGTCGTCGCCGGGCGTCGCGCAGGACTCGGTCTGGGGATCCACTTCGCCGGCGCACGCGCCGTACGCCGTGCCCTGGCCATTGCAGGTCTTCGTCCCGGCGGTGCAGAGGCCGACTCCCGCCGTCCCCGCAGGGCCCGAGTAGCAGCTCGCCGTGCTGTTCGGCGCGCAGGCGCAGCCCGCCCCGCCCTCGTTCGTCTGACCGTTGCAGTTGTCGTCGTATGGCGTGTTGCACGTCTCGGCCTGCGGCGTCACCTCGCCCACGCACGAGCCGTAGGACGTGCCCTGCGCATTGCAGGTCTTCGTCCCGCCGATGCAGATGCCCACGCCCAGCGTGCCCGCAGGCCCCGAGTAGCATCCTGCCGTGGAGCTGGGCGAGCAGACGCAGCCCGCGCCGCCCTCGTTCACCTGACCGTTGCAGTTGTCGTCGACCGGCGTATTGCACGTCTCGGCCTGCGGCGTCACCTCGCCCACGCACGATCCATAGGCCGTCCCGAGAGCATTGCAGGTCTTGGTGCCCGTCGTGCAGATGCCGACTCCCGCCGTCCCCGCAGGGCCCGAGTAGCACGACGTCGCCGAATTGGGCGCGCAAACGCAGCCCGTCCCGCTCTCGTTCACCACCCCGTTGCAGTTGTCGTCGACCGCGTTGGTGCAGGTCTCCGTCTGCGGATCCACCTCGCCCACGCACGCGCCGTACGCCGTCCCCTGCGCGTTGCAGGTGTGCGTTCCCGCCGTGCAGATGCCGACTCCCACCGTCCCGGCAGGGCCGGAGTAGCAGCTCCCGGTGCTGTTCGGCGCGCAGGCGCAGCCCACGCCACCCTCGTTGACTTGACCGTTGCAGTTGTCGTCGCCCGCGGTGTTGCAGGTCTCGGCCACGGGCGTCACCTCGCCCACGCACGCGCCGTAGGCCGTCCCCGCCGCGTTGCAGGTCTGCGTCCCCGTGTGACACAGCCCGACACCCGCCGTCCCCGCAGGGCCCGAGTAGCAGCTCGAGGTGCTGTTGGGCGCGCACGCGCAGCCCTCGTTCACCTGACCGTTGCAGTTCTCGTCGCCCGGCGTCGCGCACGACTCGGTCGTCGGCAACACCTCGCCCGCGCACGCTCCGTACGCGGTACCCCCGGCGTTGCAGGTCTTCGTCCCCGCCGTGCAAATGCCGACTCCCGCCGTGCCGGCAGGACCGGTGTAGCAGCTCGCGGTGGTGTTCGGGGCGCAGGCGCAGCCCTCGTTCGATTGACCGTTGCAGTTCTCGTCGCCGAGCGCGGCGCACGACTCGGCCTGGGGGACCACGTCGCCCACGCAGGCGCCGTAGCTCGTGCCCTGTCCATTGCAGGTCTTCGTCCCCGCGGCGCAGGTGCCCACGCCGAGCGTCCCGGCAGGACCGGTGTAGCAGCTCGCCGTGGTGTTCGGCGCGCAGGCGCAGCCGACGCCGCCCTCGTTGGTTTGACCGTTGCAGTTGTCGTCCTCGGGCGTCGTGCACGTCTCCGCCTGCGGGAGCACCTCCCCGACGCACGAGCCGTAGGCCGTGCCCAGCGCATTGCAGGTCTTCGTCCCCGCGAGGCAAATGCCCACGCCCTGGGTGCCCGCGGGGCCCGAGTAGCACCCGGCCGTCGAGCTCGGGACACAGAGGCAGCCCACGCCGCCCTCGTTCGTCTGACCGTTGCAGTCGTCGTCCCCGGGCGTGGCGCACGTCTCCGGCTTCGGGAGCACCTCGCCGACGCAGGCGCCATAGCCCGTGCCGAGCGCGTTGCAGGTCTGGATCCCGCCAACGCAGCTCCCTACACCCAGCGTGCCTGGAGGCCCCGAATAGCAGCTCTGCGTCGAGCTCGGGACGCAGGCGCAGCCGGCGCCGCCCTCGTTCGTCTGACCGTTGCAATCGTCGTCGACCGGCGTGGCGCACGTCTCGGGAGAGGGCAGCACCTCGCCGATGCAGGGGCCGAATCCGTCGCCGAGCGCGTCGCACGTCTGCGTACCGCTCTGGCACTGACCCACTCCCTGGGTACCTTCAGGGCCGCTGTAGCAGGGGACGGCCACGCCGGGAGCGCAGACCTGCCCGCCGGTCGCCGTGGTGGCCGCGACGCCGCCCGCGCCGCCGGCTCCTGTAGCGCTCGACAGGGCTCCACCGGCGCCGCCCGTGCTCGACATGGCCCCTCCCACACCCGTGGTGCGCGACAGGGCCCCTCCAGCTCCGGTGGTGCTCGACATCGCTCCACCGGCCCCACCGGTGCTCGACATCGCTCCACCGGTCCCCGCGGCGCTGGAAGAAGTAGAGACGGCTCCGCCCATGCCGCCGGTGCCCGACGCGGTCCCCCCGGCTCCGCCGGTACCCGACGTCATCGTACCGCCCGAGGACGAGCTGGCGGCATGACCGCTGCTATTTGCGCTGCTGGTCGCATCCCCGGATCCCGAGCTCGCCGCAGCGCCCGAGGGCACGTCGGGGCTACCGCAGCCCATCGCGACCGCGCCCACGAGACAGGAAGCACCGAGCACGAGCGCCGTCTTCCACCCCACCCCGAGTCGACGTCGAACCATCACAAAGCCCCTTGTTTCAGCGGGTCCGTTGCGTCGGTGCCCTGCAAAGCCATCGGCAGAAATCGCGGACCAGCCTCGCGTAGCATACGCGAAATTTCACTGCGATGAAATTTTCCTTCTTCGCGCTCGCGGCGGGATCCAGCCGCCTCGCCGGGAAGGATTCATCGCCGTCCCCATGGCCCCAAGCATCGCTCCGTTCCGGAGCCGCCACGCCGCTCCGGCGCGGGAGGAAAGCCCCCTGAGCCCGGCCTCCACGCGGCGGGCGAAGCGTCGAGCGGAGCGCGCCGGGCAGCGAGGGTTGCCCTCCCCTGCCCCGGCGCGCAGACATCGACTCTCGAGCTGGCTACTTCCCGACGCGGACGACCAGATCGGCCTTCGGATCGGTCCAGTACACGTGTGTGGCGTCGACCGCGACGTTCTCGGGGGTCATCTGTCCCTTGGCGAGCACCGTGATCGCGCCGCCGGCGAGAGGAGCCTTGTTGATGGTCCCGTCCTCCTTGTTCGCCCAGTAGATACCGGTCCCGTCGACCGCGATTCCGTGCGGCGTGGCCTGCCCCATGGCGATGACGACGGGGCTCGCGCCGTCGGCCTTGGCCGCCTTCATGACCTTCCCGACGCCGGGCGACGAGCCCGCCTCCGTCCAGTAGACCGACGTGGCGTCGACCTCGATATCCCAGGGGATATCGCCCGTCGCGAGCGGCGTCTCGTTGGCAAAGTCGAAGTCGGAGCGCTTGATGTAGCCGTCCTGCTTGTTGACCCAGTACACGCTGGTGGCGTCGGAGGTGATGCCGTTGGAGAGCGGGTTGCCGGTGAGCAGGCCAATCGCGCCGGAGTCCGGGGCGGGGACGCCGTCGACCGGGATGCGCTGGATATCGTCGGGCTCGCGCGTCCACCAGATGTACGCGGCGCCGATCGCGAAATCACGGGTCGTGGGCGCGTCGACGAGCTTGGTCACCGCGCCTCCGCCGATGGGCGTCCGCCGCATGACGCCGCCGATCGCGTACGACGTCCAGTAGACCATGCCGTTCGCCACGTGGACGGCATAGGGGGTGTCCTCGGTGGCCATCAGCGTCACCACGCCGGTGCCGTCGGTCTTGGCCTGCATCACCGATCCGAGCAGAGGCGGATTCGCGCCGGTGTTGCCGGCGTTGGTCCAGTACACATTGCTGGCGTCGACGGCCAGCCCGTAGGGCGCGCTGCCCATCTGGAGCGCCGCCACCACGGTGCACCCCGCGCACGGCGGAGCGCCGCCGCCGCCGCCGGTGCCCGCCGCGCTCGAGCTCGCGCTGCTCGCGCTCGCCGAAGCCGCGGTGGTGCTGCCCGCGCCGCCGCTGCCAGTGCTCGTCGACGAGCTCGCGGTCGTCGACCCAGCCGCTGTGGTCGAGTCCGTCGAGCCGCCGGTGGTGGTCGTCCCGCTGGTGCCCCCTCCGCAGCCGGCGTACCCGGCCGCGAGGCCGCTCGTCAAAGCGAAGAGCCCTACACTGAATCCCTTGAAAGCACGCGACCGATTCATTCTATCCTCCATCACGATTACTGACGTCGGCGGGTCCCCCGCGGAAACGCCGCCTTGAAATCATTGTCCCAGCTTGGCGACGAACGTATCTTCGCCTCCAAGACCGATGACCGGGCCACCGCCGAAATCGGTGGGCCCGAAGAGAAGACCCGTGAACACCAGGTTGCCAAGCGAGTCGACGGCCATCCCCTTGACGCCTTGCGAGTTCGCGTCCCCGAAGCTCTTGCTCCAGAGATAGTTGCCCGCAGGGTCGTACTTCGCCACGACGACGTCGTTCGATCCCGCCGAGGTCAGCACCGGCCCGCCGAAGCTGCCCGAGGCGGTGAGCACCCCGACGAAGCTTGAATTGCCGAAGCGATCGACCGCGACGGCCACCGCGCTCTGGTTGCTCATGCCACCCCCGCTGAGGCTCCAGAGGTGGTTCCCCGCCGGATCGAGCTTGGCCAGGTACGCGTCGCAGCCGCCGGTGCTCACCAGCGTTTGCCCGCCGAAGCTGATCGTCCCGAAGTAATACCCGCCCAGGAAGACGTTACCCGACGCGTCGGTCGCGGCGCCGGAGCCGATCTGGGCCATCGCGTCTCCGAAGTGCTTGCTCCAGATGTGCGCGCCGGCCGGCGAGAGCTTGGCGGCGAACACGTCGGCCTGGCCGGACGACGTCACCGTCGCTCCGCCGAAATTCACGCTGCCGTTGAGCGCCCCCGTGATGATGATGTTGCCGGCCGGATCGATGGCGAGCCCCTTGGCGATCTGGTTCGAGGCGTCGCCGAAGTGCTTGCTCCACAGGTGTGTGCCCGCCGGGCTGTACTTGACCAGGTAGAGATCCGCGCCGCCGGAGCTCACCAGCGGGCCGCCGCCGAGATCGATGGTCCCGTTGAAATACCCGTACGCGATGATGTTCCCCGAGGCATCGCTGGTCACGCTGTCGGGCGTCTGCACGTTGGCGTCGCCGAAGGTCTTGCTCCAGAGCGGGGTGCCGCTCGGGTCGACCTTGACGATGAAGCCATCGTTGCTGCCCTTGGTGGGCACGACGCCGCTCCCGAGATCGATGTCGATGCCGAACACGCCGGTCGCCATGATATTTCCCGAGGGATCGGTGCCGACGCCGAGCACCGAGGAGTTGTGCCCGTACGATTTATTCCAGACGCAGGTGCCCCCGGGGGTGAGCTTGAGCAGCATCGCTGCGTCGTTGCCCATCGCCACCGGGAGCGCGCCGCAGCCGAAGTCCACCGGGCCGTTGGCGTAGCCGCCGTAGAACACGTTGTCCGCCGCGTCGACCGCGAGCGCGTTGCCCTCGTCGTCGAGCGGGCCGCCCCAGCCCAGGCTCCAGATGTGCGCCCCACTGCAGGTCTGCGCCGTGCCGTCACAGTCTTCGTCGGCGGGGGTGACGCAGTTGTCCGGCTGCGGAAGCACGCTCCCCAGACAGACACTCGCGCTGGTGCCTTGACCGTTGCACATCTGCGATCCCAGCGTGCAGCTCCCGACGCCGCCGAGCCCGGCAGGGCCCGTGTAGCAGCTCGACGTCGCGTTGGGCGCGCAGACGCAGCCCACGCCGCCCTCGTTCACCTGACCGTTGCAGTTGTCGTCGACGGCGGTGTTGCACGTCTCCGGCTGCGGGAGCACCTGGCCCACGCAGGGGCCTTGCGCCGTGCCCTGACCGTTGCACACCTGGAGCCCGGTCTTGCAAATACCAACTCCTGCGGTACCCGGGGGACCGGTGTAGCAGGTCGACGTCGCGCCGGGCAGACAGACGCAGCCCGCGCCGCCCTCGTTCGTCTGACCGTTGCAATCGTCGTCGACAGGCGTGTTGCAGGTCTCGGCCTGGGGGACGACGTCGCCCGCGCACGCGCCGTAGGCGGTGCCCTGGCCGTTGCACGTCTTCACGCCGGGGGCGCAGGGCCCGACGCCCTGGGTGCCCGGAGGACCGGAGTAGCAGGGCGCCGTCGAGCCCGGGACGCAGACGCAGCCGACGCCGGCCTCGTTCGTCTGACCGTTGCAGTCGTCGTCGACAGGCGTATTGCACGTCTCGGCCTGAGGCAACGTCTCGCCCGTGCAAGCGCCGTAGCCGTCGCCGGCGGCGTTGCAGGTCTGGACGCCGGCCTGACAGGCCCCCACGCCCTGCGTCCCGGCAGGGCCGGTGTAGCACGGCGTGGTCGAGCCGGTCACGCAGCTACACCCCTCGTTCACCACGCCATCGCAGTTGTTGTCGAGCAGATCACCGCAGATTTCCCCCTGCGGGAGCACGCTGCCCGTGCACGGCCCGAGCGCCGTGCCCTGAGCATTGCAGGTCTGGGTGCCTGCTTTGCAGATGCCGGCCCCGGCCGTCCCCGCGGGGCCGGTGTAGCAGCTCACCGTGGCGTTCGGCGCGCAGACGCAGCCGATGCCAGCCTCGTTCGTCTGACCGTTGCAGTCGTCGTCGACAGGCGTGTTGCAGGTCTCGGCCTGGGGGAGCACCTCACCCACGCAGGCGCTGTAGGTCGAGCCGAGCGCGTCGCAGGTGTGCGTCCCGGCCTTGCAAGCGCCGACGCCTACGGTGCCCGCCGGGCCCGAATAGCAGCTCGACACGGCCCCCGCGACGCAGAGGCACCCGATCCCGCCCTCGTTGGCGGCGCCGTTGCAGTCGTCGTCTCCGGGCGTCGCGCAGGTCTCGGGCTTCGGGGTGATCTCGCCCACGCAAGGGCCGTATCCCGTACCGAGGGCATCGCAGGTGTGCAGGCCCCCTTTGCAGAGGCCGACTCCCATCGTCCCGGCGGGCCCGGTATAGCAGCTCGACGTGGTGGCCGGCGCGCAGAGGCACCCTGCGCCGTCCTCGTTGGTGTCACCGTTGCAGTCGTCGTCGACGGCGTCGAGGCAGGTCTCGGGCTGCGGGAGCACCTCGCCCACGCAGGCGCCGAAGCCGATGCCCAGCGCGTTGCAGGCCTGCTGTCCGCCCTTGCAGATGCCGACCCCGAGCGTCCCCGCGGCGCCCGAATAGCAAGCCGAGGTGGCGCCGGGGACACAGGTGCAGCCGGCGCCGCCCTCGTTCACTGCACCGTTGCAGTCGTCGTCGACCGGCGTCGAGCACGTTTCAGGCGAGGGTAGCACTTGACCCAGGCACGCTCCGAAGGCGGTGCCCTGTGGGTTGCAGGTCTTGACACCGCCGCTGCATGCGCCAATACCCTGGGTGCCCGGCGGCCCCTCGTAGCAGGGTTGGGTGGCGCCCGCCATGCAAACGCCGCTGCCCCCCGAGCCTCCTTGACCCCCGGAACCCGTCGTACCACTGCTGCTATTGCTCGAAGAGCCCCCGGCGCCGCCGTGCCCTCCGAAGCCGCCGGTTCCCGTGCTCGCCGCGCTGCTCGCGCTCGCGGTGCCGCCCGCACCGCTGCTGGTGGTCGAAGTGGTCCCATCACCACCGCAAGCAACGAGCACGAAAGCCAGCACGATCGATATCCCGGCCGGGGCGCGGGGCCTCGCCGCCTGCGCGCGCTCTCTCGATTTGTTCAGCAATCGGTCCACGCTCGACGCGTCTCCTCGGCGGATTTGCAGGGGCGCGCAGCGCGGGGCGCTCGCGTTCAAACAAGATCCCATCATGCTCAGGATAGGCCGCGCTCGCTTGCCCCGGCAAGTGAAATATCCCTTCATTCTTGGGCCGATGTCGCAACCGCCGCCGCCGGGCCTCTGGGGCATGGTCTCGTCTGGCAAGCCACAATCAGCGCACTCCGGGGCGACGCGCGCGCGAGGAGGTCCGGTCACCACCTCGTGATAGAATTGTTCGCCAAGAAGCGGACGATTCCACTTGACTCATGGTGTAACTTTCTTTTACCATGGAATGTCGCGAATTCCGGGCGCTTCACGCGCTCCGAGCGCGCTTCGCTTCAAGGGCAATCAGAGCTCGGGCTCACCGAGAAGGGTATCGTATGCGTCGTGTCCAATCCTTCGTCGCCGCTTCCGTGCTTGGCCTCCTCGGGGCCTCGGTGCTCGGCTCCGGCGCCGCCGGCTGCAGCGGAGGAGCGATCCTCCCGCCTCCCCTCCCCGACGCCGGCACCACCAGCAGCGCCGGCGGCGGCCAGAGCACCGGCGAGACGTCGAGCGCGACCACCGGCACGGGCGGCGACGGCGGCGGCGGAGGTGGCCCCGTGCTGCCGACTGGCCTCACGGCCAAGGTGACCAGTCGTCGCTTCCTCACCGCCGATCACATGCTCGCCTCGATCGAGATGCAGATTTCGGGCGAGCCCTTCGCCGAGCTGCTCGGCCGCGACCTCGGCGGATACGACCGCTTCAGCAGCACTCCCGACGTCTACGTCGATCCGGCCACCAGCGTGGCCATGCCGGATCTCCTCGGGTTCGCCACCGCGGTCGAGTCCTACGAGTACTCGAAGCAGTCGATGAACAACCTCTCGTTCGAGGCCGGAGCGGGCCTCTCGCTCCAGTTCGGGCCCCTGCTCAACCCCGGCGGCGCCGAGGGCGACGCGGCCTATGCCATCCTCGGGCCGCGACTCCAGTACTTCGCCAAGGCCAGCCGGGCCTCGGGCGCCAAGATCGGCAAGGACTTCGTCACCGTCCCCCCGCCCGCCAACGATCTGAACAACGCCTATGGCTGGGCCGGATTCTGGCCCGTCTTCGCCGAGTTCCGCTCGTTCGACCCCTCGATCAAGGCCAAGGCCGGGGCCGATCAGCTCTGCTCGCTCGCCGGCGCCATCGACGAGCCGGCGCCGCCCGGGACCACGACTCAGTACGTCGGAGACTACGAGTGTGACTCGACGACGCTGAACCTCACCGACCGCGACGCCCAGGTCGACAAGGTGCTCGAGCTCGACGCGCTCGGCCTCGCCGCCTGGAAGCAGACCCTCTGGACCATCAACTACTGGGGCTCTCTCCACGACGTCGATCAACACCCGATCGTCAAGGTCCCCGGCGTCAGCATCCCCGACGTGGGCATCCCCGGGAACACGGTCATTGGCCAGTGGCCCGATCCGCTCGACCCCACCGGCATGGGCCTGGTGTACGGCAAGGACGGCTCGTTCTTCGGCGACGTCTCCCTCGAAGGCTGGCAAGGCCTGGTGATGATCGAGGAGATCGACAACAAGTCGGCCCTGATGCTCAAGGGCCTGACCACGACCGACGGCTCGAAGATCTCCGGCGTCGCCACCGTGAAGGACGCCGTCGACTACGACTACACCTCTCCGGTGCGCTGGTGGCCGGGCTCGATCGCGGTGACCGAGAAGGCGACCGGCACCCCGGCCGAGGCGCGGAAGTTCTTCCCCAAGCCCACGTCGTTCACCGTCCAGGACAAGGCCAGCCGTCTCCAGGACATCACCGCGGTCCTCGGCGGGTTCGGCACCGTCTTCGCCATGACCGACTCGTTGAACGCGGAGGTCGGCGGCTCGCAGGCCTTCCTCGCCACCTTCGACGGCGTGCCCTTCGCGGCCGACAACGGGCTCCCCGACGGCGAAGACTCCCTCCACGACCGCTCGCTCGGCATCCTGAAGATGGCCCTGGTCAACCTCGATCGGCTCCACTTCAACACCAAGAGCAAGGTGCTCACCGACACCGCCGATCCGGTGGCCAAGACCCAGGGAAACACCGTGTCGACGCTGCACACGTCGTACTCGATCCTCGGCCTCCGCACGGCGATCCGCGGCCTCAACGCCTCGCTCACGCTCTACTCGAACGACACGCCCGACGCGATCGGGCAGCCGATCCCGCTCGATCAGACCAAGCTCACCGGCGCGCCGTTCAGCGGCACGCTCGGCGCTCGGGTCATCGATCTGATCAAGGCCCAGGGCGACTTCCTCGCCGACAAGCTCGTCGGCGCCGACGGCCTCGCGGCCAACGGCTGGGACCTCGCCGCCGGCAAGGCCGACCCTTCGCCGACCACGCTCGAGTCGCAGTCGAGCGCGATCCGTGGCCTCCTCGAGGCCTACCTCGCCACCAGCAACGAGCACTACCGCCAGCGCGCCTCGGAGGCGTACGCTGCGCTCGAGAAGAAGTTCTGGATGGCCGACGTGCACCTCTACCGCACCACGCTGGGCGAGAGCTCGACCATGAAGTACACGCCGGTCGGCTTCGGCGCGACCCACGGCGCGCTCCGCCAGTTCTGGAAGCTCGTCGCCAACAAGCCCGGTCAGGAGACGCTCGCGGCCCAGGTCCTCTCGCGGATCACCTCCGGGATGAAGCTCGTCGTCAATGGCTGGAACGACGTGAACGGCGACGGCATCGTCCAGCCGAAGGAATGCATCGGCGCCGGCCTGCAAATGGCCGAGCGGGCCTTGACGGGAGAGTTTTCGATCGTCACGGACAACGGCGACCGCGATCACGACTGCGTGCCCGACATCGCGACGGCCGGGGTCTCGGCGGCGCTCGCCGCCGAGCTGGTCATCACGCGCAAATAAGCGACGCGGGTCGCCTGGAAACCACCGAGGCAGAGAGAACATGAGGAAGCACATCTGGTCCAGGGGAACGCTGCTCGGGCTCGCGGGGCCGCTCGTCGCGGTCGTCGTGGGCGCGGGAATGGCGAGCTGCGGCGGCGACACCAGCTCTGCCGCGACCACGTCCACCTCGGCGTCCGGGTCCGGATCCAGCGGCGCCGGCGGCCAGGCGGCCGTCGATCCCTACGGCACCACGGTGTCTTCCTCCCTCGCCCTCACCAGCGACGATCACACCCTCTGGGTCGTGAACCAGGACGCGGACTCGGTCTCGGTGATCGACGTCGACAAGCGGGCGATCCTCGCCGAGATCCCCCTTGGATCCAAGCCTCCGGCGCTCGATCCGACCACCAAGCGCTTCGACCCGGCGGTGATGCCCCGGGCCCTGGCCATGGTCAGCGACAAGAAGGTCTACGTCGTCGGTGAGGCGGCCAATCGCGTCTACGTCCTCGACGCCGAGAAGCACACGATCCTCACCACGATCATCGTCCCCGCGGCGCCGGTCTCGGTCGCCGCGGCGCCCGACGGGACCGCGGTGTACGTCGTCAGCAACGAGGCCGCGAAGGTCACCAAGATCGACACCGCGACCGACACCATCGTCAAGACGCTCGACGTCACCGAGCACCCCTGGGGCGCCTCGGTCAGCGCCGACGGGGCCTCGCTCTACGTCACCCACATCCTCCTCGATCCGGGGGTGAGCGCCATCAACACCGCCGCTCTCACGCTCCGAGGCAAGGTGCCTCTCGCCGACGAGCCGCGGTCGATGCCGTTCGAGAAGCGACTCCCCAACGGCCAGGCGCGCGGCCTCTACGAGGCGGTCCCCAACCCGGTGGGCGGCGAGCTCTGGATCCCGCACCTGCTCCTCGCCGTCAAGACGGCGCAGCCGGATCTCGACTTCGAGTCCACCGTGTTCCCCACCATCTCCACCATGAAGGCCGACGGCTCGGCCGAGGGCAAGCGCCTCGTCTTCCAGCCCAACGTCGCCGGCGCCAAAGGCTCCTTCGCCGACAGCGTCTCCGGCCCTCGCTCGGTGGCCTTCACCCCCGACGGCAAGCTCGCGCTCCTGGCCCTGGGGCAGAGCGAAGACGTGATGGTCTTCAACACCGAGACCAAGTTCGAGGTCGGCCTCGTGCGCCCCCTCCCCTCGGCCATGCTCGAGGGCATCCTCGTCGATCACGCCGGCAAGCACGCCTATGTCAACGGCCGCAACACCCACGACGTCACCGTCCTGGCCATCGACCAGGCCAACGCCAATGTGCCTGTCGCGGTCGACGGCAAGCCCATCGACCTGTTGAAAAAGGATCCGATGCCGGCCGATCTGCGCCACGGGCAAAGGCTCTTCTACACCGCGAACTCGGCCCAGTTCCCCATCACCAAGAACTTCTGGGTCGCCTGCACGAGCTGCCACATCGAGGGCGGCTCCGACGCCGTCACCTGGCTGTTCAAGGAGGGTCCGCGCGACACCCCGTCGAACGCCGGCGGGCCGATCAACACCGGCTTCCTGCTCCACCAGGCCTTGCGCTCCGACGTCAATCAATACGACGAGACCATCCAGGCCGAGCAGGGCGGCACATACTCGCTCAAGCAGCCCGCGCAGAAGGCCGATCTCGACGCGCTGGCGCTCTACGTCAACTACGGCGTCTCGCTCCCGCAGAATCCCAATCTCGCGGCCGACGGCAAGCTCACCGACGCCCAGACGCGCGGCCAGAAGACGTTCGCGTCCGTCTGCGCGACCTGCCACGGAGGCCCGTTCTACACCGACAGCGCCACGGGCAACCCGACCCTCGACTTCAACAAGCCGATCCTGCTCCACGATCTCGGCACCTGCGTCAAGACCGGCCCCAACCCCGACAAGATCGGCGTCGACGTGACCAACGTGACCCACAAGGCCTGTGAGTTCGACACCCCGACCCTCCGAGGCGTCTTCGCCACCGCCCCTTACCTCCACGACGGCAGCGCCCGAACCCTCCTCGACGTGGTGAAGCGACTCCCCCCTTCGGCCGACCTCGCCCCCGGCGATCAATCCGATCTGGTCGAGTACCTCAAGACCCTTTAGCGCGGTTCACAGGCGAAGCTGGTGCGATGTCGTCAGCGTCAGCGTCAGCGTCCACGTAAACGTCCACGTCCACGTCCACGTCCACGTT
>JBDTXR010000152.1:0-18591 GCA_040006075.1 Byssovorax sp. | reverse complement strand
CGGCGCGGCTGATGACGATGATCCCCTCGCTCTTCGCCATCCTGGTGATGTTCGGGGTGATGCGCGTGAGCGGGATGCTGCTCAACGTGGCGACGATCCTCATCGCCTCGACCGTGCTCGGCACGAGCGAGAACGATCAGATCCATTTTTTCTATCACTTCCTCGAGAAGCGAAAGACGGGCACGGTCGAGGAGGCGCTGCGCCACACGCTCCGGGTCTCGGGCAAGGCGATCTTCTTCGCCACGCTGATCAACGCCGGCGGGTTCATGGCCTTCGCGCTGGCCGATCTCCCGCCGATGCGGCAGTTCGGCGTGCTCACGGCGATCGCCCTCACCGCGTCGATGATCGCCGACTTCACCGCGCTCCCGGCGGCGCTGTGGATCGTGTTCCGCGAGAAGCCCGACGCGCTGAAGAAGTAGGCGCGGATCAGGCCTCGCGGACCAGCGCGCCGAGGCTGACGTCGAGCTTGCTCCGGACGATGCCGAGCAGGCTCTGGAGCTCGGTCGGCGTCGCGGGGAGGCGCTCGCCGAGGAGGCGCAGCGTCTCCTCGAGCACCCCGGCGCGGCCGGAGATCATCCGTCGGCCGGCGGTGGCGCGCGAGATCCCGAGCACCCGCGCGATGGCGTCGAGGTTCAGTCCATCCGTGAAATAAAGGCGAAGCACGTTGCGCTCCTCCGCGCCGAGCGCGGCGAAGGCGTCGCGGAGGGCGGCCTGGAACGCCTCGCCGTAGCGCCGCTTGATCAGCGCGAGCTCGGGATCGATCACCGTCATCGCCGCGGGGCCGCCGGCGTCGTCGGCGAGCGTGGCCCGCTGTCCCTCGTCGCGCCGCGCGTTGGAGGCCGCGCGGATCGCCGCGACGCGCACCCACCCCGCGAGCGAGCCGCGGCCGTCGTAGTCGACGATCTTGGCGCGCGCGCCGCCGGCCCCGACGACGACGCGCTCGCGCAGCGACTGCACCACGTCGTCGGCGAGATCGCGGGCGATCCCCTTGCGGATCAGCGCGGGCGGGAGCGGCGCGAGGTAGCGGCGGTCGAACGCGGCGACGCTGCCCGCGTCGCCCGCCGCGCAGGCGCACGCGAGGAAGAGATCGGCGCCCTGGAGTCGATCGACGTGGGCCGCAGAAGGGCCGGGCGCGCGCGCGGCGACGTAGCGAGCGAAGGCCGCGGCGTCGATCGCGGCGGAGCTCCACGCGGCGCGGCCGTCGGCGAGCAGGCGCTGGAGGGAGGCCTCGATCGCCTCGAGATCGAGCGGATCCGGCGCGGTCTCGCGTTCGGCGGGCGGGCGCGCGGCGAGGAAGGCCAGGGCGAGAGGACAGCGTTCCCTCAAGCCGCCAGGCTACCATGCGGCGGCCCGCGGCCCGCGCCGACGGAGCGCGCCGCTCCCGTTATTTGAGGCTGGATCTTCTCGCGCGATCGAACACTCTGCTGCCGGGACACGGCGTCCCGCGGCCGGGATCGGCTCTCTTGCACTCATGATCGGCTGCCTCGACGACAACGCGATCGCCGCGCTCCTGGAAGGCGAGGTGCTCGCCGACGAACGGGCGGAGATCACCGCGCACCTCGACGCGTGCGACGCGTGCCGCGCCCTCGTCGCCGAGGCGTTCCCGAGCGAGGCGGCGGTGGGCCCGCGGATGCTCGGCCCGGGCACGACGCTCGGCCGCTACGTCGTGCTCGAGGCGGTGGGCGCGGGCGCGATGGGCGTGGTCTACGCGGCCTACGATCCCGAGCTCGGCCGCAAGGTCGCGCTCAAGGTGCTCCGGCCCGATCCGCTGGCGGACTCGCCCTCGCGCGGCGCGCGGCGTCGCCTGCTCCGCGAGGCGCAGGCCCTGGCGAGGCTCTCGCACCCGCACGTGATCACCATCCACGACGTCGGCACGCTCGACGGCGAGATCTTCCTGACGATGGAGTTCATCGAGGGCGGGACGCTCGGCGGGTGGCTCGCCGCCGAGCCGCGCTCGTGGCGCTCCGCGACCGAGCTGCTGCGCCAGGCCGGCGAGGGGCTCGCCGCGGCGCACGAAAAAGGCTTGATTCACCGGGATTTCAAGCCGGAGAACGTCCTCGTCGAGGGCGGGCGACGCGCGCGCGTCACGGACTTCGGGCTGGCGCGCGGCGCGGGCGAGCGCGAGGTCCGCGCGCCCGACGCGGCCGCGTCCGACGAGGCCACCGCGCCGCTCGACCCGGCCGCCGAGGTCCACCTCACGGCCACCGGGGTGCTCGCCGGCACGCCCGCGTACATGGCGCCCGAGCAGCTCGCGGGCGAGCCCGCCGACGCGCGGTCGGATCAGTTCAGCTACTGCGTGACGCTGTACGAGGCGCTCCACGGCGAGCGCCCCTTCGAGGGCCACGACGTCGCGTCGCTGCGCCGATCGATCGCCCGCGGTCAGGTGCCGGCCGCGCCGTCGCGCCTGCGGATCCCCGCGTGGCTGCGGCGGATCGTGCTCCGCGGGCTCTCCGCCGATCCCGCGCTGCGCTTCCCGTCGATGCGCGCCCTGCTCGACGCCCTCGCCGCGGGCCCGGGCGCAGCGCGGAAATGGATCGCGCTCGGGGCGGCGCTGGTGGCGGCCATCCCGCTCGTCGCCGCAATCGCCGCGCGGCGCGCGCCGGCGATGTGCACCGGCGCCGACAGCGCCTGGGGCGGCGCGTGGGACGCCACGCGGGCGCTGGCCGTGCGATCGGCGTTCGAACGATCGGGGCGCCCCTCCGAGGCGCACGCGTTCGCCGAGGTCCGGCGCGCGCTCGACGACGAGAGCGCGCGCTGGCACGCGATGCACCGGGCCACCTGCGAGGCGACGCGGGTGCGCGGCGAGCAGTCGGAGCTGCTGCTCGATCTGCGGATGCGCTGCCTCGACGATCGCCGCGGCGAGGTGGCGACGCTGGCGCGGCTGCTCGAGAACGCCGACGGGGTGATCGTCGATCACGCCGTCTCGGCGGCGCTCTCGCTCCCCGCGCTCGACGCCTGCGAGAACCTCCGCGCGCTCTCGGCGCAGGTCCCGCTCCCCGGCGCGCCCGAGGCGCGCGCGCAGATCGACGCGCTGGGCGAGCGGCTCGCGCAGGCAAAAGCGCTCCAATCCGCGGGGAAATTCAACGAAGGGCTCCAGCTCGTCGGACCGGTCGTCGCCGACGCGCGGCCGATCGGGTACGCGCCGCTCACCGCGAAGGCCCTGCTCCTCGAAGGGCGCCTCTCGTCCGACGCGGGCGACTACGCGCGGGCCGAGCGCGCGCTGCACGAGGCCGCGGCCGTCGCCGAGGACGCGCACGACGACACCATCGCCGCCGACGCGTGGATCGGGCAGATCTGGGTGATCGGCTTTCACTACGGGCGGGTCGAGGAGGGCCGCACCTGGGCGCGCTACGCCGAGGCCGCGATCCGCCGCGCGGGCGGCGACGATCTGCGCGAGGCGGTGCGCCTGCGCGACCTCTCGATCCTCGCGTGGCGACGCGAGGGCCGGCTCGACGAGGCCATCGATCTCGTCACGCGCTCGCGCGCCCTCAGCGATCGCAGCCACGATCCCGGCCGCGATCTCGCCGTCGCGAGCTGCGACGAGGATCTCGCCGGCATCTACTTCGACATGGCGCGGCCCGCCGACGCGCTGGCGTTGCACCAGCGCGTCACCGCGGTGCGACAGCGCTTCTTCGGCGCGGATCACCCCGCGCTGGCCATCGCCTACGTCAACGAGGGCGAGGATCTGGCGATGCTCGGGCGCGCCGACGAGGCCATCCCGATCCTGGAGCGGGCGCTCGGGATCATGGCGTCGCTGCGGGCGCGCGGGGGCGACGGCTACTACCACCACCGCCTCGCCGCCGCGCTCCGCGTCGAGGGCGACGCCCGCGCCGCGCTCGAGCACGATCGCGCGGCGCTCGCCGCGAGCGCGCTCGCCGGAGAGGCGGGCGGCCACTGGGAGTCGTGGTCGCTCACCGGGATCGGGCTCGATCTGCTGGCCCTCGATCGCCCCGCCGAGGCCCTCGATCCGCTCGAGCGCGCGGTGGCCGAGCGGGCCACGGGCGCCGTCCCGTTCGAGCTCGCCGAGTCGCGCTTCGCCCTGGCGTGCGCGCTCTGGGCGACGGGCGCGCGCCCCCGCGCCCGATCGCTCGCCGAGAGCGCGCGGGACGGCCTCCGCGCCGACGCCGAGCGCTACGGATCCTGGTACGCGACCAGGCGCGACGCGATCGAGCGCTGGCTCGTCACGCACCCGG
Source organism: Byssovorax sp. (assembly GCA_040006075.1). Classification (GTDB taxonomy): domain Bacteria; phylum Myxococcota_A; class Polyangia; order Polyangiales; family Polyangiaceae; genus JANYGI01. Next base: position 14,398 of record JBDTXR010000152.1, on the reverse strand, counting down.
CCAGCGCCCGCTGAGCCCGCGGGACGCGCGTCGAAATCGCCTTCGATTCAAGCGCGATCCGCGCGCGTGACCGCTCGGCTCACTCTGGATCGGCCGAGTCGTCCGGCGCCGCGGGAGCCGCCGCGGCCGACGCCCTGGGCGCGGCCGACGCGCTCGCCTTGCTCGGAGCGGCTTGCTCGCGCTTGCCAACGGCGGCGCAGATCTCCCGGACCTGACCGAGCTCGGGCTCCCCCACGAGCATCCGGCAGGCCTGCAAGAGCAGGCCGTCGGGCGTGGTCGGGAAGACGCGGATCGTCCCGTCCCAGCTCGCGACAGCGAGGCGCTTTCCATAGGGCCCGAACGACACCGACGACACGCCGGCCGCCGGTCCCGAGTACGTGGCGAGGGGCTTCCCGTCCTTGGCGTCCCAGAGGCGCGCGGTCCCGTCCCAGCTCCCGGTCGCGACGCGGCTCCCATCCGACGAGAAGCTCACCTGCGCCACCGTGTCCGCGTGGCCCTCGAGCACCGCGACGGGCTTGCCGTTGGCGGCGTCCCAGAGGCGCGCCGTGGCGTCGGCGCCGGCGGTCGCGACCCGGGTTCCATCGGAGGAGAACGCCACCGAGGTGATCCGCTCGGTGTGCCCCGTGAGCGCGGCGATCAGCCGGCCGCCCTCGGCCCTCCACAGGTTCACCGAGCCGTCTTGTGCGCCGGTCACGAGCTTCGCGCCGTCGGGCGAGAACGCCACCGTGGTGACCGAGGCGCCGGTGCCCGCGAGCGTCGTCTGGAGCTTGCCGTCGCGCGCGTCCCAGAGCCGCGCCGTGCCGTCCTCGCTCGCGGTCGCCACCATCGTGCCGGTGGGCGCGTAGGCCACCGCGAGGATCCGCCCGGTGTGCCCCTCGATCGTCGCGATCGGCCGGCCGCCGCGCGCGCTCCACAGCAGCGCCGTCTTGTCCCAGCTCGCGGTCACGAAGCGCGACGCCCGCGGCGTGAAGGCGATCGCGCTGAGCTGGTCGGTGTGTCCGGCGAACACGGTAACCCGCTGCGCGTCCTTCGCGTCCCACTTGCCGTCCTTGCCCAGCTCGAAGATCCGCGCCTTCTTGTCGTCGCCTGCGGTGAGCACGTGGGCGCCGTCGGGCAGGAACGTGGCCGCGTGGACCCGATCGCCGTGGCCCGTGAGCGTGGCGATCTCTTTCCCGTCCCGGGTGTCCCAGACCCGCGCCGTCCCGTCGTCGCCGGCGCTGACGAGGCGCGTTCCATCGGGCGAGAAGCTCACCGCGTTGATGTCGCCCGCGTGCCCGTGAACGAGCAGCATCGGCCGCAGATCGCGCGCCTCCCAGAGCCTCGCGGTGCGGTCGTCGCCCGCGGTGAGCACGCGCGAGCCGTCGGGCGAGAACGCCGCCGACGCGACCCGATCCCTGTGACCGCGGTAGATCCCGAGCGGGCTCCCGTCTTCCGCCGACCAGCGGCGCACCGTGTGATCGGCGCTGGCCGTGACCACCTGCGCGCCGTCGGGCGAGAACGCCGCCGACGTGACCCGATCGCCGTGGCCGCGCAGCGAGGCCGCGAGCTTGTGCTCTTTCACGCTCCACAGCCGCGCCACGCCGTCGGCGTGCGCCGTGACGATCCGCGCGCCGTCGGCCGAGAACTCGGCGTCGGCGATCGCGGACGCCGCGGCCTCGGGCTCCTCGAGCGCGGCGACCAGCGCGCCGTCCTTGGCGCTCCACAGGCGGAGCTTGCCGTCGGCCCCGCCGCTCGCGACGAGCGCGCCGTCCGGCGAGAACGCCACGACGCTGACCGCGTCGAGCCCGTGCCCCTCGAGCGTGAGCTGCGCCTGGCCCTCGCCGTCCCAGAGGCGCACCGTCTTGTCGGCGCTGCCGGTCGCGATCCGCGCGCCGTCGGCCGAGAACGCCACGGTCGTGACCGCGTCGCCGTGGCCCTCGAGCGCGACCGCGAGCTTGCCCGTCGCCGCGTCCCAGAGCCTCGCCGCGTGATCGCTGCCGCCGGTGAGCGCGCGCTTCCCGTCGGGCGAGAACGCCACCGCGCCGATCGTGCCGAGGTCCCCGTCGAGGCGCGACGCGAGCTTCCCGGTCTTCGCGTCCCAGATCCGACCGCCGCCCGCGCCGCCCGTGAGCAGGCGGTTTCCGTCGCTGGAGAAGGCGATCGCGCCCACCCCGAGCGGGTGCGTGGGGTTCCCGGGCTCGCTCAGCGTGAAGACCGATCGCTGCTCTTTCAGGTCCCAGATCCGCGCGGTCCCGTCGTCGCTCGCGGGCGCCGCGCGGGCGCCGTCGGGCGAGAACACCGCCGCGGTCACCGCCCCGCCGTGGCCGCGGAGGATCGCCACCTTCTTGCCGGCCATCAGCGCCGCCGCGAGCGCTTCGACGGCCACCGACGGCAGCCTGCTCGGCTCGGCGGCGGGGCGCCCCACGAGCGAGATCGCCAGCACCAGCGCCTCGTTTCCGTGCCCGGTCCGCGGCTCGCCTGCGATGCGGAGGATGCGCTCGGCCCGGCCGATGGCGGTCGCGTCCTCGGCGTCTTTCTGGCGGAGCGCGACCATCGCCGTCGCGCTCCGCGCCTTCTTGAGCTGGAGCGCGCCGAACCCGAGCGCGCCGAGCAGCACCACGCCCAGCACCCCGATCAGCCGCCGCGAGCGGGTGAGCCGGCGCTCGAGGTCGGCGGTGGGCGACACGACGCCCGCGCCCTCGCGCTCCTCCGCGCCCACGATCACATCCGGCGTGGTGTCGCGCGGCTCGTCCGCGGGGGGGTCCGGTGGAGAGAGAGTGGCCATTGGAGGATGACCGCACAATCAACGCAAACCCCCCTCGAAAGCAAGCTTTGATGGTCAGGTCCGGATCCGGCCGGACACCCACCCGCCGCCGGCCCCGCATCGCCCCCGCGCGCCGCGTCCATTCTCGGCCACGTGATCCGCGCTCACCAGGTGCCTTGAAGCAGCACCGCGACCCCCGTGGTCCCGCCCGCGCCGAGCGGCGCCACCGAGGCCTTGATCCACCACGCGCCGGCGGGCGGCTTCGGCGGCGAAGGCTCGGTGACGAAGAGCACGGTCGAGAGCACGACCAGCGCCGCGCCGGCGGCGAGCCCCACGGTGCTGGCGAGCGCGAACGGCTGGAGCTCGTCGGCGGCGGCCTTCCCGGTGTGATCGCAGGCCTCGGGGATCCCACCCACGTTGCAGTGGGCGTCGACCACGCTCTTCTTCGCGAGGGCCACGCCGCCCATCGCTCCTCCGAGCACCAGGCCGGCGAGCCCGAGGCCGCCGCTCACCACCGCGGCGACGCGCCGCCCGCTCGTCGGACGCGGCCCCTCGTGGCTCGACGTGCCCTCCGGGGGGGCGCGGGGAAAATCGAGCGCGACGCGCCGGCTCTCGCTCCGCGCCAGCGTGACGTGGATCTCGCTCATCCGCCCGCTGGGCACCGAGACGCGCACCAGGTGGTCGCCCGGATCGAGCGACATCGACGCTCCGAGATCGCTCGCCGCGACCGGGTGCCCGTCGCGCTCGACCAGCGTGCCAGTCGGCGCCCCGGGAGCGAGGGTGAGCGTCAGCTTCGGGATCTGCGGCGAGAGCGCGGCGATCTGCGCGCGCGCGGTGTTCGGTCGGCTGGTCTGGAGCTTCTTCTTGGTCGGCGGCAGCGCCGCGTACGCGGCCAGATACTCCTGGTAGCGGGCGACGGCCGCGGCGAGGTGGCCCCACTTCGACTGGCACTCTGCCAGGGTGTACAGCACCCCGGGCCGCGGATCGAGCTCGTAGCTGTGCTCGATGGAGGGGCAGGCCTGGGCGTAGCGGCCCGCCTCCATCTGGAGCACCCCGGCGTCGAAGAGAGCGTTGGAGTCGTCGTTGCCAGCCGCGGCGGGCCGCGCGACGAGGAGCGTCGCGGCGAGACCGCACCAGGGGACGAGACCGCGGATCCCCCCTCGGCTCATGGCAGATCGAAATCGTCGAAGATCCCGGTGCCGGCGGGATCGTTTCCGATGGGGATCACCCCGAAATCCACCCGCACCGACGAGGCGAAGCCCGGGGTCGTCTCCTTGCGCTGGATGGTCCACGCCACCCCGTCCGAGCCCGTCTCCCACAGCAGCTCGCCGCCGATCTCCCGGATCCGCCAGTAGCGATGCGCGACCGGCAGATAGGGTATCTGGCACGCGTCGGTCGCGACCCCGCCGACCCGCAGGACGAAGTACAGCGATTGGCCAGTCTGCTGCACCTCGACGAGATCGGCGCCGATCGACGGATCGGGCGACATCGACATGTGCGTCACCGTGTTGGGGTGCTGGGGCGACTGGAGGACGGCCATCGATGCATGGCAGTTGAGCAGCGAATAGGCGTTGTTGGAGACGAATCCGGCGAACTTGTTGATCGGGCCGGGCACCGCGACCTCCACGCGTTGGTTGATCTCCTGGGCGGTGGCGCTGATCTGGTACGCCGTCCAGAGCGGCGAGATCTGGTTGTCGTTGAAGTTGTCCTTGAGCACCGCGACCGACGAGGCTCCGCACGGATCGCTCCCGCCCGGATCGGCGGGCGCGCCGTGCCAGCAGGTGTCGTTGACGGCGCCGCCGGTGCCCGCGCTGCTCGTCGCGCTCGTGGCGCTCGCGCTGCTGCTGCTCGCGCTCGACGACGCGCTGCCCCCGCCGCTGCCGCCGCTCGACGAGCTGCTCACCGCCGCCGTCGAGGTGGTCGACGCGCTCGTGGTGGCGCCGGATCCGCCCGCGCCGACCTCGTAGTAGCCGAGATCGGCGCCGAGGATCGTCGAGCAGCCCGCCGCGAGCGGGACGCCGAGCAGCGCGGCCCACCCGAAGGTCGCGCGCGCCGAGCCCGAGAGCCAGGCTCGGCTCCACGATCGAGGGGACAACGGCTCTGGCCTCACCGGGAGACTATACGTGGTCCCGCCGCGCGGCTGGCCACAAAGCAGAGCCCTGCCTCGCTGCCTCGATCGAGGCAGGAGACGGGACCAATAAAGATTTGAAGGAGGGTGCTTCGTCTGGCGGGAGGAGCGACCGAGGGAGAACCCCGGCTGGGCGCCGGGGTCTCAGGACCTCAATCGTTGGGATCGGTCGGATCGTCCCACGGGTACTTCGAGTTGGCCGCGCCGGTGGGCACGGTCAGCGGGACGGCGTCGCCGCTGTTGTTGAACGTATCGGCCTGGCTCCCCATGGCGAGGATGGCCTGCGCGTCGCTCCCCGCGAGCGTCTGCACCGCCGCGGCGATGTTGAAGCTCGGCGTGGTGCCCAGATATTTCTGGTTGCAGATCGCCGTCAGGAGCTGCTTGGCCGCCTGCATCTTCGACTGCTCCAGCGCCGGGCGCTGCGCGTTGTTGGTGTACTTCGCGACGTTGGCGTTGAGGATGCCCATCGCCATCGCCATCCCGGTCTCGACGCGGGTGTCCTTGTCGGGGCCGTGGAGGCTGTCGATCTCGTTGTCGAACTTCTCGTCCCGGAGCGTGATGAAGCCCAGGTTGATGACGCCGCCGTTGGCGTTGAGGCAGGCCTGCGTGAAGCTCGGGTGGTTCGAGTAGAAGCCGAGCGTGCGGGTCGCGCCCTGGCCGACGATCGCGGTCGTCGCGCTCGAGCTGTTGTCCGACGAATCGCTGTCGGGCGTGGCGCTGGTCACCACCGCGGTGTTGGTGATCGAGCCGCCGGGGTTCGTCGTGGTGACGTTGACGGTGATCGTCGCCGACGCGTTCGGCGCGAGGCTCGCGAGCGCGCAGGTCACGGTGCCGCCCGCGAGCGAGCAGGATCCGCCGGTGGAGCTGGCGCTCACGAACGTGGTCCCGGCCGGGAGCGCGTCGGTCACCACCGGGTTCACCGCGGTGGCCTGCCCGAGGTTGCTCACCGCGAGGGTGTAGGCGATGGGCGCGCCCGACGAGCTCGCGTTCACCTGCGCCGGCGCCGTCTTCACGAGGTGAAGGTTGGCGAAGAGCGCGTGGACGAGCGCGGTGTCCGTGTCGCTGACGGGGAAGCCGTACTGGTCAGTCGCCGTCACGGTGGCCGGGACCGAGGTGTCCTGGTTGATCGCCGCGGCAGGCTGGCTGAACGACGTCGCGCTGCCCGAGGGGAGCACGGCGATGGTGGTGAGCACGGCGCCGGAGCCGTTCTTGACCACCACGTTGTTGAGGGTGTCGTCGCCGAGGTTGCTCACGAGGTAGCAATTGACGACCGACGTCCCGGCAGCCACGGTGATCGCGTCCTGGCCGGGGCAAGCGCCGGTGGTGCTCACCGTCACGTCGATATCGATGCTCGGGTTCACGACGTTGACGACCGCGGGATCCTGGTTGCTGTGCACGACCGAGCCAATCGCCGCGTCGACGCCCACCGCCGAAGCGTTGAGATTGATGTCGACCGACGCCGTCGCCGCCCGGCTCAGCGTCACGCTGCCGCCCACCGCGAGGGTCACGCCGCCGCCGGCCGCCGCGCCGTAGATGTCGTCCGAGGTGGTGACGCCGTTGACGGCGACATCGCCCGTGTTCTTCACCACGTAGCACCAGGTCACCGCCGTGCCGACGAGGACGTTGACGACCTCCTGGCCAGGGCAGGTGCCGTTGAGCGACACGGTGGTCGCGATGGTGAGCGCCGGGTGGATGACGTCGATGAGCGCGCCGTCGGGCGGGCTCGTGACGCTGGTCCACGTGGCCGTGTCAGTCCCCGACGCCGTCGCCGACGTGTTGACGTCGGTCGCCGGCGCGGTGATCGCGCTCTGGACGCTGGCCGTCGCGCCCGAGGCGAGCGTGCCAATCGAGATCGTCGCGCCGCTGTCGGTGACGAGGATATCGCCGATGGTGGTGTCCCCCGTGTTGGTCACCGCGTAGCAGTAGGTGACCTGAGTGCCGGCGAGGACGACGACCGTCTCCACGCCCGGGCAGACGCCGTTGAGGCTCGCCGTCTTCTGGATGGAGAGGGTCGGCGAGACCACGTCGACCGCCGCGTCGTCCGGCGCGCTGGTGACCGGCTGGCCGGTGGCGCCGTTGATCCCGGTGGCCGTGGCCGCCGTGTTCTGATCGACGGTGACGGTCACCGAGGACGAGACCGGCTTCGACTGGCCCGGAGCGAGGTTGCCCGCGGCGACGACGACGCCGTTGTCGTTGACCGAGAGGCCGGTGAGCGCCGTGTCCCCGGCGTTGGTCACCAGGTAGCAGTAGGTGACGTGCGTGCCCGAGAGCACCGTCACGAGCTCGCTGCCGGGGCAGGTGCCATTGACGCTGACCGTCTTCTGGATCTGCACCTTGGCGAAGAGCGCGTCGATGAGCGCGGTGTCGGTGTCGGTGACCGGGAACCCGTAGGCGTCGGTCCCCGCGGCGGTGGCGGTGACGATCGCGTCGCCCAGCACCGGAGTCGGCGCGCTGGTGAGCGTCGACGAAGCCCCCGAGTCGAGGCTGGGCAGCGTGCCGAGCACGTTGCCGTTCGCGTCGGTGATGACGACGTCGGTGAGCGTGTCGTCACCGTTGTTGGTCACCGTGTAGCAGTAGAGGACGTTCACGCCGGCCGGCACGGTGACGCTGTCGGCGCCGGGGCAGGTGCCGTTGGTGCTGACGGTGACGTCGATGTCGATGTTCGGGCTGACGACGTTGACGACCGCAGGATCCTGCGGGCTCTGCACCGACGTGCCCGTGACGGGCACGGTGCCCGACGCCGACGCGGTGACGGTGATGTCGACCGAGGCCGAGACGTTGAGGCTCAGCGTCGCGCTCTGGCCGGGGTTGAGCGAGGGGATGGACCCGGGGACGATCCCGTACTGGTTGTCGGTGACGACGACGGCCGTCACCAGGGCGTCACCGCTGTTGGTCACCGTGTAGCACCAGGTCACCGCGGTACCCGCGAGGACGTTGACGACCTCCTGGCCCGGGCAAGCGCCGTTGGTCGACACCGTCGTCGCGATCGCGAGCGCCGGGGTGATCACGTCGATCGCCGCGCCGTCCGGAGCGCTCGACACCGGCGTACCGGTCGCGGTGGTGGTGCCCGAGGCCGTCGCCGGGGTGTTAGCGTCGGCGACCGCAGTCACGACGGCGGTGCCGCCGCCCGACTGGCCCGCTCCAAGATTGCCAATCGACACGGTCTGCCCGTTGTCGTTGACGACCACGTTGCCAATCGCCGTATCGCCGGTGTTGGTGACCGCGTAGCAGTACGTGACCTGGGCGCCGCCGAGCACGGTGACGCTCTCGGTGCCGGGGCAGGCGCCGCCGACGCTGACCGTCTTCTGGATCGAGAGCGCCGGCGCGACCACGTCGACCGACGCCGGGTCCGGCGCGCTCGCGACCGGGGTGCCCGTCGCGGTGGCCGTGCCCGACGCCGTCGCCGCCGTGGTGGTGTCCACGACGGCGATGATCGTCGTGGTGCCGTTGCCCGACTGGCCGGGGAGCAGAGTGCCAATCGAGACCGTCGCGCCGCCGTCGTTGACGACGACGCCGTCCACAGCCGCGTCACCGGTGTTGGTCACCGAGTAGCAGTAGGTGACCTGAGCGCCGCCGAGCACCGTGACCAGCTCGCTGCCGGGGCAGGCGCCGCTGGTGCTGGCCGTCTTCTGGATCGAGAGCGCCGGCGTGATCACGTCGACCGCCGCCGCATCCGGCGGGCTCGACACCGAGGTTCCCGTCGCGGTGGCCGTGCCCGAGGCCGTCGCCGCGGTGCTGGTGTCCACCGTGGCGACGCCCGTCGCGCTGCCCTGGCCCGACTGGCCGGGAGCGAGATTGCCAATCGCCACCGTGACGCCGCTGTCGTCGACCACGACGTTGCCAATCGCGGTGTCCCCGGTGTTGGTCACCGTGTAGCAGTAGGTGACCTGAGCGCCGGCGAGCACCGTCACGAGCTCGCTGCCCGGACAGGTGCCATCCACGCTGACCGTCTTCTGGATCGACAGAGCCGGGGCCACGATCGCCACGGAAGCGCCGTCGGGCGCGCTCTCGACCGGCGTACCGGTCGGCGTGGAGACGCCGTCCGCGACGGCCAGCGTCGTCTCGTTCACGGTGGCCGTGAAGGTCGTCGACGCGTTGCCCGACTGGCCAGCACCGAGATTGCCAATCGCGATGGTCACGCCGCTGTCGTTCACGGTGATCCCGCTGATCGCCGCGTCGCCGGTGTTGGTCACCACGTAGCAGTAGGCGACCGGCGCCCCCGCGAGGACCGTCACCAGCTCCGAGCCGGGACAGGACCCGTCGCTGCTCGCCGTCTTCTGGATCGACAGGGCGGGCGCCACGACGTCGATGGCCGCGTCGTCGGGCGCGCTCGTCACCGAGGTTCCGGTCGCCGAGGACGTGCCCGAGGCCGTGGCCGGCACATCGGCGTCGACCGTGGCGGTCACGACCGACGCGCCGTCGGCCGAGTCGCCCGGCTGGAGATCACCGACCGAGATCACCACCCCACCGTCGGTGACCATGACGCCGCTCACCAGCGTATCGCCGGTGTTGGTCACGGTGTAACAGTAGGTGACCTGAGCGCCCGAGAGCACCGTCACGAGCTCGACGCCCGGACACGTGCCATCGGTGCTCGCCGTCTTCTGGATCGACAGCGCGGGAGCGACCACGTCGACCGCCGCCGCGTCGGGCGCGCTCGAGAACGGCGCTCCGGTCGGCACGTTGGTGCCCGTGGCCACCGCCGACGTTTCGGCGTCGGACGTCGCCGTCACCGCCGCAGAGACCGTGGCCGACTGGCCAGGAGCCAGATTACCCACCGCGACCGTGACGCCGTTGTCGTCGACGGTGACGCCGCTCAGCGACGTACCGCCGGTGTTGGTCACCGCGTAGCAATAGGTCACCTGCGCGCCCGACAGCACCGTCACGAGCTCGCTGCCCGGACACGTGCCATCGGTGCTCGCCGTCTTCTGGATCTGGAGGCCCGGCAAGAGCGCGTGGATCTTGGCCATGTCGGTCGCGAAGACCCCGAACCCGTAGGGATCCGTCGCGGTGGCCGTGGCCGTCTCGACCGCGTCCCCCTGGACGACGAACGGCGCCCCGACGATCGTCGTCGAGGCCCCGACCGCGAGGGCGGGGATGGTGCCGACGAGCACGTTGGCGTCGTTGACGACGTCGATCGTGTGGAGCGCATCGTCACCGGCGTTGGACACCAGGTAGCAGTACCGAGCGCCGGTCCCCGCAGCGACCGTGACCACGTCCGCGCCCGGGCAAACCCCGTTGGTGCTGACGGTGACGTCGATGTCGACGTGGGGGCCAACGACGTTCACGGCCGCCGGATCCTGGTTGCTGTGCACCGCGGTGCTCGTCGCCACGGTCGTCCCGTTGGCCACGGCAGTGACCGTCGTATCGAGCGTGGACGAGTCGGGCCGGGTCAGCGTGAAGCTCGCTCCCGGGGCCAGCAGCGCGCTCCCGCCGGGGACCGCGCCGAAGAAGTCGTCGGTGACGGTGATGTCCTTGACCGCGGTGTCACCGCTGTTGGTGACCACGTAGCACCAGAGCAGGCTGGTGCCGGCGAGGACATTGACGATCTCCTGGCCAGGGCAAGAGCCGTTGGTCGACACCGTCGTGGCGACCGTGAGCGCCGGCGCGACCACGTCGATCGCGGCGCCGTCGGGCGCGCTCACCACCTGTTTCCCCGATACCGTACCCTTGGCGACGGCCAAGGTGTTGCTGTCGACGACCGCGGGGACCGTCTTCGAGCCGCTGATCGACTGCCCCACGGCGAGGTTACCGACGTTGATCGTCAACGCCGCGTCGGTGAGGATCACGCCGCTGATGGCCGTGGCGCCGGTGTTGGTGACCTTGTAGCAGGTGGTCACCGGGGTACCGGAGAGCACCGTGACCAGCTCGCTGCCGGGGCAAACCCCGTTCGTGCTCACGGTCTTCGCCACCGTGATCACCGGCACGGTGACCGTGAGCGTCGCCCGGTCCGGCCCGCGGAGGAAGGTGTCGCCGACCGCGTTGGTGCCGGTGACGGTGAACACGTAGTCGGTGGTCGCGCTGGCAATGATCGGCACCTTGCCGAAGACCACCGCGCCGTCATTGACCGAGCTCCAGGTGGTCGTCACCGGCGCCTGCGCGTCCTGCATCGCCACGTTGTAAAGGACGATCCCCGATTTGTTCTCGAACCGGTGACAGATCCACACCGGCGTCCCGACGGGGACCGTCATCGGCGCGACGTCGTTGGCATCTCCACAGTTGGCGTCGAGGCTGAAGAGTATTTGCTGGGTCGTCACCGGGATGAACGTCCCGGCGCGAGCCTCCCTGGGCAGGGCGAACAGCAGCGCGGCGAGGGCCACTATCCAGCAGATCCAGGGTCTGATTTGGGATCGATGAAGGCGCATAGCGTGTCTCGTGAAGGGTGTGAGTTCGCGTTCCAGCGAGCAGGCGACAGCTCGCGTCAATTGATTGGCACTCTGCGCCTGGAAGACACACGATCGCCGTCGAGGGATCCAACGGCCCCTCGCGTCGCCTCGCTATCTCGCCGGACCGCCGCCGATCCATCAGCGCTGCGTTGACTGATCTTTGCCCGCCCCGACCCAACGACTGTGAGCGACTACTTGCTGTATCGCGGTCGACGGGCATCGATCCGCGTTACGCGCCAGGTGATCTAATTTTTCACCATAAGCGAACGATGGGGCCACTGTCCAGGGCTCATGTCGCAAAAATGCTCGCGCCCCACGACCTGGGGCGTATTTGCGCTTCTTGCTACAAAGGGCGCTGGCCACGCCTCGTGAAGCGAGGTGAGAGCAGGCGGGCCGAACTTTTTTTGGGGTGGGTTTCGCGGGGGAGAGCGTGACGCTCAGCCGGCGGCTTCTTTGTCGAGGATCCAGACCACGCGGCCCCTGGCGCGATGAAGGATCCGCGCCGGGATCTCTTCCTCGCTGCCAGGCCGTCGCGCCGCCGCCACTGGACCGCTTTTGCTCGCGCCGCGGACGATGACCACGGCGAGGCGAGCTTCCAGGATCACCGGCGCCGTGAGGGTGAGCCGCGCCTCGAGCTTCTTCGCGGGCTGCTCGGGGATCGCGGCGACGAGCCGATCGTCGATGCCGACCACCGCGAGGCCCGGGAAGAGCGACGCGGTGTGGCCGTCGTCGCCGATGCCCAGCGTCACCGCGTCGAAGGCGACGGCGGAGGCGACGCCGAACGTGCGCCGGAGCAGGGCCTCGTAGGCGCGCGCCGCGGCGTCGAGATCCGTCGCCTCGCTCTCCATGCGGAAGAGCTTGCCGTGCGCGCCGTCGTCGAGGCCGAGATCGCGCGCCGCGGCCGCGTAGTTCGATCGCGGGCTCGCCGGATCGCCGGCGCGCTCGTCGACCTGATACCACTCGACCTGGGCCCACGGGAGCGCGAGCGCCGCGAGCGCGCGGTAGGTGTCGCTCGGCGTGGTGCCGCCCGAGAGCGCCACGCGCGCCACGCCGCGCTCGTCGACCGCGCCCTGGATCGCCCGCGCGAGCAGCTCGGCCGCCATCGCCGCGTGCTCTTCGCGGCCGGCTGCGACGATCGATTCCATCGACGCCGGGAGGGTGCTGGCGCTCATCGTCCGCTCCAGTCGGCGGCGGCGAGGACGGCCTCCCGGTAGATGCGGTCGCCCTCGGTGGCGTCGATGCATTTCAGCAGCACCCACGACTCTTCGCGGAAGCCGAGCGCGTGGTGGTGGGCCCCGGTGCGCGCGCCCTCGCGCTTCCAGCACACCGTGTGGAGATCGTCGGAAAGGCGCGCGCACGAGAGCTCGAGCGCCACGCCGTCGATCCAGGTGGTGAAGGAGATCGCGGTGATCTCCCCGGCGCCGAGCGGATCCCTCGGCTCCTCGGCGACGAGCTCGATCGTCGCCTTGTCGCCGTTGCCGTTGATCGCGCTCTCCTTGCTCTCGAGCTTCATGCCGAGGCGCGAGGCGAGCCAGCCGAGGATCAGCGCCGCCGGATCGTGCTTCCAGCCCGAGGTCCGCGCGATCCGGATCCGGGTCACGGCCTTCGTCGCGCCGACGATATCGTCGAAGAACCGCGCCACCATGTCGCGCCACGAGAAGGTGCGGACGAAGGCCCGATCGGCGATCGGCGCGGCCGTCTTGCGCGCCAGATCGGCGACCTTGCGCGCGCCGAGATCGGCCGAGTCGACCAGGATCCGATCGGCGCGGCTGACCAGCGCCTCGACCAGCGAGAGCGGCGCGCCGGCCCCGGCCTCGACGATGGTCGGGACCTCGGGCAGCACCAGCGCGCCGAGCACCGAGGCGGCGCGCTGCGCGGCGATCGCCCCGAAACCAAGCTCGATTCGATCGTAGCAGACCACCGTCTCGCCCTCCTTGTGGCAGACGGCGCTGACGTCGGAGCTCACCTCCCAGGGCGCGAGGCGGGCGTCGATGGTGATCAGGAACGCGCGCCCGGCGCGGGTCTGCGAGAGGGTCTCGATCTCGTCGCGCAGGCGATCCATCACCGCGGTGCCACCGACGACCACGAAGTTCATGGTCGAGGCGCGCGCCTTGGGGTTGTCGCCCTGGCTCGCGGCCGACCAGAACGCGCCGAGCTCGGCCTCGACGCGCGAGACGGCCTCGCTCACCGCGCCGCTGCCCGCAGCCGTCACGGCTTCCTCCAGGTGTCACCGCCGACGAGGAGCCCGTCGGCCTCTTGCGGCCCCCAGCTCCCGGCCGGGTAGTTGGCGACGGGTGCGTTGAATTTCTCCCACGCCGCGAGGATCGGATCGATGAAGCTCCACTGCGCCTCGACCTCGTCGGCGCGGGTGAACAGCGTCGCCTCGCCGCGCATGGCGTCGAGGATCAAGCGCTCGTAGGCCTCGGGCGTGCTCGCGCCGAACTCGGCGCCGTAGCGGAAGTCCATGGCCACCTCGCGCACGGCGATGCCTTGCCCCGGCACCTTGGTCGCGAAGCGGAGCGAGATCCCCTCGTCGGGCTGGATCCGGATCACCAGCGAGTTGGGCTCGTTGGTGGCGCCGCGCGTGTCCTTGAAGAGGCCGTGCGGCAGCGATTTGAAGTGGATCGCCACTTCGGCCACGCGCTTGGCCAGGCGCTTCCCCGCCCGCAAATAGAAGGGCACGCCGCCCCAGCGCCAGCTCTCGAGCTCGAGCCGCATGCCGACGTAGGTCTCGGTCTTCGAGTCCTTCGAGAGCTCGGGCTTCTCGGCCCGCATCGCCTCGATCTCGTCGAGGTACCCGGGCACCTTGTCGCCGCGCACCGTGCCCGCGGCGTAGCGCCCGCGCACCGTCCGGGAGAGCACCTCGTCGCCGAGGATCGGCCGGATCGTGCGCAGCACCTTCACCTTCTCGTCGCGCACCGCGTTCGCGTCCCACGACGACGGCGGCTCCATCGCCACCAGCGTCAGGATCTGCAGCGCGTGGTTCTGCACGATGTCGCGCGTGATCCCGATCTTCTCGTAGAAGTCGACGCGCCCCTCGACGCCGATCTCCTCGGCCACGGTGATCTGCACGTGATCGACGTGCTGCCGCGACCAGAGCGGCTCGAAGATGGTGTTGCCGAAGCGGAAGACGAGGAGGTTCTG